>JALZDF010000044.1 GCA_030862645.1 Chloroflexota bacterium
CCATGACCCTGACCGCTCCACGCCGCCAGATGTTCATCGACGGCGACTGGGCCGATGCGACGAGCGGCGAGACCGCCGCTGTCGTCAATCCCGCCACCGAGGAAGAGATCGGGCAAGTCCCGAAGGGTGATGCGTCCGACGTCGACCGGGCCGTGGCCGCGGCGCGTGCCGCATTCGACACGTGGTCGCAGACGACCCCGGCCGAGCGTGCCAAGGCGCTCTACGCCTTTGCCGATGCGATCGAGGGCGACATGGAAACGCTCTCGGCGCTCGAGCAGGCGAACGTCGGCAAGCCGAAGGGCGTCGCGGATTTCGACGTCGAGTTCACCGTCGACAACGTCCGCTTTTTCGCCGGCGCGGCGCGGGTCGTGGAGGGCAAGGCCGCCGGGGAGTACGTGAACACTCACACCAGCATGATCCGGCGCGAACCCGCCGGCGTCGTCGGCCAGGTGGCGCCATGGAACTACCCGCTGATGATGGCGATCTGGAAGCTGTGCCCGGCGCTCGCCGCCGGCTGCACCGTCGTCCTCAAGCCGTCCTCGATGACGCCTCTCTCGGCACTCCGGCTCGCGGAGCTTGCCGCCGACATCTTCCCGAAGGGCGTCTACAACGTGGTGACCGGGCCGGGCGCCGTGGTGGGTGATCGGCTCATCCGGCATCCCGACGTCGACATGGTCAGCCTGACGGGGGACACCGCGACAGGCAAGGAGATCGCGGCCGCCGCGGCGCAGACCGTGAAGCGGGTCCATCTCGAGCTCGGTGGCAAGGCGCCGGTGCTCGTCTACGACGACGCCGACATGGATGCTTTGGCTGAGACGATCAAGTTGGCTGGCTTCTTCAACTCGGGCCAGGATTGCACGGCGGCCACCCGGCTCATCGTGATGGGCAACGGCTACGACCGCGCCCTCGAGGCACTTGTGCCGGCGGTCGAGTCGATCAAGATGGGCGACCCCGCATCCGACCCCGAGCTCGACATGGGACCAATGGTGTCGAAGGCGCAGCAGGAGCGCGTCGCCGGCTTCATCGACCGGGCCCGTGGCTACGGCGCGGAGATCGCGACTGGTGGCGAGACTGACGGGGAGCGCGGCTTCTTCTACAAGCCATCGGTCGTGACCGGCGTGGCCCAGGATTCCGAGATCGTGCAGAACGAGGTCTTCGGTCCGGTCGTCACCGTCCAGCGCTTCGACGACGAGGCCGAGGGATTGGCGTGGGCCAACGGCGTGCCCTATGGCCTCGCGGCGTCGGTGTGGACGAAGGATGTCAAGCGCGCACTGCGCGCCGCCAGGGCACTCCGCTACGGCACGGTCTGGATCAACGACCACCTCACGATCGCGTCGGAGATGCCGCACGGTGGCTTCGGGCAGTCCGGCTACGGCAAGGACATGAGCTCGTACAGCATCGAGGACTACACGATCGTCAAGCACGTGATGGCCAAGATCGTCGACTGACCGCCGGGGACGGCTCACCGAGCGTTCTCGTCTGGCGACGCTTCGCTCAGCGCTCGACGACCACCGCCTCGTTGGGGCGCAGTGCCAGCTCGGTGTCGACTCTGGCCCCGTCGCGGTCCCGGTGGGTGCCGATGAGCACGCCGCCCGGCCCGACGCCGGGAATCGATCGCGACGCATCCGTCAGATTGAGTGCCACTGTCAGCTGACCTTCGGGCGAGATTCGTCGAAAGGCGAACGTGCCGTCGGGGGTTGGGCCGAAGCGCTCGAAGTCACCGGTGCGGAGCACGGGATGCTCGCGGCGCACCCGCAGGAGCCTGCGCGTCAGCGTGAGCAGCGAGTCGGGGTCCTCGGCCTGGCCGGCCACGTTCACGTCCTGCGCATCGGCCGCGACCGGGAGCCACGGTGTGGCGTCGGCTGGCGCGAACCCGGCGTTCGGGGAGGCGTCCCACTGCATCGGTGATCGCTGCGGGTCGCGGCCGCGTCCCGGCTCGCGCCGCTCCAGCGGATCCCGCGCGTCCCCGGCCGCGACCGGCACGTCCACCATGCCGATCTCTTCGCCGTAGTAGATGGTCGGCGTGCCGCGCAGGGTGAGGAGCAGCAGCATGCCGACCGGCGCCTGGGCTGCGCCAGCGCGTTCGGGCGACCCGAACCGCGGTTGGTCGTGGTTGCCGAGCACCCAGCTGGCCCACGCCCCCTCCGGCAGGGCGTCCTCGACCCCCTCGACCGCGCGGCGGACCTCCCCCGCGTTCCAGGCGCTGTAGGTGAGATGGAAATTGAACGGGACGTGGATTTCGTCCTGTCGCTCGCCGTAGTAGCGCGCCCAGGTGTCGAAGTCGGGATGGTGCAGCTCGCCGATGCTGACCCGCTCACCCGGATAGGACTCGAGCAGCCTGCGGAAGTCGCGATACAGCTCATGCATGTCGGGATGGGCGTGATCGTTGAGGTGGAGCTGGGTCGCCCAGGCCCCCAGCCGATGCCACTCGTCGGGCGTCGGGTTCGGCGGGTTGTCGCGCAGCGCGGGGTCCTTCATGACCATGGGCGCCACGTCGATTCGGAAGCCGTCCACGCCGCGATCGAGCCAGAAGCGGGCGACGTCGAACATCGCCCTGCGAGTCTTGGGGTTTCGCCAATTGAGGTCTGGCTGCTCCCTCAGGAAGGTGTGCAGGTAGAACTGCCCGGTCCCCTCGTCGCGGTCCCATGCGGGACCGGCGAACATGCTGATCCAGTTGTTCGGCGGCGAGCCGTCCGGCTTGCCGTCGCGCCACACGTACCAGTCTCGCTTCGGGTTGTCGCGCGACGATCGCGACTCGACGAACCACGGGTGCTGGTCCGAGGTGTGGTTCGGCACGTAATCGATGAGCAGCCTCATCCCACGGTCGTGCGCCGCGGCCAGCAGCGTGTCGAGGTCCGCGAGCGACCCGAAGAGCGGATCGACGTCGGTGTAGTCGGACACGTCGTATCCGAAGTCGGCCATCGGGGACGGATAGAAGGGCGAGATCCAGATGGCATCGACGCCGAGCCAGGCGAGGTAGTCCAGGCGGCCGGTGATGCCGGCGAGATCGCCGGTGCCGTCACCCGACGCATCGGCGAACGAGCGCGAGTAGACCTGGTAGACGACGCCGGTCTGCCACCAGCGAGGCGGGGCCTGTTGCATGAGCGAAGGCTAGACCGATGGTTTGGCCGCTGCTCGGCCTGCTAGGATCGGTCGGCGATGACCGATCTCCCCGCCGCGACGCCAGCCGACCCGGCATCGGCGCGCGGCCGAACCGCCGCCCTCGATCCTGCGGAGCATGACCGGCTCTTCCGGCAGGCCGTGGCGCTCTTCAACGGGGTCAGGTACTGGCACGCGCACGAGTCGTGGGAAACCATCTGGCGGGCAGCCGACGACGACGAGCGTGACTTCTACCAGGGCCTCATCCAGGTGGCGGCAGGACTCCTTCACCTTCAGCGGCGCAACATGCGCGGCGCGCGAAACAAGCTGCGGGAGGGCC
>JALZDF010000059.1 GCA_030862645.1 Chloroflexota bacterium
TGGCAGTCCCGGCCCCCACGGCGACGGCCAGCCGGTACGTGGTGAGGGCGGTGGCATCGTTCACCAGGCTCTCGCCCTCGAAGATGATCACCAGCCGGCGCGGCAAGTTCAGCCGGCGCGCGATCGACGTCGCCGCGATGGCGTCCGGTGGCGAGACGATGGCGCCCAATGCGATCGCCACCGGCCAGCCCAGCTGGGGCGCGAGGATCATGGTGACGGCGGCGACCGCGAGTGTGGTGGTCAGGACCAGTCCGACCGCCAGCATGCTGATCGGCCGCAGGTTGCGCCACAGCTCCCGGGGCGACAGGAAGAACGCGGCCGAGAAGAGGATGGGCGGCAGGAAGAGGATGAGCACGAGGTCCGGCTCGAGCTCGACGCGCGGGACAACCTCCGCGGGCAGCGCCCCGAGCGCGAGTCCGGCGACGACCATCAGGATCGGATAGGGCACGCCGATGCGCTCGGCCAGGAGCGTGACGGCAGCCACGACGGCGAGCAGGAGGAGGATCAGCTCCGGCGCTTCCATGGCCGGCAAGCGTACGGCAGGGCGTCCTTTGCCGCAGCGGGCTGCCGTGGGCCGCACGTCCGAATGGCTTACTCCCGCGGGATGATCGTACGGCTGGTGGCGGATCGGCGCCCGGATGACACTTCGTCCTCCGCTTCGGGGCTCCCTCTCGTAAGCAGGTGTCAACTGCCGATGTCCGTCACAACCGATCCCACGGCTGACCGCCGCGAGGACCTGTCGTGGCCCGACGAACCGGTTTCCACCGTCCAGCGTCGAGTGGCTGAACCGCGAGATCACCGGCCGGCTGCACGTCATCGTGGTCGAGGCGGTACGCATCGATGACTCGGTCCCGGCGCCCATCTTCCGGTTGGCGCTGCGTCCCGGCGAAAGGTCCGTACGGGCCATCCGGCCCGGTAAGCCCGCGGTATGCGGCCGGTAATCCCTGCGCTACCGTGCGCGAGCGTCCAGGTGTCCTGCACACTTCGCGGAAGGTCATGCCCCGGCTCGGTACACTGTCCGGCGAATGACCACACAGCCAGCCCACCGGACCGGCCGCGCCACCGCTGATTTCCTGAACGATCGCGTGCGCGCCATGCCCCCGTCGGGCATCCGGCGCTTCTTCGACATGCTGGCTGAGATGAGGGACGTCATCAGCCTGACGATCGGCGAGCCGGACTTCACCACGCCCGAGCCCATCACGCGGGCCGCCATCGAAAGCCTGGAGGCGGGCCAGACGCACTACACCGCCAACGGCGGCATGCTGGAGCTGCGCGAGCTGATCGCGGGGAACCTGCTCAACCGCTACGGGGTCGAATACGACCCTCGGACCGAGCTGATTATCACGGTCGGCGCTTCCGAGGGCGTGGATGCCAGCCTGCGGGCGACCCTGAACCCCGGCGACGAGGTCATCTACCACGAACCGTGCTTCGTCGCCTACGCCCCGTGCATCCAACTCGCCGGCGGCACCGCAGTGCCGGTCAGCACAACCGACGCCACCGACTTCCGAGTCACTGCACCGATGATCGAGGCGGCCGTCACCCGCCGGACGAAGGGCATTTTCCTCGGTTACCCCAACAACCCGACCGGCGCCGCCCTCGACCGAGACGAGCTCGAGGCCATCGCCCGCGTAGCCGACGCGCACGACCTGCTGGTGGTCAGCGACGAGATTTACGATCGCCTGGTTTACGGCGACCACGCCCACACCGCCTTCAGCGCCCTCCCCGGCATGCGCGAGCGGACGGTCCTGCTCGGCGGCTTCAGCAAGAGCTACGCGATGACCGGCTGGCGCATCGGCTACGTGGCCGCCCCGGCCGAGCTGATGACCGGCATCGCCAAGGTCCACCAGTACGGGATCATGTGCGCCCCGACCGCGGCCCAGTTCGCGGCCATGGAGGCGGTGCGCAACGGCGAGGTGCACGTCGAGGCCATGCGGGCCGAGTACGACCGCCGTCGTCGCTACATGACCGATCGCTTCAACGAGATTGGTCTCGACTGCTTCGAGCCGGTGGGCGCGTTCTATTGTTTCCCGCGCGTGTCGGACGCGACCGGCCTCGACGAGGCGACCTTCGCCGAGCGGCTGCTCAGCGAGGAGCGCGTGGGCGTCGTGCCGGGCACGGCGTTCGGTCCGAGCGGCGCCGGCCACGTGCGCGTCTGCTACGCCACCGCCTACGAGGAGATCGTGGAAGCCATGGACCGCATCGAACGGTTCGTGGACCGCCACCGGGCCTGATGCTCCGGCGGGCGAGCGGAGCGGATGCGTTCTCCGCCACGGCCGACGACTACGCCGCGACCATGGCTCCCGCGCTGGAGCCGGTGGCCGCCGAGGTCGTACGACGAGCTGAGCTCGCTCCAGGCGAGATGGTGATCGACATCGGCACCGGAACCGGCACCGCCGCCCGCCTTGCCCAGGGCGAGGGACGCCGCGTCATCGGCGTCGATGGCGCAGCGGGCATGCTCGAGATCGCTCGCCGGCAGCTTCCGGACGTCGAGCTCGTAGAAGCCGACTTCCTCCGGCTTCCGCAGGCCGACGAGTCGGTGGATGTGGTGCTCGCCGTGCACGCCCTGCTCTTCGCGGATGATCGGGTCGCCGCCCTCCGCGAGTGGCGCCGGGTGTCGCGCCCGGGAGGTCGCCTCTCGCTGTCGGTTCCCGGACCCGGCGACGCGGTCCCCGGCACCGTCCTCGGCTCCGTGTACGACAGATACGGCATCTCGTGGCGTGGCAGCGACTACCCGCAGCCGGCGGAGGTGGGAGAGTGGGCGACCGCCGCGGGGTGGCACGTTTCGACCGTCGAGGCCGACCCGACCACCAACATCCCCCTGGCCGATGAGGCGGCGTACCGCTCCTTCCTCCGCGTCGGGTCTCGGCACGAGGCCACCTCCGACTGGTCCGGCGCCCGGCGCGCCGCGCTCGCCCGCGACCTCATGGCCGCCACCCCGCGGGACTCCGCCGGCGGCTATCGGCTGCCGTTCGGCAGCATCTACCTGGTCGCTCGTAACCCCCGACGGGCGACGGAGTAACCCGGCGGCGTATGGACCGTCATGCTTCGCAGGATCATCGTCGTCCTCTGCCTCCTCGTCTCAGTCATGATCGCCGGCTGCGCGCCGACCGACGAGGGCGGGCAGGGGACTGACGCGCCACCCGCCGCCACGCCATCGCCGACCCGGGACGACGCCGCCGCCGGAGACGACTACTAGCGAGCGTTCTGGAGGCACGAAACCGCGAAGGCCAGCAGGCCTTCGATCGGGCGTTCGCCGCCGTCGGTCGTGGCCGCCAGCTCGATCTTCGGATCCTCGGTGACCAGCCGCCACACCGCCTGGTCGCGCCCGGTGGCCTCGTCGAGTTGGGCATCGGTCTGGAGGCGCAGGCCGCGGATCCCGTTCCAGCGGTGGACCTGGCCGCGCAGGATCCACGGGCCGTTCGGGTCGGCGCCGGCCGGCGAGTAGCTGTAGTCGATCAGCCCGATGGCGGTGGCGACCAGCACGCGCATGCGTCCGTTGTCGGGGTTGACGCCGACGTGCGCGGCGAACTCGTCGACGTTGAGCTGGCCCAGCTGGCGCTGGATCAGACCTCGCGCCTTTCCGAGGTTGTCCCACTCACCGATCTTCATCGCCGCAGGATAGCGGAGCCCCGGGCTCAGCCGCCTGCCGAGCGGCGTTCATCGCGAGCGACCGGCCTCGATATAACCTCAAGCGCCACGCACGACGCGCGGCCGCAACCGCCGGCTGGTCAGCGGAAGCCGGCCGACGGCAAGGATCGGTCCGATCGCGGCGGCGGGTACCGGCTTCGAGAAGTAGTAGCCCTGGCCGAACGCGGCGCCCCGGGCGCGGAGAGCGACGACCTGGGCCTGGGTCTCCATGCCCTCGGCGACGACGCGCATTCCCAGGCTGCGGCCGAGGTCGATGATGGACTGGACGAGGACGCCCTCGCGGTCGCGCGTAATGGCCGTCACGAAGCTGCGATCGATCTTCACGATGTCGACGGCGAAGCGACGGAGGCGCTCGAGCGACGAGTAGCCGGTGCCAAAGTCGTCCAGTGCGAGGCGCACTCCGCGCCCACGAAGGTCGCGCAGCGTGCGGGCGGTGTCGAGGCTGTCGTTCGTGAGCGAGCTCTCGGTGATTTCGAGCACGAGCGACTCCGCCTGCAGTCCGCTGGCCTGCAGGGCTCGCTCCACGTCGTGGACGAGGGTACCGTGCTCGAGCTGGACGACGGAGACGTTCACGGCCAGGTCCAGCTGGTCCGCCCCGACACCGAGCTCCTCCTGCCACGCTCGCACGTCGCGGCAGGCCCGATCGAGTACGAACCGGCCGATCGGGATGATAAGGCCGGTCTCCTCGGCGATAGGGATCAGTTCGCGGAGCGGGACGTACTGGCCGTCGGGGGCCCGCCATCGCAGGAGCGCCTCGACGCCGGTCACCGCCCCGTCGCTGAGCCCAACGATCGGCTGGTAGTGGACCTCGAGCTCGCCGGCAGCGATCGCGTGCTCGAGCGCCGCCTTCAGGTCAAGGCGTCGGAGTGCCTGCTCGTGCATGCCCGGCACGTACAGCTCGTGCCGATTCTTGCCGCGCGCCTTCGCGAGGTACATGGCGAGGTCGGCATTTCGCAGCAGCTCCTCCGGTGACGACCCGTGTGGACCGCTGATGGTGACCCCCATGCTGGCCGTCGTCGAGACCACCTTGTCCTTGAGCTCGAACGGGCGGGCCAGCTCCTCGAGAATCCGGGTGGCGGTCGTGGCGGCGTCCCGGGCGGGCGCATCCTCGAGCAGGATGGCGAATTCGTCCCCCCCGAGCCGCGCGCCGGTGTCGTCGGTGCGGAGCACGCTGGTGAGCCGCTCCGCCACGGCGGTCAGGAGCTGGTCGCCGACCGCGTGGCCCAGGCTGTCATTGATCGTCTTGAAGTCGTCGAGATCCAGGAAGAGCACGGTGATCGGCAGATCCGGGTCGCCGTCCGTGCGTTCGAGCGCGTGCTGCACGCGGTCGGAGAACAGGACGCGGTTCGCCAGGCCGGTGAGCGCGTCGTGGAGCGCCTGGTGGCGCAGCTGGTCCTCGAGCTGCTTGCGGGCGGTGATGTCGTCGATGAGGGCGTTGAACCGGACGGACGACCCCGTCACCACCGGCCAAACGGTGAGCTCGACGGGAAACTCGCGCCCATCTCGGTGCAGGGCGCTGACCTCGATCCGTTTCGAGAGCAACGGACCCTCGCCCGTCTCAAGGAAGCGCCGCAGACCGGCAGCGTGGAGTGGCCGTTGTGGCTCCGGGATGATGAGATCCGCCAGCAGCCTGCCAAGCGTCTCGGACCGCTGCCATCCGAACGTATCGGCCGCGCGCTGGTTCCAGTCGATCACCCGCCCGTCGGTGTCCATGCCGATGAACGCGTGGCTGGCGGTCTCGATGATCATGCGCGTCTGCTCTTCGCTGGCGCGCAGGGCCTCCTCGACGCGCTTGCGCTCGGTGATGTCGACCATCACTCCCTGCACCAGGGTGGGCTCACCATCCGTGCCGAGGCGCGTCACCGACTCGTCCTCGAGGATCCACACCTCGCGGCCATCGGCCGCACGCAGCCGGTATTCGCTCGTCCGGGGGCCAGCGGTCGCGGCGGCATCATCGCCGGGCCCGACGCCGAGGATCCGGGGCCGGTCGTCGGGGTGGAGCTGTCGGGCCCACAGTGTCGAGTCCTCGAGCCACTGCTGAGCGGGGAAGCCCAGCATCCGCTCGATCTGCGGGCTGACGTAGTGCCAACGGCCGGTCTCGCCGAATTCGGCCAGGTATACGACGCCGGGCTGTCGCTCCACCAGGCTGCGGTACTTCGCCTCGGCAGTGGAGAGCTCGCCGCTCAGCCGACGCTCGCGCTGGATCGCCGATTCGCGGTCCCGGAGGAGCACGCTTTGCCGCACGGACACGATGGCCAGCAGGAGGCCAATCGCGACCACGTTCGCGAGCCCGATAGGCCCGGCCAGCCCGCGCACCACGTGGACCACCAGCAGGACCGGCGTGAGGGCCACCGCCGCGAGCGGCAGGCGCGACCGCAGGCGGTCGGCGAACCGCACGTATCCGGCGTCTTGGTCGACGGTGTCGGTCCAGGTGATCGTGCCGAGCATGACGACCACCACCCCGATTGCCAGGAAGTGCGACGGCGGACCGATCTCGTGCAGGCCGACGCCCGGGGCCACAAGCCGCAGGCAGAATCCGACGCCCAGCAGCACCAGGCCGACGAGCACCACGTATGCGCCGTGCGGTTTTCGCTCGGCGCGGACCGCCAGGTCGAGGAGCAGTGTCGCGCCGGTCGTGGCGATGAAGAAGATCGCGTAGGCGAGATCGATCGCGCCGGACGGGCTACGGGCGGCGATGTCGCCGAACAGGGTGAGCGTGAAACTCGTGCAGGCGAGGAAGACGACCGTGGCGTCCAGATACACCGCCGCCTCCTCGCCCGGGCGAACCTGCCCGCGCAGCGCCGCGACGTAGGCGAGACCCGCACAGACGAGCACGCCCGCGAACGGAATGTCGGACAGCCCCGGAACCCGATCCATTCCGGCCGCGACCTCGACATCTCGGATCAGCTCGCTGACCAGCCACAGGCTCACGGCGACCGCGATCCACGAGCGAACGCGGCGAGTCCGACCGGTTGTTCCGCGGATCGACAGCAAGGTCCCCACGGCGGAGAACGCGGCCGCGAAGGTGAGCTCGGCCCGGGTCCAGGCCGTCACTCCCGGCGCCAGATCCAGCGCGCTGGCGCACATGAGCGCGACGAGCACCGCCAAGCTGCCCACGAGCAGCACGCGGAACGAGCTCGGGAGCGCGCGGTAGGCGGTCGGTACGAGTGTTGCGGGGCTGTGAACCATACCCCAGGGCTCCAGCGGCAGGAACAGTGTCCAAGGCTAACGGCCGCGAGCTGGACTGATCCATGGGCCATTCGGACTAGCAACGTGTGCACCACGACATCGGAGAGCGAGAGCGCTGCGGGCCTTGCGGACGTGGACTTGCGGGGAGGGGTCCCGCGCGAGGCTCGGTACAATCGAGCCCATGGCCCTGAGCGCCGCAACGCCCTACGAGACAGTCATCGGGATCGAGGTCCACGCCCAGCTGCGGACCGACTCCAAGATGTTCTGCTCCTGCCCGACCGCCCCGCCGCCGGACGGGATCGACGAGCCGAACACGCGCGTCTGCCCTGTCTGCCTGGGTTTGCCCGGCACCCTGCCGGTCATCAATCGGCGGGCAGTCGAGCTGGTCATGCTCACCGGCTTGGCACTCAACTGCCACGTCGAGACCGAGGCGGTCCGCTTTGAGCGCAAGAACTACTTCTACCCCGACCTGCCGAAGGGCTACCAGATCAGCCAGTATGCGCTGCCGCTGACGAGCAACGGTCGCCTGATGGTGCCGGTCGCGGCCGAGCGGGCCGAGGTCAGCATCGGGATCACCCGCGCGCACCTCGAGGAGGACACGGCGCGCATGCAGCATGCCGGGCGAGGCTACAGCGTGGTGGACTTCAACCGGGCCGGCGTGCCGCTGATGGAGATCGTGTCCGAGCCCGACATCCGCTCGCCGGCGCAGGCGCGGGCCTACGGCGAGACGCTGCGCGAGCTGCTCCGCGCGATCGGCGCCAGCAACGCCGACATGGAGGCCGGCTCGATGCGGATCGAGGGCAACGTCAGCCTGAGGCCGGTGGGCGCGACATCGTTCGGGACCAAGGTCGAGGTGAAGAACCTCAACAGCTTCCGATCGCTGGAGCGCGCCCTCGAGTACGAGGTTGCGCGGCATGCGGAGGCGCTCGAGCGCGGTGAAGCCCTCGTGCAGGAGACGCGGGGCTGGGACGAGGAGGACGGACGGACCATCATCCAGCGCAGCAAGGAGGAAGCGAACGACTACCGCTACTTCCCCGAGCCCGACCTGCCGCCGCTGCGTCCCTCGGACGCCTGGGTCGCCGAGCTCCGCGCGCAGCTGCCCGAGCTGCCGGCCCAACGGCGCGCGCGCTACACCGATGAACTCGGCCTGTCCGCCTACGATGCCGGCGTCCTGACGAGCGACGCGGCGCTGGCCGCGTACTACGACGCGGTCGTCGCGGCCGGCATCGGCGCCAAGACTGCGGCCAACTGGCTCACCGGCGAGTTCAGCCGCCTGCTCAACCAGCACGCCGCCGAGGGCCTGCGCGCCGATGCGGTCGCCCTGCGTCCCCAAGCTCTTGCCGAGCTGATCGGCGAGGTGGAGGCGAACCGGGTGTCGGCCGGCAATGCCAAGAGCGTGCTGGCCACGGCGTTCAAGACCGGCGAGGCGCCGCGCGCGATCATCGAGCGAGAAGGACTCGGGCAGGTCTCGGACGCAGGAGCCATCGGCGCGGAGATCACGGCAGTGCTCGAGGAGTTCCCGTCCCAGGTCAACGAGTATCGGTCTGGCAAGCAGCAGCTCTTCGGCTTCCTCGTCGGCCAGGTCATGAAGCGCACGGCGGGCCGGGCCGATGCCAAGCTGGTGAACCGGGAACTGCGCCGCCGCCTCGACAGCTAGGCAGGCCGTGGGTCTGCTGGCACGTGTCCTGCCGACCAGCATTGACCCCATGCGCATTGCCCAGGTGGCGCCGCTCTACCAGAGCGTGCACCCACACGCACCGAGCATCTCGCTTCG
>JALZDF010000067.1 GCA_030862645.1 Chloroflexota bacterium
GCTCCGGAGCCCCACGCCCGCCGGGCAGCCGCTTGCTTCCCCGGAACTCGTCGGCGTGCTCGTTGGAGCTGGTGACATCGCCGAGTGCTCGGCCAACGGTGACGAGCAAACCGCGGCCATCCTCGACGCAGTAGTGGAGGAACACCCGGAGGCCATCGTCTTCACGACCGGCGACGGCGCTTATCAGGACGGCAGCGAGGAGGAGTACCACACGTGCTACGGCCCATCATGGGGCCGTCATAAGGATCGTACGCGACCCGCTGTCGGCAATCATGACTTCAAGCAGCGGCAGGCCAGCGGATACCACGCGTATTACGGAGATCGCGGCGGCGAGTTCGACCTCTACTACTACAGCTACGACATCAACGGCTGGCACATCGTCGTGCTAAATAGCGAGTGCCATCGGGTCGGCTGCGACTTCGACTCCGACGACGGTGAACAGGTCGAGTGGCTCGCCGCCGACCTGGCCGCCAGTGACGCGAGCTGCACGATCGCGATGTGGCACCATCCGCGTTGGAGCTCGGGGCGTTACTCGAACGATGTCGACTACGACAGGATCTGGGAAGTCCTGTACGAGCACGGCGTAGAAATCGTCCTCAATGGCCATGAGCACCTCTATGAGCGCTTCGAGCCGATGAACCCGGACGGCGAGCTGGACGAAAATCGGGGAATTCGGCAGTTCATAGTGGGCACCGGCGGTGGCAATCTCAGGGACTTTGAGAACATCCAGCCCAACAGCGCTGCACGCGGCGTCGACCACGGCGTGCTGCGACTCGACCTGCGGCAGACCAGCTACGACTGGGAGTTCATGCCCGTGGCCGGTGGCACCTTCACGGATGCAGGCAGCGGGCGCTGCCATTGATCTGCCCGTCGAACTTTTTGACGCCGGGCCGGCTTGCGCCGCGCAGGCGGACGGATCGGCGCTGACCGAATCAGCGCCGGGGGTGAGTCCGCACGTGGATCGTCACCGCGCGAAGCAGGTCATACGCCTCGTCGTCACCGTAGGCGCGTCTCAGCGCGGCGACCAGGTTGTCCCACGCTGCGTCGCCAGGCTCTTGGAGATAACACCGCGCCCGCACGCACAATTCGGCGGTCGCTTCGGCAAGCAGGTCCGCCCGTGCCCCATTCATCTCGTCCGTCCGGACGTCGGCGATCTGACGGGATTCGGCCAATGTCGTCTCCAGGTGGCGTGGGCCCGCAGTGTGGATAAGTTGTTGCCCGCTGTCAACACTCTGGACAGGTGAGGGCTCTTGGCGCGTTTGACAGTTCCTTTGTGGCACCCTGAGGGCGCGGGGACCGCGTTACCGTGGGCGCGCTATGCCTGATCCTCACCCCAGTCGGTAGCTGATCCCAGCCTTTGTCGCCACGTTTGCGCTCGCCCGTTACTGCCTTCGTCCGATACGAACCCGATCCCTGTCGGCCCCACGACCAGATGCTCGCCTGGACGGATGGCGATGGCGCCCCCGGAGGGATTCGAACCCCCGACGCCCGCCTTAGGACGGCGGCGCTCTATCCACTGAGCTACGGGGGCGGCGCCCGGTCGATCCTACCGTATCATCGGCCGCGTGCCCGCACGACCCATCCTCTATGTCCGCCATGGCTGCCACCTCTGCGAGGAGGCGAGCGTCCTGCTCGACGCCATGCTGGGAACCGACGGCTGGGACGCGGTGGACATCGAGATTGATGACGACCTGCTGGTGCGCTACGCGCACCGAATCCCGGTCCTCGCTCTCGGCGGAAGAGATACGCTCGAGCTGATCATCACCCGCCCCGACCTCGAGGCGGTCCTGGGACGATGATCCCGGCGATGCTTCGGCGGCGGCGCGGGAGCCTGCTGTGGCTCGTCGGCATCGGGCTGCTGGGCGTAACGCTGGCCGTCCTTGCCACGATCCCCCTGCTGCGCGCGGATCCGGATGGCCGCATCGGCACTTTGGTGGGTCGGCCGGCGCCCGGGCTGTCGCTGACCGATCTCGAGGGGCGGCAGCGGTCGTTGGCCGATGCGAACGGTCGCCTCGTCTGGGTCAACTTCTGGGCCACCAGTTGTGAGCCGTGCCGCACCGAGATGCCCGCCATGCAGCGCCTGGCCGAGGCGTACGCCGACGAGCTGCTGATCCTCGGCGTCGACTGGGGCGAAGGCCGCGATGCCGTCACCGACTTCGTCGAGCGCTACGGCGTCGATTACCCCATCCTGCTCGACCCGACGCTAGAGACGTATTACCGCTGGGCCGGCACCGATGGGCTGCCGCGCCACTACTTCATCGGCGCCGAGGGGACTGTGCTGCGCGAGGTGATCGGGCCGCTGGCTCCGGCGCGGATGGTGGCCATCCTCGACGAGCTGCTCGCGCCGGAAACGAGATGAGGCGCGCTTGACGCGCGCCCCATCGGTTCGAGTCGGGAGGTCAGCCCTCGACGACGACAGACCCGTTCATGTCTGGATGGATGTCGCACACGAAGAAGTACTCACCGGCGTCCAGCGCCTCGACCTGAACCTCGGTGGAGGCGCCACCGTCGATCACTTCGCCCTCGACGATCGCCTCGCCGCCCTCCTCGGTGTAGACCGAGACGTTATGCGGCGCGGAGTCGTTGTTGGTGAAGCTGATCGTGAACGCCTCGCCCGCGGGGGCCTGGATGACGTTGGCGTCGAAAACAAGGTTGGCGGCGCTGAGCTCGACCACGCCATCGGTTACGGCGACCGTGCCGCCGCCGGTGGCGTCACCGGAGGCCTCGGCGCCGTCGCCGCCGTCATCGGTCGACGGGCTGCAGGCGGCCATGAGCGCCACGAGCGCGATCACCGCCATGAGGGTGACGCCGCGGCGCAGGAAGAAACGAGTGGAGGAAATCACGGAAGGTCTACGTCCTTTCGAACGAAAGCATCGGGCAGGAGTGGCACCTCATTCTAGAACGAATGGGCAGTTTCAGTCCGTGACGCCGCTCCCCAGGCCGCCGCTCGGAGCAGACTGTCCGAACCCCCGACGCGAACCACCAGGACCACCGCCCGGGCGGTGCTCGTCTGGCCTCGCGCCCGACGACGTACCACCCCACGACGTTGGTGCCGCCTGCTGACGGGACGGGAAGGTTCACAGCGGCCAGCGGTACGGTCCCCGTCATCTGCTCCGCCGCTTCTGCGACCGATCGGCAGAGCGCGTCCTGGATGGTGCCGCAGTCGACAGGTGCGGAGAGGCGCCGGAAGCCGAGGCGCCGGAAGCCGAGGCGCCGGCGCCGACGGCGGATGGTGGCGGAGCTGGCATCCCCAGGCCGAGAGGGCGACCAGGAACCGATTCCCGAGGCGCCAGCCATCACGATGCGGCCCGGAATCCGCCCTTCTCGGTCGCCTCGATGCGGATCGGCAGCGCCCCGGGGTCGTGGGTGAAGTAGCACCACCAGCCCTCCGCGGAGGCACGGGTAACGAGCTCGCTGCGAACCTCGATGGCGTCGATCGGGTAGTCGTCGTAAGCCGACGTCCAGCGTACGGGAATCTGCCAGCGCGTAGGGATCAGGTCGCCCCAGAAGATGGCGCGCTCGGTCGGATCGCCGGCGCGGCCGCCCGGTTGCCCGACCCCCATCAGCACTGCCTGCGAGCCGCGCGTGTGGCCCCCGGTGCGCAGCACGCGCACGCCGGAGACCAGCTCCACCTCGCCGTTCACCTCGGCCAGCTGGCCGGCGGCCCGCACGAGATCGAGCTGCTCAATTTCCATGATGCCCTGAAGCCGCAGTTCTTCTCCGTGGGCGGCCTCGGCCTCGTCGCGCTGGACGACGTAGCGCGCGTTGGCGAAGGCCGGCCGGCCGGAGGCGTCGACCATGCCGCCGGCGTGGTCGTAGTGGAGGTGGCTGACGACCACGAAGTCGATCGATCCGGGATCCTCCCCCACTGCGCGCAGCGCGGCCGCCGGGTCGCCGCCGTCGATGCCCTTGATGTCCCGGTTCTTGTCGCTCATCCGCACGCCGGTGCCGGTCTCGACCAGGATTCGCTTGCCGCCCGCCTCGATGAGAAGCAGGTTCAGCCGGCACAGCAGCCGACCCTTCTCATCGGTCTCGACGAGGCGGCTCCACAGCGGCCGTGGCACAACGCCGAAGAAGCCGCCGGCGTCCGGACGGAACCAGCCGGCGCGGACGACGCGCACGGTTACGCCACCGGCGTAGGCGCGCGCCTCCCCGATCGCGTGGAGCGGCTCGCTCACCGGCTCACGCGGCCACGATCGAAGTCGGCGTGGTAGCGGCTGGCGGTCGGATCGGTCTGCCCGAGATACTTCGAGCCGATCCGCTCGTCGCCGTAGCCCACCTCGACCGGCGAGGAGAGGCGCTGAAAGCTGATCTGGCCGATCTTCATGCCGTCGTACAGCTTGATCGGCAGATTCGCAACGTTCGACAGCTCGAGCGTCAGCGTGCCCTCCCAGCCGGGGTCGACGTAGCCGGCCGTCGAGTGGATGAGGAGCCCAAGCCGCCCAAGGCTCGACTTTCCTTCCAATCTCGCCACCAGGTCGTCGGGCAGCGCCACGCGTTCGAAGGTGGCGCCCAGCACAAACTCGCCCGGGTGCAGGATGAACGGCTCGTCACCGGCGATCTCGACGAGCTCGGTCAGCTCCGGCTGGTCGGCGCGTGGATCGATGACCGCGGTGCGGTTGTTGCGGAACACGCGGAACCGGTTGCCAAGGTGCAGGTCGACGCTGGAGGGCTGGACCGCGTCCGGCGTGTAGGGATCGACGACGATCCGGCCGGCCTCGATTTCGGCCCGGATGTCGCGGTCGGACAGGATCATGCGGCGCTGATGTTACTCGGAGCGCTGACGGATGAGCCGATCCACCTCGCGCTGGAGGGTCTCGATGTCGTCGTACGCGTGATAGACCGATGCGAACCGGATGTAGGCAAGCTGGTCCAGCTCGCGAAGGGCATCGGTCGCCAAGCGTCCGATCTCGGTCGAGGGGATCTCCGCGTCGCCGCGGGCGCGCAGCGTGGCCTCGATGTCGTCGAGCGCCGCCTCGACGCGATCCAGGGTGACGGGCCGCTTCTGCAGGGCCTTGAGCAGGCCGGTGCGCAGCTTCTCGCGGTCGAAGTCCTGCCGGCTGCCGTCACGCTTGACCACCGCCAGCCGGGCGCCCTCCGCCCGCTCGTAGGTGGTGAAGCGGTACGAGCAGGCCTCGCACTCGCGGCGACGGCGGATCGTGCTGCCGCCCTCGAGATCGCGGGAATCGATGACGCGGGTGCCGGTCTCCTCGCATCGGGGACATCGCATGAAACTACACCAGTGGTTGTATCGGTATGAACCATACCACAAGATGTTCCGTAGTCAGGCGATGGTGACCGGCTCGAGGACCAGCCGTTGCGCTCGCAACCGGGCCTCGGCCTCCGGACCCGCCGTACCGGCCGCGTCGAGCGCCAGCAGCACGGCGCCGAGCACGGGCGGGACATCCAGCGGCTGGACCGATGCGGCAGGCGCGACGCGGAGCACCCCCGAGCGCACGCGCTCGACCAACGTGAGATCGCTGGCGGCGAAGAGGCCGCCGGAGAGGACGACATCGAGGTCGCGGCGCGCCAGCCGCAGCCGGCGAATGATCGCTGCCGCCATCACGGCAAGCTCGTCTCCGAGGCGGTCGAGGATGCGGCGCGCCACCTCGTCGCCGTCGCCCGCAGCCCGGAACACCACCGGCGCGAGGTCGCGCAGGGCCGCCTGGGGCAGCCGGCCGTGGTAGAGGGCCGCGGTCACGTCGATCGGTCGTCGGACTGCGAACAGCCGCGGCACGGCGCGCTCCAGGCTCGTGCGCGGCCCCCGACCGTCTCGTGCGCGCACGGCCGCCTGCAGCGCTGCCATTCCCACCGACGAGCCACCTCCCCAGTCGCCGGAGATGTCGCCGAGGGCCGGAAAGGATGCCGTGCGACCGTCCGGCGCGACGCCGACACAGTTCACGCCGGCGCCGCAGATGAGCGCCACGCCCCAGCCGCGTCGGGAGCCGGCTCGCAGCGGGGCGAATCCGTCGTTCAGGACACGGGCGGTCCGCGCCAGCCCGCTGCCGGCCACCGCGGCGCGCAGGCGCCGCAGGTCGCTCGGCAGGTCCGCGCCGGCGGAGCAGACCACCGCCACGTCCGCCACTGGCCGGCGGCGAACATCGAGGCCGGTCTGGGTGGCGGCCGCCTCGGCCAGCGCGACCAGTCGGTCCATGGCGCGCGGCATCGGCACCTGCTGATGCGAGGTGGTCGGCCCGGCGACGGCCCCGAGGAGGGTGCCGTCGGCGCGGGCCAGCATCAGGTGGGTCTTCGAATTGCCGCCGTCCACCCCGAGCAGCAGAGGCTGCCCGGGCATCACGCTGCTCCGACCGGCGGGGCGAGGGCGCCCGGTCGCGGCTCGCCCACGGAGCCGAGCCCCGAAGCCAGCCCCAGCTCATCCACGCCGACGAAAGCGGCGCCGCCCACGACGAGGCGCTCGACGGCCGCCGACAGCGACTCGACAACCGAATCGGGCCAGGTGTGCAGCAGCACGATCGCGCCGTCGCCGTGCGCGGTCACGCCTTCGACGATGGCATTGGCGATGTCTTCGACCCCGCGTCCCGGCCGCCAGTCCTCGGGTCCGACGTGCCAGCCGATGTGCCGATAGCCGAGCTGCGCCAGGAGCTCGAGCAGCTCCTGGC
>JALZDF010000089.1 GCA_030862645.1 Chloroflexota bacterium
GGAAGAGGGCGACCATGGCGGCCAGGTCGCGCACCTCGGTCGGCTTGAGCTCCTTGACGTATCGGCGCATGCCGGAGCCTTCCAGTTGGAAGATACCGGTCGTCTCGCCCGTGGACAGCAGCTCGAAGGTCCTGGCATCGTCGAGCGGCAGCTTGTCGACGTCCAGGCGGATGCCCCGATGCTCCTCGACCAGATCGACGGCATCGGCCAGGATCGTGAGGTTGATGAGGCCGAGGAAGTCGAACTTCAGGAGGCCGAGCGCCTCGCAGGCGTGCATCTCGAACTGCGTCATCGTCGTGCGGCCGTCGGTCGCGCGTTGGAGCGGCATGATCTCGGTCAGCGGGTCGCGGCTGATGACGATGCCGGCGGCGTGGGTCGACGCGTGCCGGCTCACCCCCTCGAGCTGCTTCGCGATGCCGATGAGCTTGTCGACCCGGTCGTCTCCCGCCATCAGCTCGCGCAGCGGCGGGCTCGTCTCGACGGCGCGCGCCAGCGAGATATTCAGCTCGTTCGGGACCGCCTTGGCGACCCGATCCGCCTCGGCGTAGGTCAGGCCCATGGCGCGCCCGACGTCGCGAATGGCGGCCTTGGCACCGAGCGTCCCGAAGGTGATGATCTGGGCCACCCGGTCGTCGCCGTACTTGCGGGTGACGTACTCGATGACCTCGTCGCGGCGCGAGTCCTGGAAGTCGATGTCGATGTCCGGCATCGTCACCCGGTCGGGGTTGAGGAAACGCTCGAACGGGAGGCCGTACTCGAGCGGGTCCACGGGCGTGATGCCGAGGCTGTAGGTCACGATCGATCCGGGCGCCGAGCCTCGGCAGGTGATCATGATCCCCTGCTCCCGGGCGAACCGGGTGAAGTCGGCCACGATGAGGAAGTAGGCCGAGTACCCCATCCGATCGATGATCCCCAGCTCGTAGTCGAGCCGGGTGCGGATCTCGTCAGTAAGCGTCCGGTAACGCGCCAGTAAGCCACGCTCGCACTCCTTGCGCAGCCAGGACGCCTCGGTTTCGCTGGCGGGCACTTCGAAATGCGGCAGACGTAGGCCCTCGAAGTCGAGATTGACGTTGCATTGCTCGGCGATGAGCAGCGTGTTGTCGAACGCCTCGGGCAGCTCGCCATTGAAGAGTCGGCGCATGTCGGCCGCCGGCTTCAGGTAGAACTCGTTGTTCTCGAACCGCATCCGCCCCGGCGTGTCGACGTTCGACGCGGTCTGGATGCAGACCAGGAGGTCGTGCGCCTCGTATTGCTCGGGGTGGGTGTAGTGCGTGTCGTTCGTCGCGACGAGCGGGATGCCCTGGCGCCGGGCCAGCTCGACCAGCTGGGGATGGAGCCGCTTCTGCTCGTCGATCCCGTGCTCCTGGACCTCGATGAAGAAATTCCCGTCGCCCAGGATGGACCGATACTCGTCGGCAGCTTTGGCGGCCCCGGCCTCGTCACCCTGGCCGAGCCGCTTCAGCACCTCGCCACCGAGACAGGCGGACGTTCCAATGAGCCCCTGGCTGTGCCGGCTCAACAGCTCCTTGTCGATACGCGGCTTGTAGTAGTAGCCGTCGAGGTGCGCGGCGGTCGTCAGGGCCAGCAGGTTCCGATAGCCCGCGTCGTCCTTGGCCAGCAGGATCATGTGGTGGTAGTCGGCGTCCTGCTTGCCTTCCTTGTCGATCATCCCGCGCGGTGCGACGTAAGCCTCGATCCCGATGATCGGCTTGATGCCCGCCTTCTTGGCGGCGGCATAGAACGGGATGACGCCATACATGGACCCGTGATCGGTGATCGCCAGCGCCTTCATCCCCTGATCCGCGACCCGCTGCGTCATCTCGCCGATGCGGCTCAGACCGTCGAGCAGGCTGAACTCGGAGTGGACGTGGAGGTGGACGAAGTCGCCGTCCCGGCTCGGGTCAGGGGCTCGCAGGGTCACCCGGCCATGGTGCCAGATGCTGCCGCTCCCATCCGGGCCAGCCGGCGCGAAGGCGCGGCGATGCTCGGCAGGGCCTCAGGCGGGCTCGTCCGACTCGGGCGTGGTCGCCCCATCCGGCCAGGCGGCGATGCAGACCTTGTTGCCGGCCCGATCCGAGAGAATCCACGATCCCGGTGCGCTCGAGTCGTCCACGATTCGCCCGCCGGCGGCCACGGCCGCCTGCATGCGCGCCTCGGCATGGTCGCGCGCGACCGAGACGTCGACGTGCATGGCGTGACGCAGCGGCTTCGCCGGGTCGAGGTCCTGCATCCAGACCGTCGAGCCCTGGCCAAGCGGGTCAATGCCGTTGTCATCATGCATCGGCGCGTAGCCAAGGACGGCGCGCCAGAAGCCGAGGTCTATCGTGTCGGGCTTGGCAGCGACCGCCAGCTGGACTTCCTGGACCGCGCCCCGATCCGCGGTGGCGCCGTGCTCGCGCGCCACGGCCGAGATAGCTCGCGCCACCTCGACGTGCTGTCGTTCCGTGCCCCACATCTCCCGCGTGAGCTTCACGGTGAGGCGGTCGGATGCGACGGTCAGCAGCGTCCGCGGCCCGAGGCCCGGGACCTCAGCAACCGCGGCGGCGAGCCTCGCCCCCTTCTGAAGGGATTCGACCCTGAAGCTGGCCGTCGGCCCGCCGTGCAGCACCACCCAGTCGTCGACGCCATCGGCGGAAAGGAACTCCCGCCACCCCTGCTCGGTCATGCAGGCAGGGTACTCGCCGACGGAACATCCGTTGCCAGAACGCACCCCTCATTTCCTCAGTGCCGATATGGGCGTCCACCGGCGGGCACGCATCGTGCGGGTCACGACGCGGTACAGGCTGCTCCCGAGCGGCGGCGGACCGAAAGGGGATGAGATGAGCAAGGACGCCACTAGCGAGAAGCACATCACCGGCGGCCTGACGCCGGAAGAAATCGAGGCTGAAGAAGTCACCGCGCTGCCGGACAAGGAGGTCGTCTCGATCCTCGACCTCCAGGTCGACGCCGACCTGGCGCTCGACCTCGCCGCTCCGATCGATCTCGCGGTCGCCGCAAACGCAAACGTTGCGGCACCCATCGACGCCGCGGTCGCCGCAAACGTCCTCTCGGCGGGCTCGTCCGCCGCGGCACTGAGCGACCAGGGCGCGATGATCACGCAGGACATCGTCGGCGACTCCACGGCAGAGGCGACGCAGGTCAGCGACATCGACCAGGCCAACGACACGGTCGATGACGGGTCCGGGACCGATGCCGGCGACACCACGGATGACGCTGGGACCGATGACGCGACCGGCGACACCAGCGCTGTCGCGGCGGACGCGATCAGTGGCGTCGACACCGGTGACATGCTGAGTGGCGACCTCCTCAACGTCGACGTGAACCTCGCGGCAGACGCGGACGTCACCGCTCCGATCGCAGGCGCCGTCGCGGCAAACGCGAACGTTGCGGCTCCGATCGATGCGGCTGTCGCCGCGAACGTCGGGTCCATCGCGTCGAGTGCGGTCGCCGTCGCGGACCAGGACGCGATCATCGACCAGTCCATCGAGGGCGACACCTCGGCGACGGCCGACCAGGATTCCGAGATCTCCCAGTAGCGCGATTCGCGGCCGCGTGGGGCTGAACGGCCCTGCGCGGCCCTCGCGTGAAGGAGCCTCATGCCTACGGTCGTTGACGTTCCTGTCCGTCCGGACGGCCTCGAGCTCATCGGCGAGATGCAGGGGTCCGGCTACCGGACTCCCCCTGCGCTGGTGCGCCGCCGCGATGGTCAGACACTCCAGCTGACGCCGCTGCTGTACGCGGTTCTCGAGGCGGTGGACGGCCAGCGCGGGTATGCCGAGATCGCGGAGCTGGTGTCTGCGCGGACGGGTCGCAGGATCTCGTCGTCCGACGTCGAGGCGCTGGTCGAGCGTCAGCTCCGTCCGCGCGGCCTCATGCTGCGGGCGGACGGAACGGCAGCGCCCCTGGAGCGATCGAGCCCACTGACCGGGCTCAGGCTCAAGGTGGCGTTGACCGATCAGACCCTCACCCGTCGTCTCACCGACCCGTTCACGGTGCTGTTCCACCCCGTCGTGTGGCTGCCACTGTTGCTTGTGTTCGGGTGGGTGTCGTGGTGGCTTCTGATGGACCGCGGGCTGGCCGCCGCCACGTATCAGGCATTCGCCAAGCCGGATCTGCTGCTGGTGGTGCTCGTCGTCACCATCCTCTCGGCCGGCTTCCATGAGTTCGGGCACGCGGCAGCCGCGCGTCGCGGCGGCGCACAGCCTGGTGCGATGGGGGCAGGCTGGTTCCTCCTGTGGCCGGCCTTCTACACCGATGTGACCGACACGTACCGCCTCAACCGGTCCGCCCGGGTTCGCACGGATCTCGGCGGACTGTACTTCAACGCGATCGTCGCGGTCGCCATCGCCACCGCCTGGTGGGTCAGCGGGTGGGATGCCCTGCTGCTGGTCATCGCGGCCCAGATCCTCCAGATGATCCGGCAGCTTGCGCCCCTGGTCCGATTCGACGGCTACCACCTGCTGGCGGACGCGACCGGCGTGCCGGACCTGTTTTCCCGGATCGGGCCGATCCTCACATCGTTCTGGCCGGGGCGGTGGAACGATCCACGCGTCGCGCAGCTCAAGTGGTGGGTACGGCTGATCGTCACGGCGTGGGTGATCATCGTCGTGCCCCTGCTCCTGGTTGCGCTTGCGGCCCTGGTTCTCGCGGCCCCCCGCCTCGTGGGCACCGCCCTGGAGAGCGTTGGGCGGGAATGGGACGCGGCGGGGCTCCATTGGAGCGAGGGGCAGGTTCTGGATTCGGTGGGAGCCGCGTTGGCGATTGGCGTCATCGTTCTGCCGGTCCTCGCGATGGCCGTAGTCTTCGGCCGGGTCGTCTTCAGCATCGGAAAGGGACTCTGGCGGCGAACCGATGGCCGGCCCGTGGGCCGCGCCGGGGTCGGCATGCTGGCGGTCGCGGTCGGCGTGGCCCTCGCATTCGCGTGGTGGCCGAATCCCGAGCGCTACCGGCCCGTTCAGCCATACGAGGGCGGGACGCTGGTCGACCTCGCCTCGCTCACCGTCTCCTCTGCCGGGCTCTCGCGCCCACAGCCAACGCCGGAGGGGGGCGAGGTGATGACCGTGCTCCCCAGCTCCGCCCCGTTACCAAGCGAGGATGAGCCGCAGCTCGCCCTCGTTCTCGTCCCCCGTGGCTCTGGTGACGCGGCGGATGACGGCGTCGATCCGGACGATCCGGCCGGCGCCCTCGAAGCAACATGGGTGTTCCCGTTCAACGAGCCGCTGCCTCCGGAACCCGGCGACAACCAGTCTCTCGCGGTCAACACGACCGACAACAGCGTCACGTATGACGTCGCGATCGCAATGGTGTGGGTCACCGGCGAGGATCCCGTCCTGAACGTGAACGAGGCATACGCGTTCTCGAGCTGCTCCGATTGCGTCACCGTCGCGGTCGCGTTCCAGGTCGTGGTCATCGTCGGCAGCGCAGACGTCGTGGTGCCGCAGAACCTCAGCGCCGCGGTGAACTACGACTGCTTCCAGTGCATCACCGCTGCGATCGCCAGCCAGCTCGTGGTCACGGTCGACTCTCTCCCCGGCGTCGAGCAGCAGATCGCGCTCGCCGACTTGTGGGATGAAGTCATGGCGTTCGCCGCCTCCATTCCGACGCTGCCGCTCGCCGACGTCATCGCGCGCCTCGAGGGCTACAAGGAGCAAATCGTGACAATCCTCGGGCTGGCGCCGCTCCCCGCGCCGGCGTCGACTCCGGCGCCGTCCGAATCCCTCACCACGTCGGCCAGCGCGACTCCGAGTTCGGCGCCGGACGATGGCCCCTCGAGCACCTCGACGCCGGGAACAGCCGTCACGCCGCCACCGGGCTCGTCGACGTCTCCGCCGCCTGTGACGCCGTCGGCGACCGGCACTCCACAACCCACGCCGGTCCCCACCGCCAGCTCAACGAGCTCGCCGACGCCGTCTCCCGAGCCGAGCCCAACCCCTTCCGCAATCGTCTCCCCCGGAGCGTCGTGAGTTCCGCTGAGGCCCCAATCCGGCCGGCCAGGTATCACGCCAAGGGTGTAGCGATCCACCACAGGTGGCCGTCGGGGTCCCGCACCCCGAACTCGCGCTGTCCGTAGTTCTCGTTGCGTGGCGCATAAAGGATCTCGGCGCCGGCAGCTCGAGCTCGTTCGTAGACTGCGTCAACGTCCGGTACTTGGACGACAAGGCCACCGTCCGCCGAGCCGCTCATGGCCGGCGGCAGAAGACGCTCGGTCTCGTCGGTTCGATGAAGCCAGATTCGACGTGATCCGAGTCGGACCTCGGCGTGAACTACGCTCCCGTCTGCGGCACTCTCGACGCCTCCCGATTCCAAACCGAGAGCGGCCACCAGGAAGTCGTGCTCGGCCTGAACATCGGAGCACGCGAGGAGCGGAATGACGTCGCCGTGGTCGGATCCCAAGGCATGGAGGATAGCGCCGCCAAGGTGTACCCACCATGGCCTCCGGATGCACGTCGCGTGCCGCAGCACCGCTGAGGGCGACGGCGCGAAGTGTTCGCAACCCGGCGAGTCCATCGGTCCATTGGAGGACTCGCCGATCAGGCCTAGCAGTCGACCTCAGCGCCACCCTGCGGATGCTGGATGACCTGGCAGAAGTAACGAGTCTGCTGGAGCGTCGCGTCAGTCGTTACGGCGAGCTCCACGGTGTTCCCGCCCACGGTCACGCTGCCCGATGCGACGGCGGCTGCGGCGAGGCCGTGCGAGAAGGTATGGACCCGAGCGCCCTTCGTCTCCCTGTTTGAGAACCAGTCGTTGCCAGTGACCCGCGATCGCTCGAAGGGCTCCGTCGCCGACCACTCAAGATCGAGGTCGATCTGAACGCCGTTTCCATCCCGGTCCATCGCCGGGATGCTGACCTGCAACCAGGCTGTGCCGAACTGCGGCGCGCTGCCGAGGCTGTCGAGGGACATCCCGTCGGCGCTGTACACGATCGGGAATCCCCGCGGTCCCTCCTCCGCGCAGATGTCGCGTTCGGCGTAGAAGACACCGATGAGACCCTGCTTGTTGACCGGGCCCGGGCGCGCCCCGAAGACACTGTCCGACGCGCTGATGAAGACCTCGGTCTGGGTGCAGCCATCGACCTGTACGAAGGTCGCACCCGCATGACGTGAGTTGATGACTCGGGCATAGTCCTCGATGACCGATGCGCCGGCGGCCGAGGTTGCGGCCGTGAGCAAAAGAGCGGGAGCGACGAGGGCGGCCAGGAATCGAGCGCGATAGCGCATGACGTGCCTCTGCTGATGTCCGCGCCGCCTCGAAAGGATCGGGGCTGATCACCGGACTGCCGCTCAAGACGCCGGGGGACCGGTCGGCTGTTACCGTGGAGCCTCGCCCTCGGAGCGTGCGAACCACCAGTCGCGCTTGCGCCGCTGCCAGTCGTCCCGGGCCTCCATACTCACTTCACAACGCGGTACGTGAGATGCGTCACTCCCGGCGCCTCGACGACGCGGAGCAGCTCGAGCTTCTTATCCGGGCCGACGCCCTCGAAGAGGCGCGCGCCTCCGCCCAGGAGCATCGGGACGACGTGCAGCTCGAGCTCGTCGACCAGTCCGGCCGCCAGGTACTGGTTGATGACGTCGGCGCCGCCGCCGATGAAGACGTCCTTGTCGCCCGCGGCTTCCCGTGCTCGCTCCAGTCCGGCCTCGATGCCATCGGTCACGAAGGTGAAGGTCGTATCCGACAGGATCAGCGGCTCCCGCTCGTGGTGGGTGAGGACGAAGACCGGCTTGTGGAAGGGCGGAACCTCGCCCCACCAGCCGCGCCACGGCTCGTCGCCCCATTCACCCCGACTCGGGGGTCCGAACTTACCGCGACCCATGATCTCGGCGCCGACGTTCGTGTTCTCCTCGGCCACGACGGCGTTGCTGACGTTATCCTCGCCGCCCTCCATGCCCTGAGCCTCGCGCCACGACCTCAGGACGACCAACCAGTCGTGAAGGCTCTCGCCGTTTTCTCCGAGGGGTTCCTCCATGGTCTGGTTCGGCCCGGCGACGTAGCCGTCCAGCGAGGTCGAGATGTGCGCTCTTACCTTGCTCATATCAGATAGACCGGCACCTTCCGTGAAACTCATCGTCGCCATCAGGCCGATGCAGCGTGATGCAACGTCCATATCGTGTCGAGAACGAACGCCAAGAGGAGCGAGCCCGTCATGGCCATCACCCACCTCAATCCCGCGTCGATGCACGCCAACCCCGCGTTCTCGCAGGGGACGGTCATACCGGCGGGCTCGTCGATCGTCATCATCGGCGGTCAAAACGGCGTCGGGCCTGACGGCCAGGTGGTCGGCGACTCGGTCGGCGAGCAGACGGAGCAAGCGTTACGCAACCTGATCTCCGTCCTCGCCGAGGCGGGCGCGACGCCGGCGGACGTCGCGAAGATGAACATCATCCTCGTCGAAGGCGTCGACGTGAACGAGGGGTTCGCCGCCTCCCAGAAGGTGTGGGGCAACCAGCCGACCGCGATCACGGTTCAAATCGTCCGAGCCCTCGGCCGGCCTGACTGCGTGGTCGAGATCGACGCGATCGCAGCCGTACATTCCTGAATGGACAGGTTCTTTTCTCACCAGTTCCACGCCGCGGAAGGCGCCGAGGCCTGGCGCCGTTCTGGTTCGAGGAGATGAAGGAGCTGCGCCCGGACGGCAACGGCACCACCCGTTACTCATCGGCAGCCCCCTTGACACTATATCCGAGACGGATATAGTGTTGCGCTATGCCAACAACCAGTGGCGAGGCTCCCCTGACTCCGGCCGTGCTTCACATCCTGCTCGCGCTCTCCACCGAGGAGCGGCACGGGTACGGCATCATGAAGCAGGTTGAGTGGGAGTCGCAGGGCAAGGTGAAGATGGGGCCGGGCACGCTGTACGGGTCGCTCGGCCGGATGATGTCGGCCGGGCTGATCCGCGAGAGCGACAAGAAGATCGACCCCGCCATGGACGACGAGCGGCGGATCTACTACACGCTCACCGGGCTCGGGCGGAAGGCGCTCGAGGCCGAGCTGGACCGATACCGCGACGTCGTCGCCGTCGCCACCGAGAAGAAGCTCACCCGCGACGCATTCGCCGATGCAGTCTGACCGCGCGATCGGCCGATACCGCCGCTGGTACGCCCGCCTGCTCCGGCTCTACCCGCGGCCGTTCCAGGAGCGCTTCGGCGAGCCGATGGCCCAGACCTTCGCCGACCTCTGCCGCGAACGGAGCGATGCGAACCGTGAACTCCACGCCTTCGCCCTCGGGACGTTTGCCGAGACCACCGCACAGATCATGAGGGAGAACATGACGCAGCTCATGCAGACCGGGAACTGCCTTCGCTGGGTGCTCGTCACCGCGGCGGTGCTGGCCGTGCCGGCCCTGGGCATGGTGTTCAACATCGGCATCCCGGATCCCGGCGCCGGCACGGAAGGGGTGAACTGGGGGCCGATGGACTTCGCGATCATGGGCGTCCTCGTGCTCGGCAGCGGCCTCCTGTACGAGTACGCCAGCAGGCGCTCAGGGACCGTGGCGCACAGGGCTGCCGTCGGCATCGCCGTGGCGGCGGGGCTATTCCTGATCTGGGTCAACCTCGCGGTCGGCATGATCGGAGACGAGGGCAACGCCGCGAACCTGATGTACATCTTCGTCCTGTTCGTCGCGCTCGTCGGAGCCTCGATTGCGCGCTTCGAGCCGCGCGAAGCATCGATCGCGATGTTCGCGACGGCCGGCGCCCAGGCGCTGGTGGCCGTGACCGCGCTCATCGCCGGACTCGGCCCGACGGTGCTCGCGGATGTGTTCTTCATCGGCGCGTGGGTCGCATCAGGCCTGCTGTTCCGGCAGGCGAGCGTCGCGGCTCCAGCCGCGTAGGTCAGTCGGGGTCTCGCAGGCCGACGCAGTCGAGATCCCAGAACACCCGCGAATACACGAGCGTGCCGGTCATCCACGGCTCCCATGACGGCAGGCGCACAACCTGGAACGCCGGCTCGGGGATGCGCAATGAGGGTCGACGGAAGCCGAGCGGTTCGGCCGGCTCGAACCCGAAGCGGTCGTAGAAACCCGGCGCGCCCTCGAGGAACACGAGGGGCTCCTCGGAGCGCCCGCGCACCTCGTCAAGGCCGTAGTGAATGAGCGCGCTGCCGATCCCCGACCGTTGATGGGCCGACGCCACGGATACGGGGCTCAGCGCGAGCACGTCGACCAGCCGGCGGGGTGCGTCGAGCAGGCTCCGCGTAAACAGGATGTGCCCGACGATCTCGCCGCTCAGGGAGGCGACGAACGACAGCCCGGGCACCCAGTCCTGCGAGCTCCGCAGCGCATCCACAAGCTCACCGACGACGGGCTCGCCGGCGAACGCGTCCTCGACGACAGCCCGAACCACCCGATCCTCGCCGGGCCGCTCGGCCCGAAACTCGATCGGTTCCATTGTCAGATTCGCCCCACGGGCGGGGTCAGCCGAAGTCGAGGAGGTTGTCGAGGAAGCTGCCGCGGTCGCCGTCGTCCCGATCGTCTCGCCGGTTCCGACCGCGATCATTCGAGAAGCGATCATCGCCCGGTCCGTAGTAGCTCGACTCGGCGGTGATGAGCCGGTCCAGCTCACCGCGATCCAGGAAGATGCCGCCGCATTCGGTGCAGCGGTCGACGTGGACACCGTTGCGCTCGTACATGCGCATCGGCGCTTCGCACTTGGGGCACCGCAGCGCCGTGGCCGCGGACATCGGTTCGTTGGTCATGCGGTCCATGCTACCCGTCATCAGACGACACGGCTCCCTCGAGGCTGCGCGGGCAAGGCGCAGGGTGAAGTGCCCATACCCTGGACCCAGATCGCCCATGACCATGCCGGGTCACAGATCGAGGGTCGCGACCGCCGCGTCCGGGTCACGCAGGCGGTCCCGGCGCGTTCCGCCGGCGTACAGCCATCGGCCAATCCGTCCGGTCAGCCTCTCGAGCACCGGTCCCACGGTAGCGTTCTCCGGTTGGTATCGTGGGGCCGTGGATCGGACCGATCTCGTACATCTGCGGCGCGCACGAGACCAGATGGATCGTGAGTATGCCCACCCGCTCGACGTCGAGGCACTGGCGCGCACCGCCTGCATGTCGTCCGGACACTTCTCACGGAGCTTCCGCGCTGCCTACGGCGAATCCCCGTACAGCTACCTGATGACGCGGCGCATCGAGCGGGCCATGACCCTGCTGCGGCGCGGCGACCTCTCGGTCACCGACGTCTGCTTCGAGGTCGGGTGCTCATCGCTGGGGACCTTCAGCACCCAGTTCACGGAGCTCGTCGGGGAGAGCCCGAGCGCGTATCGGGCACGGGATCACTCCTGGACGGAAGGGCTTCCCGCCTGCCTGGTGCGGGTGGCGCTGCGACCGGTCAGGAATCGAGAAGCGGCCACCACCGCCAGCGGATAGCCTCGGGGTTCCATGGACGTCAAGCTGCACGACTGCTTCCTGTCGGTCGACGATCACGAGAAGGCGATCGCGTTCTATCGCGACGCGCTGGGCTTCGAGGTACGCAACGACGTCAGCGCCTACGGCATGCGCTGGGTCACCGTGGGACCGCCGTCGCAGCCCGATATCAACATCGTGCTCGAGCCGCCAGCGGCCGATCCCGGCATCTCGCCGTCTGACCGCGAGGCGATCGGCGACCTGCTCGCCAAGGGCCTGCTGCGCGGGCTGAACTTCTCGACGGCTGATCTCGAAGGGATCTTCGACCGGGCGAAGTCGACCGGCGCAGAGGTGGTCCAGGAGCCCATGGACCAGTCCTACGGCCGCGACTGCGCCTTCCGCGATCCGGCCGGGAACATGATCCGCATCATCCAGGCTCGCGACTGACTCCGCCGCCGAACGTCGCCCGACCGGTCAGGAATCGCCATCGCCATCCTGAACGACACGTGCGGCAATCTCATCCAGATCATCAGGCTCGACCAGCAGCAATAACGAGGAACAAATGTAATGAGTGCCACGCAGAAGTCCGCCAAGGGCACGACTGCGACCGACAAGTCGTCCAAGGGGCTCACGCCGGAGGAGCTGGCCGCGCTGAAGGAGCGCGTCAAAGAGCAG
>JALZDF010000101.1 GCA_030862645.1 Chloroflexota bacterium
CCGAGGATCTCGGCGAAGTTGCGGGCTCGCTTCGCGAAGCCGAGCTCGCTCACCACCACGACGTCGGGCAACTGCTTGGCGATGATGTAGCGGCTCAGGATGTTGACGGCCGTCAGCTCGTCGACGGGGATATTGAAAAAGCCCTGGATCTGGCCCTGGTGGAGGTCCATGGTCAGGACCCGATCGGCCCCGGCCACGGTGAGCATGTCGGCCACCAGGCGAGCGGTAATCGGCACCCGGGGCTGGTCCTTCTTGTCCGAGCGGCCGTAGCTGTAGTACGGGATGACCGCGGTGATGCGACCGGCGCTGGCGCGCTTGAAGGCATCGATCATGATGAGCAGCTCCATGATCGACTGGTTCACCGGCCGGCTGGTGGGCTGGACCAGGAAGACGTCCTGCTCACGCACGTTCTCCATCACGCGCACGAAGATGTTCTCGTTCGCGAACTGGAAGACCTCGACCGCGCCGATGTCGGTCTTCAGATACCGGCAGATGCGCTCGGCAAGGGGTCGATTGGCGTTGCCGGCGTAGATGCTGAACTCGTCGGCGTACACGGCGTCGTCTCCTGCGGCGCTAGGGTCAGGCCCACGGATTCTACCGGACGGGGGGCGCTCCCGATCGATGGTCGCTCGTGCGTTCCCCGGAAGGTAGACCACAGCAGCGGGCCGAATATCCAGCGCCACGCCACCGATCAGCACGAGAAGAGCCGATAGCGCCTCCGACGGTGACGCCGAGCCCGTGCAACGCGTGCATCGCCCCGACGGGGCTATTCGGCCTCGGGGAGCTCCTCGGGCGGGCGGTTGTCGACGAAGACGGTGATCGACACGATCCGGTCGCCCGCGCTTGGCTTCATGACCGTGACGCCGCGCGAGGCGCGCCGGTATCGGTTGATGCCGCCGACCTCGGTCCGCAGGATCGTTCCGAGCTCGGTGATGAGCATGAGCTCCTCGTCCTCGCGGCCGACACGGCGGACGGCGGCGACGTCGCCCGTGTCCTTGTTGAGCGAGTTCGCGATGACACCGCCGGTGGCGCGGTGCTTCACCGGGAAGTCCTGGATCTCGGTGCGCTTGCCAAAGCCCTGCTCGGTCACGACGAGCAGCTCATCCTCGCGGTTCTGGACGACCTCCATGCCCACGACCTCGTCGTCGCCGCGCAGGCGGATGGCGGTGACTCCCTGCGTGCCGCGGCCGAGCGGCCGGACCTCCGACTCGCGGAAGCGGGCCGCCTGGCCCTTCCGGGTCGCGACGATGATGTCGCTCTCGCCGTCGGAGAGACCGACCCACTGGAGCTCGTCGCCGTCGACGAGGTTGATCGCGATGAGCCCGTTCGCCCGGATCTTGGCGTACTCCTCGAGCGAGGTCTTCTTGATCATGCCCTTGCGGGTGGCCATGACCAGGTAATGGCCGGGCTGGAACTGCGGCAGGCTGATGATCGCGCTGACGTACTCGCGCTGCTCCACCTGCACGCCCGGCAGGTTGATGATCGGCAGCCCCTTCGCCTGGCGCGAGGCGTCGGGCAGGGTGTGGACCTTGGTGATGAAGACCCGTCCGCGGTTCGTGAAGAAGAGGATGTTGTCGTGGGTGTTCGCGACCAGCAGGTGGCGGACGGCATCCTCCTCGCGCGTCAGCATGGCGAGCTTGCCTCGCCCGCCGCGGCGCTGAGAGCGGAACGTGCTGATCGGCTGGCGCTTGATGTAGCCGCGCTGGCTGAGGGTCACCACCACGTCCTCGGCCTGGACGAGATCCTCGGCGGTCAACTCCCGGTTGGCGTCGGCCTGGATGCGAGTCTTTCGCTCGTCGCCGTAGCGCTTCACCAATCCGGCGAGCTCGTCCTTGATCACGACGAGGATCTTGCGCGGGTTGGCCAGCAGATCCTCCAACTCGCTGATGAGCTGGATGATCGAGCGGTACTCGTCCTCGATCTTCTTGCGCTCGAGGGCCGCCAGGCGGCGGAGCTGCATCTCCAGGATCGCGTTGGCCTGCACCTCGGTCAGCCCGAAGCGCTTGATGAGCGCGGATCGAGCGGCGTCGACGTCGGCGGCGGCGCGGATCGTGGAGATCACCTCGTCGAGATTGTCGAGCGCGATCTTCAGCCCCTCGAGGATGTGCGCTCGCTCCTGGGCTCGCGCCAGATCGAACTCGGTCCGGCGACGGACGACCTCCCGCCGATAGGCGATGTAGTGCTCGAGCATTTTCTTGAGCCCGAGCGTCTGGGGCTGTCCGTCGACCAGGGCGAGCATGTTGGCGCTGAAGCTCGTCTGGAGCGGGGTGTGCTTGAACAGCTGCTGCATGACGGTGTGCGGGGAGCCGTCGCGCTTGACCTCCACGACGATGCGCATGCCGTCTCTGTCGCTTTCGTCGCGAATGTCGCGAACGTCCGTAATCTTCTTGGATGCGACGAGGTCCGCCATTTTCTCGATCAGGGTCGTCTTGTTGACCTGGTACGGGAGCTCGGTGACGACGACCGCCATCCCGCCGCGCGTCTCCTCGAAGGCGACCTGGCCGCGCACGATGATCCGGCCGCGACCGGTGGCGTACAAGTGGCGTATGGCGTCCACGCGCTCCTTCTCGCCGCTGAGCGGGTTGCGCTGCTCTTCGTAGCGGAAGATGGTGCCGCCGGTCGGGAAGTCCGGCCCGGTGACGATGTCGCACAACTCCTCGACGCTCATCTCGGGGTTGTCGATGAGAGCCGTGATGGCGTCGCAGATCTCGTTGAGGTGATGCGGCGGAATGTTCGTGGCCATGCCCACCGCGATTCCGGACGAGCCGTTGACGAGCAGGTTCGGCAGCTTCGATGGCAGCACCGTCGGCTGGCGCAGACGACCGTCGTAGTTGTCGACGAAGTCGACCGTCTCCTTCTCGATGTCGGCGAGCATTTCGTCGGTGATCGAGGCCATCCGCGCCTCGGTGTAGCGCATCGCGGCCGGCGGATCGCCATCGACCGAGCCGAAGTTGCCTTGGCCGTCGACCAGGGGGTAGCGCAGGCTGAAGTCCTGCGCCATGCGCACCAGCGTCTCGTACAGGGCCAGATCGCCGTGCGGGTGGTACTTCGCCATTGCCTCGCCGACGACGCCGGCGCACTTCCGATAGGCGGCGGTGGACCGGAGCCCCATCTCGTGCATCGTGTACAGGATTCGCCGATGCACCGGCTTGAGGCCGTCGCGCACGTCCGGCAGCGCTCGCGCGACGATGACGCTCATCGCGTAATCGATGTACGCGGTGCGCATCTCGTCCTCGATCGCGACGGTCCGCACGTTGCCGACCCGATCCATCTCCATTGTCTAGTTCCTCACGGGGTGTGTCGCGTTTGTCGCATTGACAGTCATTCCCCCGCCGTCCCCGGCGCGATCCCGTATCGGTCCTTGAGCTCCGCCTTCTGGGTCGGCGAGGCGCCGAGATAGCGGCCATGGCCTTCCGCGATGAGGCGCCCGTCGGCGCCGCGGACCTCTCCCTCGACTTCGTAGATGCGGCGGCGGCGCCTCGCGACGTGGCCGGTGGCCAGGAGCTCCTCGCCGGGCGTCGCCGGCGACCGGTAGCGAACGCTCATCTCGGCCGTCACGGCCCACGAGTCGAAGCTCGACGGCGCCCAGGCCATCACCTCGTCGAGCAAGGTGGCGATGATGCCGCCATGGACCTTGTCGCTCCAGCCGACGTAGTCGTCGCCCGCCCTCCAGGCAGCACGCGCCAACCCTTCCCCGATCTCTATGTGGAGGCGCATGCCGATGGCGTTCTCGGCACCGCAGGCGAAGCAGTTGTGATCGGCGAAGGCGTAGCGACGGCCGTCCTCTGCCACGATCGAGCGGCTGTCGCCGATGGTCCGGGCCTCGCTCTCCATGGTTACCAGCGATCCAGCCCTTCCTCGGCGTCGTAGTCGGCGGCGCCCCACTCGTCGTCGTCTGAGCTGCGCAGGCACCTGTCCGCGATGGCGAGCGCGAAGGCATGGCTGACGGCATACGAGTCCCGGAGCATGTTGACCGCCTCGCGACGGTCGCCCACTCCGTTGGCTTCCAGCAGCTCGCACCACTCGTCGAGCGAGCGGCCTGTTTTCTGGCCCACCTGCCGGAGATCGGCCACGTGTCGTGATGGCATCGGTCTGACTGCCTTTCGTGTCGAACGTCAGATGTCGAGGTTGCGAACCTTGCGGGCCTCGCCGCGGATGAAATCACGGCGCGGCTCGACATGCTCGCCCATGAGCGTGCTGAACATCTCGTCCGCGGCCTCCGCGGTCCCGACTTCCACCCGCAGCAGCGTTCGGGTGTCCGGGTTCATGGTGGTCTCCCAGAGCTGATCGGCGTTCATCTCGCCGAGGCCCTTGAAGCGCTGGACGGTCACGTTCTTGGTCTTCCCGTCGCGGGAGAGCTCCTTGACGGCCGCGTCGCGCTCCTTCTCGCTCGTCGCGTAGCGCGTCACCTTACCGGTGCTGACCCGGTAGAGCGGCGGCTGGCAGATGTACAGGTAACCGTTGTCGATCACCTCGGGCATGTGCCGATAGAAGAAGGTGAGCAGCAGGGTGCTGATATGAGCGCCGTCGACATCGGCGTCCGACAGGAGGCAGATGCGGTGATAGCGCAGCTTGGCGATGTCGAACGTCTCGCCGATGCCGGCCCCGAGCGCGATGACGAGCGGCCGGATCTTGTCGGAGCTGAGGACGCGGTCGAGTCGCGCCTTCTCGACGTTGAGCATCTTGCCGAACATGGGCAGGATGGCCTGGAAGCGCCGATCGCGCCCCTGCTTGGCAGATCCACCTGCTGAGTCGCCCTCGACGATGTACAACTCCGATCGCGCCGGATCGCGTTCCTGGCAGTCGGCCAGCTTGCCCGGGAGGGCCATCCCCTCGAGCGCGCCCTTGCGAATGACGAGGTCGCGCGCCTTGCGGGCCGCCTCACGCGCCCGGGCGGCGGTCAGGCATTTCTCGATGATCCGCCGGCCGTCCGCCGGGTTCTCCTCGAGGTGCTGGACGATGCCCTCGGTGACGACGTTCTGGACGATGCCCTTGATGTCGGCGTTGCCCAGCTTCGCCTTCGTCTGGCCCTCGAACTGGGGATCCGTGAGCTTGACGCTGATGACCGCGGTGAGCCCCTCGCGGACGTCGTCGCCGGAAAGGTTCGCCTCCTTCTCGCTGAGCGTTCCGGACTTGCGTGACCAGGTGTTGAGTGAGCTGGTCAGGGCCGCGCGGAAGCCGGCGACGTGCGTGCCACCGTCGATGGTGTGGATGTTGTTGGCGAACGCCAGCACGTTCTCGGCGAAGGCGTCGTTGTACTGGAGGGCCACCTCGACGTTGGTCGAGTCGACGAGGCGCTCGACGTAGATCGGTCGGGCATTGAGCACGCCGCGTCGGCGGTTCAGGTGGCGCACGAAGCTCGTCACGCCGCCCTGGAAGAAGAAGTTCTTCTCGGTATCGGTGCGCTCGTCACGGAGGCGGATCCAAAGGCCCTTGTTCAGGTACGCCGACTCGCGCATCCGGGTGCTGATCATCTCCCAGCTGAAGTCGAGGGTCTCGAACATCTCGGGATCCGGCCGGAAGAAGGTGCGCGTGCCATGGAGGCGCTTCCAGCCGGGATCGAGACCGCGATTCGCCTCGGCTGCTCCACCGCTCTGCTTGACCGGGCCCTGCGGAGCGCCACGCACGAACTCCTGGACGTGGCGCTTCCCGTCGCGCAGGACCTCGACGCGCATCTCGGAGCTGAGCGCGTTCACGACGCTGACGCCGACGCCGTGGAGCCCGCCGGACACCTTGTAGCCGCCGCCGCCGAACTTTCCGCCCGCGTGCAGGACGGTCATGATCACCTCGAGCGCGCTCTTGCCGGTGCTGTGCCGGTCGACCGGAATGCCGCGGCCGTCGTCGACCACCTCGAGCTTGCCGTCGCCGTGGATCGTGACGTCGATGCGGGTGGCCTGGTTGGCCATCGCCTCGTCGATGCTGTTGTCGACGACCTCCCAGACCAGCTGGTGCAGGCCGCGAGCATCGGTCGAGCCGATGTACATGCCCGGGCGCTTGCGTACCGCCTGCAGGCCCTCGAGGACCTGGATGTTCGCGGCGGTGTAGGTCGAGGCCTTGCCGCGCGCCTTCGTGGCTCGTTCGACGGTCATGCTGTCGGGAGGTCCTCGTGGTCGGTGACCGGCGGGGTGGCGCCGGCGGCGAGGCCGTTGGCCCCACTGGTGATGATCGAGTAGAGCCTGTCGAGCTCCTCGTCGGAGTAGAAATCGATGACGAGCCGGCCGCCGCGGCGCGTGCGCACGATGCCGACCTTGGTGGCCAGCACGCCTCGCAGCTGCGCCTCGAGGTCCTGGAGGTCGTGGCTCAGAGCGCTCGGCCGCGTGGCCGGCGCCTCGTCGCGCTTGCGTCGAACGAGCTCCTCCGTCTGCCGAACCGACAGCTGCCGCTCGAGGACCACGGCGAGGACCGCCCGCTGCAGCTCCGGGACCGTCAGGGCGGCCAGCGCCCGACCATGGCCCTCGCTGATGCGGCCGTCCACGATGGCCGCGCGGGTCTCGGGCGCCAGGTCGAGCAGGCGCAGCGAGTTGCTGACGGCAACCCGGCTCTTGCCAACCTGGCGAGCCACCGCGTCGTGAGTCAGACCGAAGCGGTCGATCAGCTCTCGATACGCGAGCGCAGTCTCGACAGCGTTCAAATCCTCCCGCTGGAGGTTCTCGATCAGCGCCAGCTCGAGCGAGCTCTCGTCGCCGGAGGCCTCACGAACGACCGCCGGAATCGCCTCGAGTCCGGCCAGTCGGGCGGCCCGCAGCCGGCGCTCACCCGCGATCAGCTGGTAGCCGCCGTCCGCCAGCTCGCGGACGATGACCGGCTGGAGCACGCCGTGCACGGCGATGGAGGCGGCCAGCTCGCCGAGCTGCGCCTCGTCGAACGCGGTACGCGGCTGGTCGGGATTGCGCTCGATGCGGTGCAGGGCAATCTCAAGGATCCCATGGTCGTCATCACGTCCGGGGATGAGGGCGTCGAGACCGCGACCGAGCCCGAAGGCACGGGGGCCGCGTGACGGGCTGCTAGCCACGGGCGACCACCTCGCCGGCGAGGTCGCGGTAGGCGTCGGCGCCGCGCGAGGCCGGGTCGTACAGAGCGATGGGAAGGCCATGGCTTGGCGCCTCGGAGAGACGGATGCTGCGTGGCACAACGGTCCGGTAGACGCTGCCGTTCATGTGCCGGCGCACTTCCGACGCGACCTGCTCTGAGAGGTTGGTGCGCGCGTCGTACATCGTCAGCAGCACGCCGTCGATCTCCAGGCGCGGGTTAAGGCCCTCGCGGACTCGTCGAATCGTGTTCACCAGCTGGCTCAGGCCCTCCAGGGCGTAGTACTCGGTCTGTATCGGGATGAGCACGCCGTCAGCAGCGGTCAAGGCGTTGAGCGTCAGCAGCCCCAGCGAGGGCGGGCAGTCGATGAGCACGCGCTCGTAGCGGCCGTTCAGTTCGGCGAGGGTCGACGTCAGTCGCCGCTCGCGTGCCGCGATGCCAACCAGCTCCACCTCCGCGCCGCTCAGCGACGGTGCCGACGGAACCAGGTCCAAGCCTTTGACCGGCGTCTCCATGACGAGATCGCCGATCGGCATGCGATCCACGAGGGCGTCGTAGGAGGAGTGCCTGACCGTTCGACGATCGATCCCTAGGCCGCTCGTGGCGTTTCCCTGTGGATCGAGGTCGATGACGAGCGTTCGTGTGCCGGAGAGTGCCAGGAAGGCCGCCAGGTTGATGACCGTGGTCGTCTTGCCGACGCCGCCCTTCTGGTTCGTGATGGCCGTGACCCGGACCACGCGTACTCCGCTGTGAGTTGAGAACTTTGCACGGCGATTCTACCAGTTTCGACCGGTCCGGGTGGCTACTGGCGTGTTACCGGGCAGACAGACCCCGCGGGTTATCCACAAACTGTTGTTTCACGTGAAGCAGATATCCACTATCGCCGCGCGCGTCGCCGTATACTTGATTTGCCAACTTGCGCCGCCGCTGCCAACGGGGTCCCGATCCATCAGCTACCTGAGCCCGCTTCTGGCCGTCACCATCGGCATCGTGCATGCCGGGCTCGCCCCCGCAATCATGGTCGGCGGGCTGAAACCGAACCTGGTCCTTGTCGCCGTGGTACTGGCGACCGTCCTCTTCGGCTTCCTGCCCGGCATCACCTGGGCCTTTGTCACCGGCCTGACCGCCAACCTCCTGGTGGGCGACCCGCTCGGATCCGTCCCTCTCGTCCTCCTCCTGGTCGCCGCCATGGTTGCCGGCGGCGCGCGAATTCTCGGTGGCCTGGCGTGGATTTACCCGGTGGCCGCTGCGTTCGTTGGCTCGATCGTGGCCGACATTGGCTCGCTCCTCATCTCGCAGCTGGTGACCGATGCGGTGCCGGCCGCTCCGCCCTTCGACATCCTGCTCGGCGCCGCGCTGCTGAACGCGGGCATCGTCGCGTTGCTCCTCTTCCCGGCTCGCGCTCTCGCCCAGCGCTACGCGCCGGAGGAAGCGCCGGGCTGGTGAGGCCATGGCGGACCTGAACGACGGACGCGTCGACCTCCATCGCTCCGCGGCGCGTTTCGTCGCCTTTTCGCTGGTCGCATCGCTCTTGTTGGTGGCGCTCGGCGGACGGCTCTTCCAGCTACAGGTGGTCAATGGTGACGTCTATGCCGGCCGGGCGGCGGCCGACCGCACGGCCGAAGTGCCCATCCCCGCGCCGCGGGGCTTGATCTTCGACCGCACCGGACGGGCCGTGGCTGTCAGCATTCCGTCATGGACGGTGAAGGTCCGGCCAGCCGACCTCCCGGAGCCGGAACGCTTCCGGGTGCTGTCGCGGGTCGCTGAGCTGACCGGGGCTGAGCGCTCCACGCTCAACGCGCGGCTCGAGGCGTTTCGCGGCTCGCCGTTCGATCTCGTCCCGGTGGAGCGCGGCGTGAGCCGTGAGGCGGCCCTCCTCATCGGCGAGGAGGCGGAGCAGCTGCCCGGCGTCACCATCGCGGTCGAGCCGATTCGCCAGTATCTCGATGAGACCGGCAAGGCCGGAGGGCAGCTCCTCTCCCACGTCATCGGCTACACCGGGCCGATCGATCGCGCCGAGCTAGAGGAGCTGGATGCGCAGGGGTATCTGCGCGACGACGTGGTCGGCAAGGCGGGGATCGAGGCGTCGTTCGAGGACGAGCTCCGCGGCCGGTACGGGATGCAGCTCGTGGAGCGCGACGCATCTGGCCGGCAGGTGAAGGTGCTCGAGACGGTTCGCGATCCGACGCCGGGCACGAACCTCATGCTGACGATCGATGCTGACGTGCAGCGGCTGGCGACCCAGGCACTGACCTGGGGGATGGGGGTCGCCGACGTCAGCCAGGGGGTCACCGTGGTCATGAACCCGCAGACGGGCGAGATCTTGGCCATGGTCTCGCTGCCGGCCTACGACAACAACAAATTTGCAGATAGCATCAGCAGCGACGACTACAACGTCTACCTGGCCGATCCGGCCAAGCCGCTGCGCAACCACGCGATCAGCGACATCTACCCGCCCGGATCGACCTACAAGCTGGTGACCGGGATCGCGGCCATGGAGGAGGGCGTGACGACGGCCGACCGCAGGTGGCCGACCTACGCCTGCTACCAGATCCCAGGAGCCCCCGCCGGTGAGTGCCTCTACGACTGGAACCGCCAGGGATTCGGGCCGCTCGACATGGTCGACGCCTTCGCGAAGAGCTCCGACACCTTCTTCTACCAGATGGCCGTGGAGACGGGCATCGACCCGCTCGCCGAATGGGCGCGCGAGCTCGGATTCGGCCAGCTGTCCGGCATCCGCCTGCCGACCGAGGAGGAGGGCATCATCGCCAGCACCGAGTGGGCGCGCCGCCAGGGCCGATCGGGCGTATTCACCGGTGAGCTGGCGCAGGCCGGGATCGGCCAGAACGTCATCGCGGTCACGCCGCTCCAGATGCTGAACGCGTACGCGGCCGTGGCGAATGGCGGCAAGCTGATGCGGCCGATGATCGTGCGCGGCGAGACGAATGAGCGCGGCGAGCTGGTGGAGGTCTACGAGCCGGAGGTGATGCACGAGATCGCCGCAGATGAGGCCACCCTGCGCACCATGCGGATCGGCGCTCGCGAGGTCATCACCTCAGGGCATGCCTATAACATCCGCGACCTGGATGTGCCCGGCGCGCTCTCCGGGAAGACCGGAACGGCGGAGTTCGGCGAGCTCACCGAGGAGGGTACGCTGCCCTTCCACTCCTGGTTCGTCGCCTACCTGCCGAGCGAGACGGGCGCGACCGATGCGGAGCTTGCCATCGTCAGCTTCAACTACTCGGCCGTCGTGCCGGGCAACGTGTCGGCCGAGGTCGTCAAGTACTTCCTCCAGCTGTACTACGACCTCGACCAGGACTTGCGGCTTGACCCGAACGACTTCAGCCTCGTGACGGCGAACTGAGCGATGGGCGTCGCGACTGCAACATTTGTCGAGTCGTTCCGCGGCAGGGACTGGCGCCATTTCGACCTGCAGCTCTTCCTCTACGTCCTGCTGCTGATCGGCTTCGGCGTGGTGATGGGCTACTCGGCCGGCTACAACGACCCGACGGCGGGCAGCGGCATGACCGAGACCGTCAAGACGCTCATTTGGGCCGCCATCGGTCTCACCCTCTTCTTCGTTGCCGCCAGCGTCGACTACCACTGGTTGCGCACGCTCGCCATGCCGATCTACATCGTCGTGCTGGCGCTCCTGTTCATCACCATGCTGATCGGCACCAATCTGTTCGGCGCCCAGATGTCGGTCACCGTCGCCGGCCTCGATTTCCAGTTCAGCGAGGTGAGCAAGGTGCTCATGATCGCCGTTCTGGGCGCCTACCTGGCCGGCCGCCGCGATCGCATCGGTCGCCTGTCGACCATCCTGGCCGCCGGCGCGCTGATGGCCATTCCCGCCTTCCTCGTGTTCCGGCAGCCCGATCTCGGCACGGCGCTCGTGTTCATCGGCATCCTGGTCGGCATGCTCTTCATGAGTGGCGCCAGCCTCGGTTGGATGGGAATGCTGGCGGCGGGCCTGGTGGCGGCCGCCCCGGTCGTCGTCGGCATGCTGCACGAGTACCAGCGCCAGCGCCTCTTCTGCTTCCTGGACCCCTCCGCCGATCCACAGGGCGCCTGCTACCAGCTGGTTCAGGCGCTGAACGCCGTCGGCTCGGGGGGCTGGCTGGGCCGCGGCCTCACCGTGGGCGGCGAGGGCCAGCGTGGGTACATCCCGGTGCAGTCGACCGACTTCATCTTCACTGTCGTCGCGGAGGACCTTGGCTTCGTCGGCGGCGTGGTGGTGCTGCTGCTGTTCGGACTGCTGCTGTGGCGGATCCTGCTCATCGGCTGGCAGGCGCGCGACGCGTTCGGGATGATGATCGCAGTCGGCCTGGCCAGCATGATCCTGTTCCAGGTGCTCGTGAACATCGGCATGGTGGTCGGGGTGATGCCCGTGACCGGGATTCCGCTCCCGTTCATCACCTACGGCGGCTCGAGCCTGATCAGCCTCCTGTTCGGGCTGGGGATCCTGCAGTCGATCCGCATGCGCGCGCACAAGCCGAAGCTCTGAGGCGGCTGCGCCGCGACGTCCTTCAGACGGGTGAGGCCTCCGCCGCAGGTCGATCTCAGGGCGGCGGCTCATCGGGGGCGGTAGCGCGGCGATCCCTCTGGCCTCCAAACGTGATCGACGGTACGATCCTTCGCGCAATGACGAACCGACCACCCGACGGCGCGCCACGGCAGCGCTGGCAGATCCTGTTCAGCCGGACGGAGCCAGCCCTTCGCATGCGACAGGCCGACCTGGTGACGGAGCTCGAGCGGGCGTTCCGCGAGGCGAACCTGCCGCTCTCCTACACTCGTGCACTGAAGCCGCGGCCGCGCATCAAGCTGGCCGCAAACCTGCCGGTCGGGCTCGAGCTGCGCGGGGAGGTGGTCGAGGCCTACTTCGACGACCTCGTGCCGGTCGATCGCATCCAGGCCGCAGGGGAGAACTTCCCCGAGGGCATCGCGCTGCGCGACGCGAAGGAGGTCTGGCACGGCTTCCCTTCCGCCGCATCGCAGGTGCGCGCCGCGGAGTACGAGGTCGACGTCGCCGGCGACGAGCAGCTGACGTCGGATGCTCTGCGCGGGGGGGTCGTCAGGCTGCTCGCCAGGGACCAGCTGCCGAGCATGCGCCGCCGCGGCGAGAGCGAGCGGCGGAGCGACGCGGGCAACCGCGACCTGCGCCCCCTGATCGAGGACGTCGAGGTCCTCGAGGTGAACGAGAAGGCCCACACCGCTCGGTTGCGCACCGTCCTCCGGCTCGACCCGAGCGGCGCGGGCCGGCCGGAGGACGTGGTGGGGGCGCTGGACCTGCCCATTCGTGTTCGCAAGGCGGTCCGGACGCGGCTCCTCTTCGTTGACACTCCCCCGATCGCCCGGTAGACTTCACTCTCCCGCGGGCTGAGCACTCGGCCCGTTTTCGCGTGCGCCGATCCGGTCCGCGCGGGACCCAGAGCAGACCAGGAGAGCAGCCATGTACGCCGTCATGACGACCGGCGGGAAGCAGTATCGCGTCGAGGCCGGCAGCGAGCTCGTGATCGAGCGACTGGCGGCGGATGCCGGTGCGTCGGTGACCTTCGATCGCGTCCTGCTCGTCGGCGACGGCGAGGCCGTCACCATCGGCACCCCGACCGTGGATGGGGCCAGCGTGAGCGGCACCATCCTGGGCGAGGAGCTGGGCCCGAAGCTGATCATCTTCAAGTTCAAGCAGAAGGCGACGTATCGGCGCACCAGGGGCCACCGCCAGCACCTCGTTCGCGTCCGCATCGACGAGATCAACGCATCGGGCAAGAGGGCGACGAAGGCGGAGAAGGCGGAGGCACCGGCGAGGGCGGACAGGGCGGAGGCATTGGCGAAAACCGATGCCGGCGAGAAGCCGAAGCGCACCCGCAAGCCCGCCGCGGCCACGTCCACCGAGAACGCCGGCGCGACCGACGATGCTCCGGCGAAGCCGGCACCTCGCCGGCGCGGCACCGCCAAGAAGGCCGAGTCCAAGGAGTAACCGATGGCACATAAGAAGGCCGGCTCGTCCAGCAAGAACGGGCGAGACAGCGCCGGCAAGCGACTCGGCGTCAAGCGCGGCGACGGACAGTACGTCCTCAGCGGCACGATCATCGTCCGCCAGCGGGGCAGCACCTTCCATCCGGGCGACAACGTCGGGATGGGGCGTGATTACACCCTGTTCGCCACCGCCGATGGCCTGGTCCGGTTCAATCACGTCACCCGCAACAAGAAGCGCGTCAGCATCGAGGCTGGCGACTACCAGTCCGCCTGACGGCGGCACGGAGCACCATTGCCATGAAGGCCGAGATTCATCCCCAGTTCCACCAGGCGCAGGTTCACTGCGTCTGTGGCAACGCATTCACCGTGGGATCGACCACCGAGTCGATCCGCGTCGAGGTCTGCAACAAGTGCCACCCCTTCTTCACCGGCACGCAGAACATCGTGGACACGGCGGGCCAGGTCGAGCGGTTCCAGAAGCGCCTCGAGCGCTCGCTGCGCTGATCTAGTCGCATGCGTCGGCGCCCGAACCGGTGGCCGGTGCATCTTGCGCCGCACCTCCTCTTCCTCATCCCGGAGCTGCTGATGGCGGCCGGTCCGCTCGTGATCGGCGCCATCGCCGACTCGTCCGGCAGGCGGCGTTTCCGCATGCCGGACTTCTTCTATGGCGGGCAGGCGCTCATCGAGGGCGTCATGATGCGCGGTCGGACGACGGTGGCGATGAGCGTCCGGCCGCCATCGGGCGAAATCGTCACCATGGCTGAGCCGCTGCCGGCCGCACTCTCGGCCGATCGGAAGCTCATCAAGATCCCGTTCCTGCGCGGCATCTTCGTGCTGTACGAGACGCTCGTCATCGGCACCCGGATGCTCATGCGATCGGCGTCACTGGCGGCGGAGGGCGAGGACATCGAGCTCGGCAAGGGCACGATTGCGCTGACGATGGTGTTCAGCCTCAGCTTCGCCGTTGGCCTCTTCTTCCTGCTGCCGCTCTTCCTGTCCACCTTCGCGGAAGGCGTGGCCGACTCCGACATCCTGGCCAACGCGGTCGAGGGGCTCATCCGCCTGGTCATCTTCGTCGCCTACATTGCCGCGATCGGGCTGATGAGTGACATCAAGCGCGTCTTCGCCTACCACGGCGCGGAGCACAAGGCCATCAGCGCCTACGAGGCCGATCGGCCGCTCACCCCCGACGAGGTCGATGCCTTTGGCACGGCCCACACCCGATGCGGGACGACGTTCATCCTCATCGTGGTGGTGATCAGCATCTTCTTCTTCAGCCTCATCCCGCGGGCCGGCGTCCCGCTGCCGCTGCTCTTCCTGTCGCGGATCGTGCTCGTGCCGGTCATTGCCGCGTTTGCCTACGAGCTCGTCCGCTTCGGGGCGCGGCACTACGGCAACCCGGTCGTGCGCGCCCTGTACGCCCCCGGCCTGTGGCTCCAGTCTCTGACCACCCGCCCGCCGGACCGCTCGATGCTCGAGGTCAGCATCGCGTCGCTCGAGTCGTGCCTGGCCTCCGATCGCGAGGCCGCGGCCGCCGCACGGGCATGATCGACCGGCTCGCCGAGCTGGAGGCGCGCTACGAAGAGATCAGCCGCCAGATGTCGACCCCGGCGGCGGCGTCGGATCGCTCCACGCGGGCAAACCTCGGCCGCGAGCTCTCTCGGCTGGAGCCCATCGTGACCACCCTGCGCGAGTGGCGCGCCGTGCGCGACGAGCTCGACGGCACGCGGGCGATGGCCGACGACCCCGACGAGGAGATGCGGTCCATGGCTCGCGAGGAGATTGTCCGCCTCTCCGCCCAGGAGTCCGCGCTGGCCGGCGCGCTCCGCGTCCAGCTGGTGCCGCGAGACCCGAACGACGACCGCGACGTCATCGTCGAGGTGCGCGCCGGCGCCGGCGGCGACGAGGCCTCGCTGTTCGCGGCCGACCTGTACCGCATGTACGCCCGCTACGCGGAGCGGCGGCGGTGGAAGGTCGAGGTCCTGTCCACTTCCGAAAGCGGCTCAGGTGGTCTGAAGGAGGTCATCGCCGAGGTGCGCGGCGACGGCGCCTACTCGCGCCTCAAATTCGAGTCCGGCGTACACCGCGTGCAGCGCGTGCCTGTGACCGAGGCCTCGGGGCGCATCCACACCTCGACGGCCACCGTATCGGTCCTTCCTGAGGCCGATGAGGTGGAGGTCCAGATCGACGAGAAGGATCTGCGTGTCGACGTCTATCGGTCCAGCGGTCCCGGCGGCCAGAGTGTCAACACCACCGACTCGGCCGTCCGCATCACCCATCTGCCGACCGGCCTGATGGTCGCCATCCAGGACGAGAAGAGTCAGCACAAGAACCGCGCCAAGGCGCTCTCCGTGCTGCGCGCCAGGCTGCTCGAACTGGAGCAGGAGCGGCTGGCGGCCGAGCGTGGCGACGAGCGGCGCTCGCAGGTCGGGTCCGGCGAGCGGTCGGAGAAGATTCGCACCTACAACTTCCCCGACGATCGCGTCACCGATCACCGCGTCGGCCTGACGGTCCACAACCTGCCCGGCCTGCTGGAGGGGGATCTCGACCGGCTGCTCGAGCCGCTCATCGAGGCCGACCAGGCGCGCCGGCTGGGAAATCTCGGCGACGATCACGAGTGAAGTCTGGGTGGGCACTCCACCCCCTGGTAGGTACATGGCGATGATCCGAGCAGTTGGCGCCGCTCTCCTCGAGGCGACCGAGGCGCTTCGCACCGCAGGGTCGCCGATGCCGCGCCTTGACGCCGAGGTCCTCATCGCTCACGTCACGGGGCACGACCGAGCCTGGGTCCTCGCTCATCCCGAAGCACCGCTCGATGAGCCGTCCTTCGCGCAGGCTGTGGAGCGCCGAGCGGCCGGCGAGCCGGTCGCCTATATCCGCGGCTTCAAGGAATGGCACTCGCTCCGCATCCTGACCGACGCCCGTGCCCTGATCCCGCGGCCGGAGACGGAGCTGCTCGCCGACGCGGCCATCGCGGAGATCGAGACACGCCTGTCCGGCGCGGGATGCGTCGTCGCCTGGGAGGTCGCGACCGGATCCGGAGCGATCGCCGTAGCATTGGCCATCCATTTCCGCCGGGCACTCGCCGACGATCGGCTCACCCTGATCGCCAGCGACCTCTCGGCCCAGGCGCTGGACCTGGCGACCGAAAACCTGGCGGCGCACCATGTGGACGGACTGGTGCGGCTTCTGCGCTCCGATCTGCTCGGGCCTGCCGGCGGGGCGCAGCCTCGGCCGGAGGTGGTGATCGCAAACCTGCCGTACGTCGCCAGCGCCGAGGTCGATGAGCGGAAGGGCTCCCTTGGCTTCGAGCCACGCATTGCGCTCGACGGCGGTCCGGACGGTCTCGTCGTCCTGCGTCGCCTGTTCGAGCAGCTGTCGCAGCGCGCGGCGCCGGGATCCACCGCGCTGCTCGAGATCGGAGTGGGGCAGGCCGAGGTGATTGGGAAGCTGGCGCCGCGGGGCGCATCGGTCTCGGTCGTGCCGGATCTTGCCGGTCTCGACCGCGTGCTCCGGGTGCAGCTGCTGCCGTGACCGACGTGCTGGCCCCGACCGAGGAGGGCATCGCGACCGCGGCTCGGCTGCTGGCTGCGGGCCAGGTTGTCGCGTTCCCGACCGATACCGTCTACGGCGTCGGCCTGGCCGCGAGCCGGCGAGATCGGCTGCCTGCCTTGTTCGACCTCAAACATCGCCCGCTCGACAAGCTCATCCCGATCCTGGTGGCCGGTCTCGACCAGGCGGCCGCGGCCGGATGGAAGGTGGATGCACGGGCGCATCGGCTCAGCGAGCGCTTCTGGCCGGGCGCCCTGACCCT
>JALZDF010000125.1 GCA_030862645.1 Chloroflexota bacterium
GCGCCGTGCTGGGTGGCCCACTCCTGCTTGCCACCCAGACGCAGATCCCCGCCGCCACGGCCACGGAGCTGTCCCGGCTGCGACCGCAGCGCATCGTCATCCTCGGGGGCACGGGGGTGATCTCTGCCTCGGTCGCGGCGAGGCTCGACGGGTACACGACTGGGCCCGTGCTGCGCATGGCGGGCGCCGACCGCTACGCGACGGCCGCGGCGGTGGCGGCTCGCGTCTTCCCTGCCGCGGAATCGGTGTTCGTGGCGAATGGACGGAACTTCCCCGATGCACTGGCCGGCGGGCCGTCGGCGGGAGCCTTCACCGGGCCGCTGTTGCTGGTGCTGCCCACCGACACGCCGACGGCGACCCGGCAGCAGCTCCAGCGGCTGCAGCCGGCACGCGTCTTCATCCTCGGTGGCAAGGGCGTCGTGTCGGACGGCGTGATGAACCAGATCAAGAGCCTCTTCCCCTAGCCATCGGTCGCCCACCCTCGCCGAGAAGTGCGGCTTCACGCCCGGAGGCAGGCCTCACGACGGCTTCTTCAACGACGGTCGCACAGGACATCCTGTTCTCGCCCCTGCGCACCGACCCGCGTTCATGGCACGACGCCGCCGGCCAGGTGGTTCTTCGGGTGACGCGAGCAGCCGCGGCTGACCTCGCGGGGAACCGATCATCGGGCGCGGGCGTCCGACCCGGTGCTGCGCAGCATCGATCCATTGCCCGCACCACAGGAGGACGATCGATGCGACGTCCCTGGCTTTCCCTCGTGGCCGCGTCGGCCGCGCTGCTCATCACCACTGCGCCGGCCCTCGCCTGCGGCGGGCTCATCGGTCCAAACGGGGCCGTCAACCTGCTCCGCACCACGACCTTCGCCGGTTACCACGACGGCATCGAGCACTACGTCACCAGCTTCGAGTTCGCCGGCGGGGGTGGCGCCTTCGGCTCGATCACGCCGCTGCCGGGTATCCCGACCGACGTCGTGCGCGGTGGCGACTGGACCCTCCAGCGCCTCATCCGCGAGACCGATCCGCCGGAGGCCGAGTTCTTTCGCCATACCGCCCTCAGCGCCGGTGGCGCCGACGACAGGGCGGAAGTGATCCTCGAAACCACCATCGACGCGCTCGACATCACGATCCTGCGCGGTGGCGGCGACGAGGTCGGCCTGTGGGCCAAGAACCACGGCTTCCGCCTGCCGCCCGATGCGCCCGAGATGCTCGACTTCTACGCCGACCGCTCGCCGATCTTCATGGCCGCCGCCTTCGACGCCGATGCGGCTGCGGCGCGTGGCCAGGCCATCGGCGACGGCACGCCGGTGCATCTGACGATCCCGACCAACAACCCCTGGGTGCCTCTGCGCATCCTGGGTCTCGGCAAGTCCGCCGGCGAGCTGGTCGAGGCGGACGTGTACCTGCTGACCGATATCCAGCCTGCCCTGCTCCCGAACGCCGGCGCCTTCGCGGAGTCAGATGGCCTGATCCTCGATCACAGCGAGCCGGCGTCCTCCTCGCTGCTCGCCGACCTGCGGTCGGATGCCGGCATGGATTGGGTCCCGAACCGGGCATGGCTGACGAAGGTCGTGGTGGCCTCAGAGGCTGGAGACCTCGACTTCGACCTGGCCATCGACGCATCCGGCGACGGTAAGCCATCGGCGGTGGATGCCGGCTACGCGCCGTTCACCGAGAATCCGGCTCCCCGGCCGCCGGTCGGGCTCTACCTGCTCGTCCTCGCTGGGGTGGTATTGGCGGTGCCGGTCCTGCTCGGCCGCAGCGTCGGGCGCGCGCCGCGAACACCACCGCTCGCCGGCGCATGACCGCTCGCCGTCGCCTGCCGCTCTCCCTCGCCGTGGTCCTCGTGGCCACGGCGGTGGTGGGCTGCAGCCGCCCATCGGCGCAGACCGTCGAGATCAGCATCCACGACTCCGCCTTCGACCCGGCTCAGCTGCGCGTTCCGGCCGGCGTGCCCATCACGTTCGTCCTCGTCAACGAGGATCCCATCGACCACGAGTGGCTCATCGGCGACGATGACGTCCACGAGCGGCACCGGACCGGGACCCATGCGGCCCACGGCACCGTGCCGACCGAGGTCAGCGTCCCGGCGCTCGAGACGGTCGAGACCACCATCATCTTCCAGGAGTCGGGAGAGCTGGCCTATGTCTGCCACCTTCCCGGGCACGAAGCGTACGGCATGGTGGGCAGGCTGGCCGTCGAGGGTTGACGGTCCGTCCACGCCCGCTCGGGCTCTCTCACGGAACGACTTCGTGAACCGACGCTTCTAGGCGGCCGCCTCCGGCGCGCCGAGCAGGACCGGCAGCACGCTGCCGAAGAAGTAGCCGGCGATGCCGGCGACGGCGCCCAGCAGCACGATCTCGAAGCCGGACGACCACCAGGGCCGATGCGTCCATCGGCTCTTCACGACACCGATTCCGAACAGGACGGCCAGCGTGGCCAGCACGGACGCGAACACCGCGGCCTGGTCGACGAGAAATACGTGCGGCAGGATGGGCGGAATGGTTCCGAGCCCGAAGGCGGCGCCCATGACGAGCGCACCCTGCAAGGGCGAGCCGCCGCCCTCCTCGACGGTAAGGCCCAGCTCCTTCTCCACCATCGTCTTGAGGAGGACGTCGGGATACTCGGCCATGATTCGCGCCATCTTCAGCGCCTGGTCATGGGGGAGCCCATCCTCCTCGAACATGAAGGCGACCTCGGCCTCCGCCTCGCCGGGCCGCTCGTGCACCTCCTCGCGCTCGTCGACGATCTGCGCGTCGAAGATCTCTCGCTGGCTCTTGCTGCCGATGTACTCGCCTGCGGCCATGCTGAAGATGCCGGCCAGGCCGGACGCGATGCCGGCCACGAGCACCGGGTAGCGCTCCGAGGTTGCGCCGGCCACCGTGCTGACCACGGCAAGGGTGCTCACCAGTCCGTCCTGGGCACCGAAGATGACTTCGCGGATCTCGCCGAGCACGCTGGCCTTGCGCCGCTCGTCGGTGAGGTGGGCGTTCAGGAAGTCATGGTCAAACTCGTCGGCTGCCATCTCCGCGCGGGCTTCCTCGTCGGCCATGAGCTCGGCGGTGCGCTCGTCCATGAACCGATGCTAGCGGAGGGCCGTACCAGTGGTACGGAACGATCGCCCGCCCATCGGCGTCCGGGATGTATCCGAAGGAGGGATGACCTCATGCGTTCCCGCTCACGACCGGCCTTTCTGGCCGCCATCTCGCTGATCGTCCTGATCCTGGCCGCCTGCGGCGGCCAGGCCGGGATGGCCCCGGGCGAGGGGCAGGCCGAGCCGGCAGCCAGCGTGGCCCGGGATCTCGGTGGGGGCGCCGCGGGAGCCGACGAAGAGACCGCATCGGGCGACCCGACCACCGGTGGCGGCCCGGTCGGCGGGGAGGGCAATGCCGCGCCGATCGAGCAGCGCATCATCAAGACCGGCGAGGTCACCGTCCAGGTGACCGACGTGCCCGCCACCGTCGGCCGCGTCAGAGCCTTCGTCCTGGAGCTCGGTGGCTACGTCGGTGGCTCGCAGGCCGGCGCCGGCGACGAGGGGGCGACCCTCACGCTGCGCATCCCGGCCGCCCGATTCGACGAAGCGCTGGAGCGGCTCCGCTCGCTCGACGGCGAGGTCGTCGCCGAGGCGACGCGCGAATCGGACGTCACGCGCCAGGTGATCGACCTCGGCGCGCGGATCGCGAATCTGGAGTCGTCCGAGGCGTCGTACCGCGTCCTCCTCGAACGGGCGGAGCGCATCGACGACGTGCTCGCCGTCCAGACCCGCCTGGACGGGGTGCGCGGGGAGATCGAGCAGCTCGAGGCACAGCTCCAGGAGATCGAGGGTGATGCCGACCTGTCGACGCTGACCGTTTCACTCGTCCCGGCGCCCGAGCCGATCGAGACGGTGACCGCCACCTGGGATCCCGGGGCCGAGGTCGATGGAGCCCTCGCGTCGCTGGTCGGCATCGGCCAGGGACTGCTCAACGCTGTCATCTGGTTCGGCATCGTGTGGCTGCCGGTGCTCCTGGTGCTCGGTATCCTGGCCCTGCTCGCCCTGCGAGCAGTCCTCGAGGTCCGCAGGCGACTGCCGGTCGCGGGTGAGCCGCACGCTTGATCAGCGGCCGGCGAGGAGCTCGATGAGCACGGCCTCCTGGACGTAGCGCCGATTCTCGGCCTGCTCCAGCGCCAGCGATCGCGGTCCGTCCAGGACCGTGGCCGCGATCTCCTCGCCGCGATGGGCCGGCATGCAGTGCATGGCGGCCACGTGGGGAGCGGCATCCGCCAGCAGCGTCTCGGTCACCTCGAAGCCCGCGAAGTGCGTTCGGCGCTCATCCGCCTCGTCCTCGCGGCCCATGCTGGCCCAGACATCGGTGTATACCGCATCGGCCGCGGCGACCGCCTCGATCGGATCGGTACCGACGCTGATCCAGGCTCGATGGCGAGCCGCAAGCGCTCGTGCCCGCTCCACCACGGCCGGATCCGGACCGTATCCTTCGGGCGTCGCGACCCGAACATCAAGCCCGGCCAGCGCGCCGGCCAGCATGAGCGAATGCGCCACGTTGTTGCCGTCGCCGACGTAGGCAAGGCGCAGGCCGGTCAGCCGTCCGAAGCGGCGCCGCAGCGTCATCAGGTCGGCGAGCGCCTGGCATGGATGCTCGTCATCGGTCAGGGCGTTCACCACCGGCACCGACGAGGCGCGCGCCATCTCCAGAAGGGTGCGGTGCGCAAAGGTCCGCAGCACGACGGCGTCGACGAGCCGGGACAGGTTTCGCGCGACGTCCGCCGGCGTCTCACGGCGTCCGAGGCCGACCTCGTCGGGACCCAATGCGATGGCATGACCCCCGAGTGAGGTGACCGCCACCTCGAAGCTGACGCGCGTCCGCAGGCTGGGCTTCTCGAACAGCAGCGCCACCTGGCGGCCTTCGAGTGGGCGTCCCGCTCCGATGCGAGGCCGCTCGCTGCGGCGAAGCTCGGCTCGATCCAGCAGGCGGGCCAGCCCGAGGGCCTCGAGGTCCTCCGCGCTCAGCAGGTGTCGGGGGCGTGCCGCCGGCGAGCGCCTCCTCGGAGAGGCGAGCTCGGTCCTCATGCGGCCGCGGCGTGGGTGAGCGCGGCTCCGATGCGCTCGAGGGCCAGCTCGACCTCGTCGACGCTGATGGTCAGCGGCGGGACGAGTCGGATGGTGCTGTCGCCAGTCGCGTTGATGAGCAGCCCGTGCTTGTCACGGGCGGTCGCCATGGCGGCCCGCGCGCTCGGCCCACAAGTGTCGAGGCCGACCATCAGCCCCCGGCCACGCACCTCCGCCAGCCTGCCCTCGCCGACCAGCCCGGAGAGGCCATCGAGCAGCTGTGCTCCGCGATCGCGGGCATTGGCCATGAGGTGCTCCTCGTCGAGCACGCGCAGGGTGGCCAGCCCGGCCGCGCAGGACACCGGATTGCCGCCCAGCGTCGTGCCGTGATCGCCGACGCGGAACGCGGCCGCCCGCTCGCGCACCAGCAACGCGCCGATCGGGATGCCGCCGGCGAGGCCCTTGGCCAGGGTCACCGCATCGGGCACGATCGGGGACTGCTCGAAGGCGAAGAAGGTGCCGGTCCGGCCGATCCCGGTCTGGACCTCGTCGAGGATGAGGAGGGCGCCGACACGGTCGCAGGCGGCCCGAGCGGCCACCAGGAACTCGTCGCTCAGCGGATGGACGCCGCCCTCGCCCATGATCGGCTCCAGCAGGACGGCGCAGGTCGCGTCGCTCACTGCAAGGTCGAGTGCCTCGACGTCGTTCGCCGTGACGTGACGGAAGCCGGGCGGGAGCGGAGCGAAGGGGGCGCGGTACTTCGGCTGGCCGGTGGCGGCGAGCGAGCCGAACGTGCGTCCGTGGAACGAGCCGGCCAGGCTGACCACCTCGTGCGCACCCCGCTCGCCGCCATGACGGCGTGCCAGCTTGAGCGCGGCCTCGTTGGCCTCCGTCCCAGAGTTCGTGAAGAAGACCCGGTCGAACGGGGAGCGGCGGAGCAGCGCCTCGGCGAGGTCGAGCTGCGGCAGGGTGTAGTAGAGGTTCGAGACCTGGACCAGCGTGGCGGCCTGGCGAGCCACCGCCTCTGCCACGGCCGGGTGGGCGTGGCCGAGCACGTCGACGGCGATGCCGGCCACCAGGTCCAGGTAATCGCGGCCGGCATCGTCGGTGACCCAGCAGCCACGGCCGCTCACCAGCGTGATCGGCTGGCGCGCGTAGGTCTGGAGGTGGACGCGCGCCTCGCGAGCGGGCGCGTCGGAGGCCGCGCGCAGCTGGCTCACAGCTCGAGCTCCATGGCGTGACCGGCACCGCTGCGTCGCGGCCACGGGACCCGATCGGCGTGGAGCACGTCAGGCACCTCCTCCATCGGCAGCTCGCCGAAGCCGTGCCGCGCGAAGTAGCCCGGGTTGCGCGTGATGGCGAACAGGCGCGACATGCCACGCTTGCGCGCCTCACGCACCACGGCATGCACGAGCGACTCCCCGAGCCCCCGCCCGTGCGCCTCGGCCACCACGCTGAGCGAGCGGAGCTCACCGAGGCCCTCGCCGAAGTCGCGCAGCGCGGCGCAGCCGACGACCCGCTCGTTGAGATCGACGACCCACCAGCTGCCGACGTCGTCGAGGATCTCCTGGCGCGTCCGCGGCAGCAGGACGTGCTGGGCCACGTAGGTGCCGATCACCTCCAGGATGCGGTCGATGTCGCGCGCTCGAGCGCGGCGCACGTACGAGGATTCGGCGGTGAGGGCGGCGATGGTGCCCGCCATGCGCAGACCCCGCTGCTCGCCGGTCATCGGCCCGCTCCCACCGGCTCGGCGGGGTCGAGCCGATCGGCCCCGAGCTCGTCGAGTAGGGTGCGCGCCTCGGGCTCGCCGCCACCCCGCGCGGCGGCCTGGGTGCGTACCGGCAGCCCCCAGATGGCGATGAAGCCGACCGCCGATGCGTGGTCGAACCGGTCGCCGGCGTCGTAGGTGGCGAGGCCGATGTCGTACAGGGAGTGGGGGGAGCGGCGGCCGACGACGGCCACGCTGCCCGGCGTGAAGCGCGCGCGAACCTCGCCGCTCACGTGCTGCTGCGTATGGGTCACGAAGGCGCGCAGCGCGACGCCGAGCTCGCTCAGCCAGAGGCCGTCGTAGGCGAGGGTGGCGAGTCGATCGCCGACCGATCGCTTGTAGGCGAGCAGCTCGCGCGACAGGGTCAGCTGCTCGAGCGCCGCGTGCGCCGCGTGGAGGACCACCGCGGCCGGCGCCTCGTAGATCTCTCGGCTCTTGATGCCGATCAGCCGGTCCTCCACGTGGTCGATCCGCCCGATTCCGAAGGCGCCGGCCGCGCGATTGAGGCGTTCGACCAGGGACACGCCCTCGAGCACCTGGCCGTCGAGCGAGATTGGGACGCCCTGCTCGAATCCGATGATGACCTCTCTCGGCTCGCGGGGCGCATCGGCCGGGTCGACGGTCCACTCGAACGCCTCGGCCGGCGGCGCCGTCCAGGGGTCCTCCAGCACGCCGGCCTCGATCGACCGGCCCCACAGATTGGCGTCGATGCTGAACGGCGAGCTCGGCCCGGACGGCACGTCGATGCCGCGCTCGCGGGCGTAGGCGAGCTCCTCGTCGCGGGTCATCCCCATCCCGACCCGCATCGGAGCGATCACGCGCAGCGACGGATCGAGCGCCGCCACCGCCACGTCGAAGCGCACCTGATCGTTGCCCTTTCCGGTGCAGCCGTGCGCGACGAGCCCGGCCCCGGCCTCGTGCGCGGCCTCGACCAGGAGCCGGGCGATGAGGGGGCGGGCGAGGGCCGTCGCCAGTGGATAGACCCCCTGGTACAGGGAGCCTGCCTGCAGCGCCGGCCAGATGTAGTCGGTCACGAACGATGCCCGCGCGTCGACGACGACCGCACGACGTGCGCCGCCGGCCAGCGCGCGCCGCTGAACCGCCGCGGCGTCCACGCCGCCGCCAACGTCGACCGTCAGCGTCACGACCTCATGGTTCTGCGTCTCTCGCAGCCACGGCACCGCGACCGAGGTGTCCAGCCCGCCGGAGTAGGCGAGCACCACGGTATCGCTCATGCGCCACCTCCCACGCTGCTCGCCAGGCCGGCGCTCGCCTGGCCGATGAACGCCTCGAGGCGGCCCCGGAAGCGGCGTATGGCGTCGGCATCGGTGCAGGCCACGAAGATCGTGTCGTCGCCGGCGATGGTGCCGACGACGTCCTCCCACTGCGACAGGTCGATGGCCGAGGCGATGGCGTTGGCCCCGCCCGGCGAGGTGCGCAGCACGACGAGCGGCGGCGCCTCGCCGATCGTGAGCGGCAGGTCGGCCAGCAGCCGGCGCAGTCGCCCTTCCGAGGCGGCGGCGCCGTCGGTCCGGTCGTCGGGGAGCAGATAGGTGAGGCGTCCCCCGCGGAAGCCCCGCACCACGCCCAGCCCGGCCAGGTCACGAGAGACGGTGGCCTGCGTGACTTCCACGCCGCGGGCGCGAAGAGCGGCCACCAGCTCCGCCTGGGTATGGACCCCACCCGCGGCGATGAGCCGCCGCACCTGGTCTCGTCGTTCGATGGTTCCCACTCGCTTCTCCTTCACGTGTCAGCCGAGCCTCGTCGCCGAAGCGGCGGTCACGGACGTTCCCGTCTTCGTTCCATCCAGCGCCGCGCCTACCGCGGCCGGATCCGTTCCATCGACGATCGTCACCGAGCAGCCGGCGCCCGCCGCCGCGATGGCGGCGCGCAGCTTCGGGCGCATGCCACCCGAGGCGCTCTCGTCGGCCAGCATCGCCGACGCCGCATCAGCGCTCAGGTTGGCCACCGGCGCGCCGCCGCGCAGCACGCCCGGCACGTCGGTCAGCAGGATCAACCGACCGCCCCGCTCGGCGGCAATCGCGCCGGCGACCTCATCGGCATTGACGTTCAATAGCTCGCTGCCCGTCCCGCGAGCTATGGGCGCCACCACGGGCACCTGGCCATCCGCCCCCAGTGCCGTAAGCAGCCCGCCGTTCACGTGCGTGACGCGGCCGACCTCGCCGAGGCGGCGATCGAAGCGCTCGGCGCGGAGCAGGTCGCCGTCCGCCCCACCGAGGCCGATGGCCGGGACCCCGGCCGCCACGAACGCGGCGACCAGGCGCGCATTGACGAGCCCGCGCAGGACGGCGACCGCGATCTGTAGCGTGACCGGATCAGTGACCCGCAGGCCGTCGACCGTGGTTGGCTCGATGCCGAGCCGCCGCGACCAGCCGGCGACTTCGACGCCTCCTCCGTGGACCAGCACCCACCCGGGGATCGCGCGCTCGACGAGCACAGCCAACGAGGCCGCGTGCGCGCCGGCCGTGCCGCCCAGCTTGATGGTGAGCGCGGTCACGTCGTGTACTCGCTGTTGATGGCGACGTAGTCGGCCGACAGGTCGCATCCCCAGGCGACGCCCCTGCCGCTCCCGCCGAGCAGGTCGACCACGAGCGGAACGGTGCTGCCGGCCATGATGCGGCTCGCGCGTCGCTGGTCGAAGGCGAGCGGCGCGCCGTCGTAGACCGGCACGTCGCCGATGCAGATCCGCATGCGTTCAGCGTCGAGGGCCACCCCGCTGCGGCCGGCTGCGGCGGCGATGCGGCCCCAGTTCGGGTCCGCGCCGTGGACCGCCGTCTTGACCAGCGCGGAGGAGGCCACCGTGCGCGCCACCCTTCGCGCATCTGCGTCGTCGGCCGCCCCGTGGACGGTGACCTCGATCAGGTGCCGCGCGCCCTCCCCGTCGGCGGCGATGGCGATCGCCAGCGAGCGGCAGACCACCTCGAGCGCATCGGCCATCGACCCGAGGTCCTCATGCGCCAGCTGCGGGTCACCAGCAGCACCGTTGGCGAGCACCATCACCGCGTCGTTGGTCGATGTGTCGCCGTCGACCGACACCTGATTGAAGGTGCGCTCGACCGCCTGCTTCACGAGCGCCTGGAGGGCTCCCGGCTCGATCGGTGCGTCGGTGGTCAGGAAGGCGAGCATCGTCGCCATCTGGGGATGGATCATCCCGGCCCCCTTGGCCATGCCGCCGACGATCATTTCGCGACCGTCGCGAAGCCGCACCGCGACCGCATGCTCTTTCGGCTGGGTGTCGGTGGTCATGATCGCCCGCGCCGCGCGTCGCGCGGCCGCAGGCGATCGGTGCACGCGCAGGCGCGCCACCGTGTCGACCACCGCGGCGACCGGCAGCCGCGAGCCGATCAGGCCGGTCGAGGCGGGCAGCACCTCGCTCTCGGTGACGCCGATCCGCCGCGCCACGGCGGCCACCACGGCTCGGGCGTCCTCGAGGCCGCCGGCCCCCGTGCCTGCATTCGCGCAGCCCGCGTTGACGACGATGGCCCGCATGCTCGCCCGGCTGGCAGCCAACGACTCCTCCGCCAGGAGGATCGGGGCCGCCCGCAGGCGGTTCGTGGTGAAGGTCGCTGCCGCAGCGGCCGGCCGGTCGGAGACGATCAGGACGAGGTCGGGGCCTCCCGAGTCGCGGATGCCGGCCTGGCCGATCGCGACGGCGAAGCCCTTCGCGCTGGTGATCCCACCCGGGATCGATCGGATGCTCACGGATGGAGGCCCAGGCCGGCAAGGCCGGCCGTCTCGTCGAGGCCGAGCGCGACGTTCATGTTCTGGATCGCCTGGCCGGCGGCACCCTTGCCGAGGTTGTCGATGACGCCGATGACGACGGCGCGCCGCGCGCCGGTGCGCCGCGCATGGACGACGGCGTGGTTCGAGCCGGTGACCTGCTTGGTGGCCGGGGGCGCGTCGCCGACGTGCACGAACGGCTCCGAATCGTAGGCGCTGCGGAGGATGGCCGCCAGCGCCTCGTCGTCGAGATCCTCGGCCAGCGACAGGTAGCAGGTGGCCAGCAACCCGCGCGACTGCGGCACCAGGTGCGGGACGAAGGTCACCGGCAGTGGCGCGCCGGCGTCGACGAGCCCCTGCTCGATCTCGGGTCGATGCCGGTGGCCGTCAAGCCCGTAGGCCCGGGTCGACTCAGCCAACTCGGTGAACAGGTAGTCGGCGCCGGCCCCGCGCCCGGCCCCGCTGACGCCCGACTTCGCATCCACAATCACCTCGCCGACGAGCATGCCGGCGCGTGCGAACGGCAGCAGCGCCAACAGCGACGCGGTCGGGTAGCAGCCGGGATTGGCGACCAGCTTCGCGCCGGCCAGCGCGCCTCGCGACCACTCGGTCAGGCCATACACCGCATCGGCCAGCAGGTGGGGAGCCGGGTGCGGACCGCCGTACCAGCTGGCGTAGGCATCGGCCAGGCGCAGGCGAAAGTCGGCTCCGATGTCGACGACGGTCACACCCCGCTCCAGAAGTCGCACTGCGAGCGGCGCGGAGGCGCCATGCGGCAGCGCCAGGAAGGCGACCTCGACCTCGTCCGGTTCGGCCTCGGTGAAGGACAGGCCCAAGGGCGCCAGGTGCGGGAGCTCAGCGGCCAGCGGCGCGCCCTCCCGGCCACGGGCATGGACCGATGCGATCCTGACCGAAGGGTGCCCGGACAGCAGACGCACCAGCTCTCCACCGGCATAGCCGGCTGCGCCGACCACCGCGACCCGGACCTGCGAGCTCACGCGGGCACTGCGTGTTCGAGGCGCTCGCGGGCGGCCTCCAGGGCGGCGCGCACCCGATGCGGCGCCGTTCCACCGTGCACGTCTGCCGCCGCAACCGCTTCGAGAAGGGATGGCATCGATCCGCCGGTCAGCTCCGGCAGCGCCGCGGCCAGCTCATCGGTCGACAGGTCCGCCAGGTCCCGGCCGGCAAGTTCGGCATGCGCCACGAGCTGGCCGACCCGCCGATGGGCGTCGCGGAAGGCGACGCCGCGGGCAACGAGGCGGTCGGCGAGGACCACTGCCCTCGCGTGTCCGCCCGCGGCCGCCGCCACCATTCGATGGCGGTCGAACGCGATGCCGGCCATCAGTCCGCGCATGACCTCGAGGCAGAGGCCAGCGGATTCCACGGCGTCGAACATGGCGCGGCGCGTCTCCTGCAGGTCGCGGTGGTAGGCGAGTGGCAGCCCGCGCACCAACGAGAGGAGCACGACGAGGTCGCCTTCCACCCGGGCGGCTCGGGCGCGCACCAACTCGGCGCTGTCGGGATTGCGCTTGTTCGGCAGCATCGAGCTGCCGCTCGAGAAGGCGTCGTCGAGCCGAGCGAAGCCGACGTACGGCGTCGACCACAGCACCAGCTCACCGGCCAGCCGGGAGAGGTGACCGAGCAGGATGGCCAGCCCGGCGACCGTCTCGAGGGCGTAGTCGCGATCCGACACGGCATCGATCGAGTTGTCGGTCACGCCCCTGAAGCCGAGCCGGGCAGCGATGCCTTCACGGTCGAGCGGCAGGCTCGAGCCGGCGACGGCGCCGGAGCCGGCGGGGCAGCGGTCCGCACGGCGCGCGGCATCGGCGAGACGTCCTGCGTCACGGTCGAGCATCTCGACGTAGGCGAGGAGATGGTGGGCCAGCAGCACCGGCTGCGCCGGCTGGGTGTGGGTGTGGGCGGGCAGGATCGTGTCGATCTCGGCATCAGCCCGCTCGAGCAGGACGGACTGGAGGTCGCCGATGGCGTCGATGAGGCTGTCAGTGGCGCTCGCCAGCCAGCGGCGCTCGTCGGTCACCACCTCGTCATTGCGGCTGCGACCCGCCTGCAGCATGCCGCCCAGCGCCGAACCGACCAACTCGATCACGGCGGCTTCGACGTTCATGTGAATGTCCTCGTGCTCGGGGCGCCAGGCGAAGGTCCCGTCCGCGATCTGGCGGGCGACGCCGGCGAGCGCACTGTCGAGCTGCTCCGCGTCGGCGCCGGTCAGGAGGCTGAGGCGTCGGAGCTCGGCAACGTGCACCCGGCTGGCAGCCACGTCGTGTTCGGCCAGCGGCAGGTCGATCTCGAGCGACTGCGACAGCTCGAGGGCCGCGTCCGCGGCCGGGGATTGGAAACGGCCGGCCCACAGGGCGGCTTGGCGCGGAGAGTTCACTTGAGTATTCATACACGTTGGTGCATGATCATGCAAACAGGGGCATGCGGATGTGTGCGCCGGTCCCGGCCGACGCACGCGAAATCCTCTACACTCCACGGCGGTCCTTTAAGACCGGCACCGTGATGCCGGGAAGGAGCGACAGGTGCAGACCATTCCGAACGTTGAGCAACATTCCGAGGCTCCAGCCGCAGGCACGCGGTCGGTGCCTCGTTCGGTGTCCGGGCTGGTCGCGCTCGAGGGGGGTCGCGTCCACCGCGGAACCTTGCGCGGACGGGTGGGTCCTGCCGACGGCGATCTGATCTTCACCACCGCCGCGACGGGTTGGGGCGAGATCCTCACCGATCCCTCCTACGCCGGGCAGATCGTGGTCCTGACGCACCCCATGGCCGGCAACTACCGAATCGCCGCCGCCGAGCTCGAATCGAGCCGGGTCCACGCCAGGGCCCTGATCTGCTCACGCCTGGTGACGCCGCCCCATGGCGCGGGCGTCTCGCTGGAGGAGCTGCTGGTGGAGGCGGGCATCCCTGCCCTGACCGGGGTCGACACGCGGGCCCTGACTCTGGAGCTTCAGCGTGGCACCCCGCGACGGGCCGTCATCCGAACGGCCGAGCGGAGCGACGCCGCGGCTGTGGCCGAGGCTCGATCAACGGTGCCCTGGGCGGACGTGGATCACGTGGCGCGCGTGGCGACACGCGATCGCTTCATCGTCGCGCCTGATGGACCGCGCGCGGCCCGCGCGACGTTGGTCGACTTCGGCGTGAAGCGCTCGCTCCTCGTTGCGCTGGCCGCCCGCGCGCTCGAGATCAGCGTGCTGCCGCCCGATGCCAGCGCCGCCGACGTGCTGGCCACGTCGCCCGACCTGGTCATCCTGTCGCCCGGACCCGGAGATCCGTCGCGCATGGAGCGCCAGATCGCGGCGACCCGGGATCTCGCATCCCGGGCGATCGCCGGCGGACCGCCGGTCCTCGGCATCTGCCTGGGACACCAGCTGCTGGCATTGGCCACCGGCGCCGACACGCGGCGCTTGGCCGTCGGACACCACGGGGGAAACCATGCCGTGCTGGAGACGGCCACCGCCCGGGTCGACATCGGCGCGCACAACCACGAGGTGGCCGTGCTGGACGGCCCGGCACTGGCCGCGGCGGGATACGCGGTGAGCCACCGTGACCTCAACGACGGAACCGTCGAGGGTCTCGTCCATGCCAGTGGCCGGATCGCGTCGGTTCAGTTCCATCCCGAAGGTGCGCCGGGTCCGATCGACGCGGCGCGCGTCTTTGACCTGGCCGTCGAGCGTGCCCTGGCATGACGGCCCCGCGCAAGGTCCTCGTCATCGGCTCCGGCCCGATCCTGATCGGACAGGCCGCCGAGTTCGACTACGCCGGCGTACAGGCCTGCCTCGCCCTGCGCGGCGAGGGAGTCGAGACGATCCTGGTGAACTCGAATCCGGCCACGGTGATGACCGATCCGGACGTGGGCGGCACCGTGCTCATCGGCCCGCTCAACGTGTCCTACCTGTCGCGGGTGATCGAGGAGCACCGCCCGGATGCCCTGCTGCCAACGCTCGGTGGGCAGACGGGACTCAACCTGGCGGTCGCCCTCGACGACGCGGGCGTGCTCGAGCGGTACGCCGTTCGGGTCCTCGGGACGCCGCTGGCCGCGGTGCGCGCGGCCGAGGACCGGGGCGGGTTCCGCGACCTCGTCACCCGCATCGGGGAGCCGGTGCCCGAGAGCGCGGTCGTCGACAGCCTCGCCGACGGGATGCGCTTCGTGGAGGCGCTGGCGGCGCCGATCGTGGTGCGTCCCGCCTTCACCCTCGGTGGTGGGGGAGGTGGCTTCGCGCACACAGCCGAGGAGGCGCGCGAGCGAATCGCGACCGGCCTGGCGGCCAGCCCTATCGGCCAGGTGCTGGTCGAGCGCTCGCTGCTCGGCTGGTACGAGATCGAGTTCGAGGTGCTGCGAGACGCCTCCGACACCACCATCGCGATCTGCGGCATGGAGAACCTCGACCCGATGGGGGTCCATACCGGCGACAGCATCGTGGTGGCGCCGATCCAGACCCTGCCCGATCCGGTCGTGCAGCGCCTGCGCCGATGCGCCCTGAAGATCGTGCGCGCGCTCAGGCTCGAGGGCGGTTGCAACGTGCAGCTGGCCGTCGCCCCGGACGGTTCCGACTACCGGGTCATCGAGGTCAACCCGCGGGTCTCCCGCTCGAGCGCGCTGGCCTCGAAGGCGACCGGCTATCCGATCGCCCGGATCGCGGCGCTCATCGCGCTCGGGAAGCGTCTCCACGAGATGCCGAACCCGGCCACCGGTGGCAACAGCGCGGCATTCGAACCGGCGGTCGACTACGTCGTCGTCAAGCTGCCTCGCTGGCCCTTCGACAAGTTCCCGCTCGCCGATCGCTCGCTCGGCGTGCAGATGAAGGCCACCGGCGAGGCGATGGCCATCGACCGCGAGTTCGGGGCCGCGCTCCTCAAGGCGATTCGCTCGCTCGAGCCGCGCGGCCGCGGCTGGCGCTGGGAGGACCCGGACTGGCAGCTGAGCCACCGGCGCCCGGCGGATCTCGAGGCGTTCCTGGCGCCGACCGACACCAGGCTGTGGAGGATGATCGGCCTCCTGCGGCACGACTGGGCGGATGCCGCCGCGCTGGCCGCCGCGACCGGCATCGCGCCGTGGTTCACGGAGCGTCTGGCCGAGCTGGTCGACGCCGAGCGCCGGGTGGTGGGCGCCTCGCTGCTCGACGCCAAGCGGGCCGGCTTCGGGGACGCCGACATCGCGAGCCTGTCGGGCGTGCCGTGGGCGGCCATCCGGCGGGCGCGGGTGCGGTCGGGAATCCACCCCGCCTATCGGCGGGTCGACACCTGCGCCGGAGAGTTCCCGGCCCAGACGCCGTACTTCTACTCCAGCTACGCCGATTCGGAGGTGGCGCCACCGGCCGAGCGCCAGAGCGTGATCGTCGTCGGCTCGGGGCCGATCCGCATCGGCCAGGGAATCGAGTTCGACTACTGCTCGGTCCGCGCGGCGTGGGCCGTCCGTGAGATGGGCCTCGACGCGGTGGTCATCAACAACAACCCCGAGACGGTGTCGACCGACTACGACGCCTGCACGCGGCTCTACTTCGAGCCGCTCGACACCGAGAGCGTGCTCGACGTCATCGATCATGAGCGGGCGCTGACCGGCACGCCGCCGATGGTGGTGCTCACCTTCGGCGGCCAGACAGCCATCGACCTGGCCAAGGACCTCGCGTACGCGGACGTGCCGATCGCCGGCCTGACGGCCGAGGCGATCGAGATCACCGAGGATCGCGAGCGTTTCGCGTCGCTGCTGGATCGGCTCGGAATCGCCGGACCTCGCGGCGCGCTTGGGGCTGACCCTGCCGGGCTGCAGGCCGCCGTCGAGGGCCTCGGCGGCTTTCCGGTCATCGTTCGCCCATCGTGGGTCATCGGTGGCCGGGGGATCGCCGTTCTGCGCGATGCCGACGACCTTCGCGCCTACCTGGCGACCGACGTCGGTTGGCCGCTGCGGGTGGACGAGATGCTCGAGGGCATCGAGCTCGACGTCGATGCGATCAGCGACGGGACGTCATGGGCGGTGCCCGGCATCCTCGAGCAAGTGGATCCGCCGGGCGTGCATTCCGGCGACAGCGTCGCCGTCCTGCCGCCGCAGCACGTCGGCCGAGAAGTTCAGCAGGTCGCCGCGGAGGCGGCGGGGAAGATCGCGCTGGCGCTCGGACTGCGTGGCGTGCTCAACGTTCAGATGGTCGCGACCGGCGATCGGATCGTGGTGATCGAGGCGAATCCACGCGCCAGCCGCACGGTGCCGATCGTCGCCAAGGCCACCGGCATCGACGTCGTCGCCGCCGCGGTGCGCTGTGCCCTGGGTTGCGCGCTGGCCGAAGCGGGGCTGCAGCCGGGGCTCGCGGTGGACGGGCCGCGGGTGGCGGTCAAGGCACCGGTCGGCTCGCTCTGGCGGTTGCCCGGGGTCAGTGCGGCGCTTGGCCCGGAGATGCGGTCCACCGGGGAGGTGCTCGGGCTCGCCTCGACGGCGGCCGAAGCCACCGCCCTGGCTCACGAGGCTGCGGCAGCCCATGGGTCCTGAGGTCGCAAGCGGGCAGCGCCTCTGGTCACACGCTCGGACCTCAGTCGGCGGGGAAGGTGCCGACTTCTGACATCGCGGGGCTCTTGTCGGGCACGAGAGCGCGGGCATGAGGCGGGCACGAAGAAGGGGGCCGTCAGAACTCCAGTACGGAGGGTCCTGGAACCCGACAGCCCCCAGAAGACTTCGCGAGCGAGATCAACACGAACGAGCGAAACCGCAAAATGTCGCGTCTGGCCCGAGCTTCCGTCGGCGACGGGCTTCGGCACATTGTTCGGCGTCGATCGAGATGCTCCCGATGTCTACGCCGCACACTGTAGCAAGACTTATGCCGATCGTCAGGTCGGGGTTGCCGCTGTGGAGATCCTCCTATCGCCGCTTCCGCCGCGAGCCCCTGTCGCCGCTCAGCTGGGTCTGCCGCCGTCGGAGGTACCCACCGTACCAGCCGCCCAGGAAGCCGAGGGCCGACTGGTACAGGCCCTGGAGGACGAGCTGCCCGATCACCTGGGCAGGCTCGCCGAAGGTGTCCGGCGTGGCGCCCTGCTGGGAGAAGGAGAAGAGGACGATGGCGGTGGCGATGAAGAAGCCCACCAGCGCTGCCGCGACGCCGAACAGCGCCGGCCGCTGCCAGCCGAACCAGCCGGCGGCGATGAGCGCGCCGAACAGCAGGAATGTGCCGAGCATGCCGAGCAGGCCGGTGGGGTAGCTGAACGATGCGAAGAAGCCGACGAAGGCAACCACCCCGGGCAGGACCCACGCGAACGGATTGCGCCGCAGCAGGAACAGGCTCTCGGTGATCGGGCGCAGCGGACCGCGGCCGGTGAACCCCGCGAGCGGGTCGGGGCGGTTCGGAAGCGGTGGCGCCGGCGGGAACATGCGCGACAGGAACCCGCCGCGCTGCGGTCGCGCGGCCGGCTGGGGGTCGGTGGTCTCCGGCTCGGAATAGTCGCCGCGAGCGGCGGCGCGGGCGCGGCGGCGAGCCTCGGCGCGCGACGCCGATCGGTCTTCGTTCGACATGGGCGCCGATTGTACCCGCGAGCCGAGGTGCACGGTAATCGGCCGCTAAGCGGGCGGTAACCGTGCAGCGTGCATCATGGCGTGGCCTGCGCCTCCGTTCGCGAGGTGAGCCGTGTCCGTCCCCCACTCGATCGCTGCGCCGCGCCGCAGCAGCCCGACGTTCGTCCGCGCCGTGCTCGTCTGCCTTCTCTGGGGCTTCGCCGTTCCGCTCATCCACGCCGCTCCGCTGTCGGCGGCGCCCGTCGACCACCTCGTCGTCAGCGAGGTGATGACAGGGGGAGCGAGCGCCAGCGACGAGTTGATCGAGATCTACAACCCATCGGCTGCCCCACTGCCACTCGAAGGGCTGGAGCTGATCTACGTCTCCGCAACCGGAGCGACGGTGAGCCGACGAGCCGCCTGGGGCGTCGGTGCTCCCGCGGTGCCGCCGGGCGCCCACGTGCTCGTGGTGAACGAGCTCGGCGTGTTCGCCTCCATCGCCGACGCGGTGTACGCCAGCGGCATGGCGTCCACGGGCGGCAGCGTGGCAATCCGCATTCAGGGCGCCACCACCGCCATCGATGCCATGGGCTGGGGGACTGCGGCCGGCACCTGGCTCGAGGGCACGGCAGTGCCCGCTCCCCCGGCCGGCGCCAGCCTCGAGCGGCTCCCCGGTGGCCCGTTGGGCTCGACGTCCGACACGGATGACAACGCCGCCGACTTCACCGTTCGCAGCGCGCCGGATCCCCAGAACAGCGGATCCCCGGCGGTACCAGATCCGACACTTCCGAGCCCGACGCCGATCCCGGACCCGACCGCCACACCCGTCCCCACGCCGACGTCGACGGTGACCCCGGCGGCGAGCGGCACACCCGGACCAACCCCGAGCGCGCCGCCCGCGATCTCGATCGCCTCCGCGCGAGCGCTGGCCGACGGCTCGTTCGTCACCATCGAGGGCACGGCCCTGACGGCCTCCGACTTCACCGATGGTGGAGGCTACGTCGCCGATGCCAGCGGCGGCATCGCCGTCATGCTCGACGACGGCTCGTTTGCCCGCGGCAACCGGTTGCGGGTGCAGGGAACGCTCGACGACCGCTTCTCGCAACGAACGCTGCGGGCGGTGGCGGACGATGTCGCCGTCATCGGCAGCGGTGGAGAGCCGGCGGCCCTGGCGCCGGCTACCGGCTCGGTGAACGAGGCGGTCGAAGGACGCCTGGTGCGCATCCGCGGTGCCGTACAGGGGAGGCCCACGATCCTCACCGGCGGACTCGCCTTCGACGTCGACGACGGCAGCGGCGTGGTGCGCGCCATCGTCGGCACCGCGACCGGGATCGACTCCGCCGCCTGGGTCGATGGAGCCGCCGTGGACCTCGTCGGGGTCGTCGGCCAGCGCGACTCGTCGGGGACCGGTGCGGCGGGATACCGGGTGCAGCCACGCGACCCGGCCGACGTGGGCGCCGTGTCCTCCCCGACCCCGTCGCCATCGGCCGTGGAGTCACCCGGTTCGGACCCTACGTCGAGCGCATCGCAGCCGCCGACGCGCGTGGTGTCGATCGCCGATGCCCGCGCCGCCGCCAAGCACACCAGGCTCACGGTGCGCGGCATCGTCACCCTTGCATCGGGGACGGTGGACCCTGGCTCCGCGGTCCTCCAGGACGCCAGCGGCGGCATCCTGCTGCGGCTTGGGGACGAGGCGGGGGACGTGTCCCGCGGCGAGCTGCTCGAGGTCGACGCGGTGCGCTCGACGTGGAGCGGCATGGAGTCGCTGCGCGTGTCCGTCGGCCCGCGGCGGCTGGGCAGCGGCACGGAGCCGGCTGCGCGCGCGCTGCGCACCGCCGATGCCTCCGAAGCCTCGGAGGCGCACTTGGTCAGCGTCCGCGGTGCCCTGGTCGCCTCGGCGCGCCGCGCATCCAGCGGGACCGTCTCCTTCGAGATCGACGACGGCAGCGGACCGCTCAGGATCGTCCAGGGCTCCACGCTCGCCGCCGATGACGATGCGCTCGTGGCCGGCACCTGGATCGAGGTGCGTGGCGTGCTCGGCCAGGTCACGACCGGCGCCCAACCGCTCCGCGGCTACCGCGTCTGGCCACGCGGAGCGGAAGACCTGCGCATCCTGGCATCGCCAACCGACGCGCCGGCCGGCGCCGGCGGCCGGAGAGCACGGAACGGGGCCGCCGACGGCGGTGGCGGCGTGGACCCGCGAGGCGCCTCACTGGAGGCGGTCGGCGAGGCCGGCCTGGCGGACCTTCGTGTTGGAGCGACCCTGGTGGCGGGCCGATGGCCGGAGCTCGGCGTCGCCGGCCTGCTCTGGGACGGCATGCACCTGGTCGGGATCTCCCCGGACTCCGCGGCCCGCGTCGACCAGCTGCTCGTCGAGCGGGCTGTGCCGGTGTCTCTCGAGATGATGGGCCTTCACAAGCAACCCGATCGACCGCGACCGGGCATCAGCCTCGTTCGACTCGGCCCGGGACGCGACGACACAATCGTCGGCCAGTCTCCGATCGAGCCGCCATCGACCAGCCTGCCGGCGCACGGTCAGGAACCCCGTTGGATGGCGGTCGTGGGCCGCCTCACCGGAGGCAACGAGCGTCGGACCGTGGAGGTCGGCGGTGCCGACATCGCCGTCGAGTGGCTGTGCCGAGCCCGGGTGGCACCGGCGGACGGCGTGGTGAGCCTGGTCGGCATCGCGGTGTCCGATCCACAGCGCATCCTGGTCGGCTGCGAAGGCGTCCGGCCCGCCCCCGCGCTCGGGCTCGCGGCGCCCTCGTTCGGCCTTCCCGCGCCGGCGACATCCGCCACCGGTGTGACCGGCGATTCGGAGGCCCACCCCGTCGCGGGCCGTCGTCTGCTGGCGGCCGGCCTGCTCGTCGCCGGCATGGCGATCGTCGGGATCGCGGCGCTCATGGCCCGCCGCTGGTTGCCCGACGACCGCGACGCTGCCGAGGAGCACACCGAGTTGGCCCCGGAGCGCGCTCCCGTCTCGCCGCAGCTCACGCTCGTGGGAGTGCCGAACGAGCACAGTCCGTGAGGGCGCGCGAGCGTATACTCCCGCGCGTTCGAGCACGAGTGAGGGGCGTTTGTCGCAGCCGACCCAGGCGGATGCACCGAGGACCGGGAATCGCCAGTACCACATTGCCCTCGAGGGCGGCGAGCTCGCCGAGCACGTCCTGCTGGTGGGTGATCCGGGCCGGGTCGCGAAGGTGGCATCACGTTGGGACACGATCGAGCTCGAGCGGAGCAATCGTGAGATCACGACGGCCACCGGCACCTACCGCGGCATGCGCATCAGCTGCATGTCGACCGGCATGGGCACCGACAACGTGGAGATCGTCCTCGCCGAGGTGATGGAGATCACCGAGCGGCCGACCTTCATCCGTATCGGCTCATCCGGCGCTCTGCAGCCGGAGATCGCCCTGGGCGACCTCATCGTGTCGACGGGGGCGGTCCGTCTGGAGAACACGACTGACTTCTACGTCCACCCCGGCTTCCCGGCGATCGCGCACCGCGACGTCGTCTGGGCACTCGAGCAGAGCTGCCGGGAACAGGGGATCAGGTACCACGTGGGGCTGACCGCCACGGCGAGCGGGTTTTACGCTCCGCAGGGACGGGCGATGCGCACGCTCCCCGTTCGCTATCCTGAGCTCGCAGATGAGCTTCGCCGCCAACGCGTGGCGAATCTCGAAATGGAGTCGTCGGCACTTTTCGTGCTGGCACACCTGGCGGGACTGCGGTCCGGGACCGTCTGCGCAGCCTATGCGCAGCGGACCGACGGCACGTTCCTCGAAGGCGCGGCGAAGGAGGCCGCGGAGGCACGCTGCATCGATGCCGGACTGGCCGGCATCCACCTGCTCTGGCAGGTCGACGCCGATGGTGGCGATTTCCTCGCCAGCCGCGGAGCATCGCTCGACCGACAGGCGGGGGGCTCTCAACCACCGTCCGGCACATGAGGCCGGCGCCCAAGGGAGGCAAGTGAACCGATGGCGACCGAAGCCTACTGCGTCAAGTGCAAGGCAAAGCGCGAGATGCAGAACGAGAACAAGATCACGATGAAGAACGGCAAGCCGGCCACCGAGGGCCAGTGCCCCGTCTGCGGCACCAAGATGTTCCGAATCGGCGGCTGACCGCCGATCTCGTATCGCCCGAGAGGCGCGCCGGACCGCGGCGCGCCTCTTGCCGTGCCCGGACCATCGCTAGAATGGATGTCACGTGGACGAGCTCGCCGATCGGTCGGTCCCGGTGACCGACCCGGTGACATCCAGATTCGCGCGGCACCGATCACTCCCGACCCTGTCACTCGCGCACGGCGTGCCGTGCCCACGCGCGACGCCGGAAGTGCCCAGGCGGCCGCCACCGCAGCGCAAGGAGCACTCCGTCCGTGAGCACTCGCATCGGCATCAACGGCTTCGGCCGGATCGGCCGGCAGACCCTCAAGGCGATCCTCGAGCGCCATGGCGACGCCCTCGAGGTCGTCGCCATCAACGACCTGGCGCCGACCGCCACTAACGCGCACCTCTTCCGTTACGACTCAACGTACGGTCGCTACGACGGCGAGGTGACGTCCGGGGACGGCACGATCACGGTGGACGGCCACGAGATCAAGGCCTTCAGCGAGAAGGACCCGACCGCTCTTCCGTGGGGCGACCTTGGCGCCGAGATCGTGATCGAGTCGACGGGGATCTTCACCGATGCCGAGAAGGCAGCGGCGCACCGCACCGCCGGGGCCCGAAAGGTGATCATCTCCGCGCCGGCCAAGGGCGAGGACATCACGCTCGTGCTCGGCGTGAACGAGGGCTCCTACGACAGCGAGCAGCACCACATCGTGAGCAACGCCAGCTGCACGACGAACGGCCTGGCGCTGCCGGCCAAGGTGATCTTCGACAGCTTCGGGATCGAGCGCGGCCTGATGACCACCATCCACAGCTACACCAATGACCAGAACGTGCTGGATGTGTTCCACAAGGACCTGCGTCGCGCACGCAGCGCCGGTCAGAACATCATCCCGACCACCACGGGCGCCGCGAAAGCGGTCGCCCTGGTGATCCCGGAGCTGAAGGGCCGCTTCGACGGTTTCGCCCTGCGGGTCCCGACGCCGACGGTGAGCATCATCGACTTCGTCGCCATCACAGAGAAGCCGGTGACGGCGGACAGCGCCAACGCGGCGCTCAAGGCCGCTGCCGATGGGCCGATGCAGGGGCTGCTCGGCTACACCGAGGAGCAACTCGTCAGCATGGACTTCAAGGGTGACGACCGCAGCTCGATCGTCGATGCGGCGTCGACCATGGTGACGGGCGAGAACCTCCTCAAGGTCATCGCCTGGTACGACAACGAATGGGGCTACTCCTGCCGCGTGGCGGACCTCGCCGCCTTCATGGCCGAGCGGCTCTAGGGTCGCCGATGGACGCCAAGACGATCCGCGACGTCGACGTCGACGGCCGGCGCGTCTTCGTGCGCGCCGATCTGAACGTCCCGCTCGACGACGGCCGCATCACCGACGACACCCGTATCCGTGCCAGCCTGCCGACGCTCGTCAACCTCCTCGAGCGGGGCGCCACGGTGATCCTGGCCAGCCACCTCGGCCGGCCGAAGGGCAAGGTCAACGACGCGCTGCGCCTCAAGCCGGTCGCCGATCGACTGAGCCAGCTGCTCGGCCGTCCGGTGCGCATGACCGGCGATGCGCTCGGCCCCGGCGTCCAGGTGGCAGTCGAAAAGCTCCGCGCCGGCGACCTGCTGCTGCTCGAGAACCTGCGCTTCCACGCGGCCGAGGAGGCCAACGACCCGGAGTTCGCCGCCGCCTTGGCCAGCCTGGCCGACCTGTACGTCGACGATGCCTTCGGAGCGGCGCATCGCGCCCACGCCAGCACCGAGGGGATCACCCATCATCTGCCGGCGGTCGCAGGGCTGCTCATGGAGCGCGAGGTCGACGCCCTGTCCCGCCTGCTGGCCAGGCCGGCCCGTCCGTTCCACGCCGTCGTCGGCGGCGCGAAGGTGTCCGGCAAGCTGGAGGTGCTCGAAGCGCTCCTCTCGCGCTGCCAGGCGGTGCTGGTAGGCGGAGGCATGGCCAACACGTTCCTGGCCGCGCGCGGCCTGGCGCTGGGCAAGAGCCTCGTCGAAGAGGACCAGCTCGAGAACGCCGAGCGCATCGTGGCAGAGGCGCGCCGCAAGCGGGTGCGCCTCATGCTTCCCTCCGATGCGGTCATCGCCCCGCAGATCCACCATCGGGCAAGGACCCGGGTGGTGGCCATCGACGCGGTGCCGAAGGACCAGATGATCGTCGACATCGGCCCGGAGACCCGGGCCGCCTACGCCGAGCACCTGACCAAGGCGAGGACCATCTTCTGGAACGGGCCGATGGGCGTGTTCGAGATCGCGCAGTTCGCCGAGGGCACCAACCAGATGGCGCGCGTCGTTGCCAAGCGCACGAGTGCCGGTGCGCTGACGATCGTTGGTGGCGGAGACTCGGTCGCGGCCGTCGAAGGCCTGGGCCTGGCCGACAGGATGACCCACGTCAGCACCGGCGGCGGCGCCTCACTCGAATTCATCGAGGGCAAGACCCTTCCGGGCGTCGCCGCGCTGCTGCCCGCCGATGCCGAGATCACCTTCCCGCAGGAGGACGCATGAGCAGCCTGATCGAGGACGTCATCGGCCGCGAGATCCTCGACTCGCGCGGCAATCCGACCGTCGAGGTGGACGTCTTCCTGGTGGACGGAGCGGTCGGGACGGCGATGGTGCCATCCGGCGCGTCGACCGGTGCGCACGAGGCGGTGGAGCTGCGCGACGACGATCGGGAACGCTACCGCGGCAAGGGAGTGCTGACGGCGGTGCGGAACA
>JALZDF010000127.1 GCA_030862645.1 Chloroflexota bacterium
CTCGTGCTCGGCGACGTGGCGCACCAGCGCGCCGCTGTCGCCGAGCGTCGCCGCCAGCTCGTCGGGCGGCTGCTCCAGCGCATCCTCGAAATACACGGACGCCAGGGCCAGCAGGTCATCCGCATCCGCAGGCAGGCGACGGGACCCACCGGCGACGCCTCCGACGACCAGAGCGTAGCCATCGTCCAGGGTCGGCGCGAAGCCGACCCACGGCCCGTCCGGACCGATGCGTCCCACCGCGCAAGCGGCAACCTCCATGGCGCGACCCCTTCCGAGGCTCGCCGGATGCCTAGTCCTTGGTCTGTCCGGCCGGCAGCACCACGATCCGGCGGTTCGGTTCGACCCCGACGCTCTGCGTCCGGATGCGCGGGTTCTCCAACAGGGCCATGTGGACCACCCGACGCTCGATCGCCGGCATCGCCTCGAGCTGGATAATCTTGCCGGTCTGGATGACGCGCTTGGCGGCGCGGTCGGCGACGTCGCGCAGCTGCTGCTCGCGACGGCCGCGGTAGTTCTCGACGTCGATCGCGATCCGATGATGCTGCCCCTCGCGGCGACCGACGATCAGGTTCACGATGTGCTGCAGGCTGGCGAGCTTCTCGCCGCGGCGCCCGATCAGCGCGCCGAGGTCGTCGCCGCGCACGTTGAGCCGGGCGGCATCGCCACCACTCGCGATCTCGACGGTGCCGGACAGCTCCATCAGCCCGAGCATCTCCTCGAGCACCGCCTTGGCGGTGTCCAGCGTCGAGCGCTCCTCGTCGCTGAGCTCCTCCATCGGCTTCCCGGATACGAAGGGCGCCGGCTCCCGCCCGGCACGATCCGGACGCGGCTCGCGAGGAGCCCGATCGGCACGCGGCTCGCGGACGGCGTGCTCGCGCTCACGGCCGTTGCGGCCACGACCGCCCCGACCGCGGCTGCCGCGAGTACGGCGTGCGGTATCGGCCCGTTCCAGCTCGGTGACCTGCTCGTCGGCGCTCGCCGCGGCCGCCTCCATATCGACGGGGCCGGTCTCCATCTCGGCGGCCGGTCCGGGCTCACCGACGGGTTCCGGCGACGGCGCGGACGACTCCTCGATGGCTGGCGGAGCCTCGAGGCGCACCGATTCGGCGGCGGCCACCGCTGACTTCGGCGCGGCCAGAATGCGAGCCTCCTCGGCCCCGACGCCGAGGACGCCGCGGCTTCCCTGGGCCAGGATCTCGATGTCGAGATCGCTCAGGTCGGCGCTGAACTCCGCCATGGCGGCGCGGATCGCCTCTTCTACGTTCTTACCGGTGAATTCTTGGAAGGTCATCGCTTTCGGCCTCGTCGCTTGGCGCTCCCCTTGGGCCGATTCCCTGGCCGCGGATTGTTGCCGCGACTGGCGTTCGGCGAGGGCGCGCGTGGTGTGGTGGGCCTGGGTTCCTCGGTGGACGCGGCGTCGGAATCGATCCGCTTCGGGAGCGACGCAGGCGTGATCCCGGCCTCCGGCGAGGGCGCCCAGGCGGGCTGCCAGCCGAAGAGCGGGAAGAGGTTTCCCCATCCCATGATCAGGAACTGCTGGACCACGAGGTACGCGGTGTACACGATCCAGTACAGGATCAGCCCGCTCGGGAAGATGCCGCCCCAGATGATTGTCAGCAACGGGAACGTGTAGGTCATCGTGCTGGTCATGCTGGAGGTCGGGTCGTCCGGGTTGGGCCGAGGGCTCGTCATCTTGACCTGCACGAACTGCAGGATCGCCGCGACGACGGCCAGGAGCGAGAGCGCGAAGGTCCCGAAGAGGGGAATCGCGAAGACAGTATCGATCTGGGCGAGATCGAGCCCCAGCAACCAGCCGATGGTCGTATTCACCGGCTCGGTGAGCTTGATCGGATCGATGAGCTGGCAGTTCAGCGGCAGGAACTGCGGCAGCTGGTTGAACTCCGGCAGGTTGCACGCACCGTTGGCGGAGATCGCGTACCAGTCGGAATGGCCTGCGACCGCGGTGACCAGGTCCTGGGCCTGGAGCGCATCGAAGGCGGCCTGGTTGCCGCTGTCGGGCCTGAAGCCCTGGATGATGCCCGAGGCGCGGATGAGCGCCTGGTAGAGGGCGAACAGGATCGGCAGCTGGAGCACGACCGGCAGGCAGCCGGCGGCCGGGTTGACGCCGTGCTCCTTGTAGAGCGCCATCGTCTCCTCGGAGACCTTCTGGCGGTTTCCCTTGTGCTTGCGCTGCACCTCCCGGATGAGCGGTTGCATCCGCTGCATCTCCTTCTGCGACTGGATCTGCCGCACGAAGAGAGGAGCCAGGATGGTGCGGATGACGATCGTGAAGACGATGATCGCCAGCGCGAAGTCGAAGAAGGGAATCTCGTAGAGGAAGACGAGCAGGTTGAAGAGCGGCAGGAAGAAGACGTCCCACGGAGGGGTGAAGTGCTCGATCCCGAGGAACCCTGCGCCGATGATCGGGGTCAAATCGCTCTCTCTCGTCTAGCGGACGGGGTCATAGCCGCCCGGGTGGAATGGGTTGCAACGGCCGACGCGCTTGGCGCCCATCCAGGATCCGCGCAGCAGCCCGTAGCGCTCGATGGCCTGGTAGGTGTAGTGCGAGCAGGTCGGCGAGTAGCGGCAGCTGGGCGGCATCCAGCCGGTCAGCTTCTGGTACGCGATGATGAGTCCCAGCCCGATTTGCTTCATCTACCGATGTCCGATCGCGCCAGCAGCGCGTCGATCGCTTCTCCCAGCTGTGCCTGGCTGGCGTCGCCGGCGGCCGGCCGCGCGATCAGGAGGAGGTCCCAGCCGGGACCGATCCGTCCGATCCGCTCGCGGAGCAGGCTCCGCAGACGACGTCGTACTCGATTTCGCTGAACGGCACCCCCCAGCGTCCGGGGTGTGGACAGACCGATTCGCGTCTCGGCCCTGTCGGTCCTCATCCAACGAAGGGCGAGGAGCGGTGTCGAGCGCGCTGTTCCCTGACGGCCGATCGTCTCGAAGTCCGCGCGGCGCCGAAGCATCGGCAGCACAGCCACGGGTTCGTTGGCTTGCTCGGCGATCAGACGGTGAGTCGCTTGCGCCCCTTGGCTCGACGACGAGCGAGCACGCGACGACCGCCCTTCGTCGCCATCCGAGCCATGAAGCCATGCTCGCGCTTGCGCGAGCGCTTCTTGGGCTGATACGTCCTCTTCATGGATGCGTGCCGTTTCCTCGTTCAACGTTCACGGTTCGGGCCATCAAACACACGAACGGCTGGCGGTCCGCCAGCCTGGTCACCATGGGGGTTGGCCCGTCTCGTTCTGACTCGCGATTCTACCGATGCGCCGGAGGACGGTCAAACAC
>JALZDF010000152.1 GCA_030862645.1 Chloroflexota bacterium
CGTCTTCGGCGGCGCATCGTGTGGACGTTGTTCGCCGTCGCGGCGCTGGGCAGCACTGGCTACATCGCGGCCGTCACGGCGGGGACGCTGGCGGCTGCCGAGATCGCCGGCAGCGCCGCACCCGGCGGCCTGCCGACGGCGACCAGCACGCTCGGCACGGCATCGGCGGCCAGCCTCCTCTCGTTCCTGATGCTTCGCGTCGGCCGACGCCGGGGCCTGCTGGTCGGGATCCTGGGCGGGACGCTCGGCGGCGCGGTCGCGCTGAGCGGCGTGCTGGCGGGCTCGATGGCCCTGCTCCTTGCCGGCAGCGCGCTGGCTGGATTCGCGAACGGCGCGGGCCAGCTCGGCCGCTACATCGCCGCCGACCTCTTCCCAACCGAGCACCGCGCCCGCACGATCTCCACGGTCGTCTGGGGTTCCACCATCGGCGCGGTCGGCGGGCCGAACCTGGTTGCGCCGGCCGGCGTCATCGCCGAATCCGTCGGTATGCCGCCGCTTGCGGGCACCTACCTGCTGACGCTCGGCTTCGTCGGTCTTGCGGGGCTCATCGCCTTCATCTTCCTCCGCCCGGAGCCGTACCGGCTGTCGGACACATCGGCCATCGCCGCGCGGCAGACGACGACCGAGAGCTCTTCATTGATGACGCTGATGCGCACGCCGTCGGTGGTCGTCGCGCTCGTCACCCTCGCTGCCGGACAGGTGGTGATGGTGCTGATCATGACCATGACCCCGCTGCACCTGACCGATCATGGCCACGGCCTCGACACCGTGGGCTTCGTCCTGTCGGCGCACACCTTCGGGATGTTCGCCCTGTCTCCGATCACCGGCCGTCTCACCGATCGCTTCGGGAGCCCTCGCATCATCGCCGCCGGCCTGGCCACGCTCGCCACGGCCGCCATCATGGCGGTCGGCGCACCGCCCGACGGTGGGCCGCTGCTCTCCGTCGCCCTGTTCCTGCTCGGTTATGGCTGGAACCTCGGGTTCGTGGCCGGGTCGTCGTTGCTCACCAGTGGGCACTCCCTCGGCGAGCGGACCCGGGTGCAGGGAGTGGCCGACGGCGTGGTCTGGAGCTCCGCCGCCCTGTCGAGTTTGTCCTCCGGGGTCATCGTGGCCGGCGCCTCGTACACGGCCCTGGGGCTGCTCGGCGTCGGCCTCCTCATCCCGCCGGCGGCGCTGCTGTTCGCACGACGTGGAGCCGTCGCGGTTCGGCGCCTGGCCTGAGATTCACTCGGGAAGCCCGTTGGCGTGATGGATGCGCCCTCGGCATACTGGCGCGCATGCCGAAATCGAGGTCGTTCACGCGTCCGGGCGCGGTCGGGTTGAGCCTGCTGCTCGCCCTCGCGGCCTGCGACGTGTCCAGCTCACCACCCGCCAGCACGGTGGCCTCCCCGAGCGAGGACGTGTGCACGCCGGAAGAGGTTGCGGATGGCGGCATCGACGGGCGGGTCGTGGACGAGGACGGCAACCCGCTCTCCGACATCCTGATCCTTATGACGACGTCGGGGTTCCAGGGGGACGTGCGCACCGGCGAGGATGGCGTCTTCAGCGCGCCAGGAGTATCTGGGGACTTCGAGATCTCGACCACCGACATCGACTACCGCGACGCCGTTCGCCGGGTGACCGTGCGCTGCGGCGAGCTGGTCGAGGTCGAGATGGTGCTCACGCCGGTCGAGGGATAGCGGGGCCACAGCAAGGTGGTCGCCACTCGCACCGGGCGCCTGCTACTCCGTCGATGGCGAGACGCCGATCGGCAGCCGTTCGCGGAGCTCAACGCGGACCCGGTGGTGATGGAGCACATGCAGGGAACGATGAGCAGGGATCGGTCCGATGCATTCATCGACCGCATCGAAGCGCATTGGGCCGACCAGGGGTGGGGGCTGTGGGCGGTGGAGGTTCCCGGCGTGGCGCCGTTCATCGGGTATGTCGGCCTCTGGCCGGCCGATTACGTCACCGGGGAGCCGATGGTCGAGGTGGGGTGGCGTCTCGCTCGGGCCCGGTGGGGCCACGGTTATGTGACGGAGGCCGCGCGCGAGGCGCTTCGCTTCGGCTTCGACGAGCTCGGACTCGACGAGATCGTGTCGTTCACGGTGCCCCAGAACGAGCGCTCGTGGCGGGTGATGGAAAGGATCGGCCTGGTTCGCGAGCCAGCCCGCGACTTCGACCATCCGCGCGTGGACGCGGTTGCCTTTCCGCATCTCGTGCGGCATGTCTTCTACCGGCTCGACCGGGCTCGTTGGCTGTCCTCAGTGGGCTTTTCCGATTAGAACAAACGTTCTATCATCGGTCGTCCGATGGGCACGCCGGACGACTACTGCGAGCTTCACGCGCACACCAACTTCAGCTTTCTCGACGGTGCCACGCATCCAGAGGAGCTGATCGCCCGTGCGGCGCAGCTGGGCATGCCGGCGCTGGCCATCACCGATCATGCGGGCCTGTACGCCGCGGTCCGGGCCTGGAAGGCGGCGCAGGAAACCGAGACGGATGCGGCCCGCGAGGCTGGGCTCTCGCCGGTACGTCCCATCATCGGCCTCGAGCTGACCATCCCGCGCACCGATGACGAGCTGCGCCGCGCGCACCGGGGACGCAAGCTCAACGATCCGCTGCGCGGCGCGAAGGCAAGCCGCGGCTGGCCCGGCGAGCACCACGCCGGACCGATACCCGGCGACCACCTCGTGCTGCTGGCGCGCGACGTCGACGGCTACACCGCGCTGTCGCGCCTCGCCAGCCGCGGCCACCTCGCCGGCGAGAAGCAGTTTCCGGTCTTCGAACGCTCGCTCGTCGAGGCGGCGCTCGACGAAGCGCGCGGCCACCTGTTCGGCCTGTCCGGCTGCCGCAACGGCGAGGTGCCGCGGCGCCTGCTGGCCGGCGAGCGGGAGACGGCGCTGGCCGCGGCGCAGGCGTGGGGGCGGCGCTTCCCCGACGGCGACTTCCACCTGGAGCTGAGCCATCACCTCCAGGTCGACGATGACTGGCTCGTCGCCCAGCTGGCGGAGCTGGCCGAGGAGGCCGGCCTGCCGACGGTGGTCACCAATGAGGTCCACTACGCCGATCCGGACGGCCATCGGCTCCAGGACGTCCTCGTTTGCATCCGCCACGGCGCGACGCTGGAGGAGGCGCGGGAGCTGCTCCTGCCGAACGCCGAGTACCGGCTCAAGGCGGGCTCTGCGCTGACGCGCATCGGAGGCGACCTGCCGGACGAGCGCAGCCGACGCGCCTGGGCGGACGGGATGGCACGCAGCGCCGCCATCGGTCAAGCCTGCCGGCTGGAGCTCGGCTTCGAGCGCTATCGGTTTCCGGGATTCAGCGTTCCGAAGGGGGAGACCGCGTTCTCATACCTCTACCAGCTTGCCCATCGCGGCTTACTCGCCCGTTACCAGCCGATTACCAAGCGTGCGCTCAACCAGCTGGCGCACGAGCTCGACATCATCGATCGCACCAACCTGGCCGAGTTCTTCCTGATCGTGTGGGACCTGATGGAGTTCGCCCGCAGGAACGACATCATCGGCCAGGGACGGGGGAGCGCCGGCGACTCGATCGTGGCCTACTGCCTCGGCATCACCAAGGTCGACCCGATCGAGCACAAGCTTCTCTTCGAGCGCTTCATCAACGAGGCGCGCGCGCTACCGGACATCGACATCGACTTCGACGTCAATCGGCGCGAGGAGGTGATCCAGTACGTCTACGAGAAGTACGGCGCCGATCACGCCGCCATGGTCTGCACGATCGTCACCTACCGGGCGCGTTCGGCGGTGCGCGAGGTGGCCAAGGCGCTCGGCTTTCCGCTCGAGGGAATCGACGCGCTGGCCAAGGCGCTCGATACCCGGGATGCGGCCGACGTCGCCCGTGACCTGGCGTTGGACGGCAGCTTCGCCTGGCTCTTCGACGAGCTCGGCATCGACATGGCCGATACGGCCGTCCCGCCCGGCCGCGACGGCCGTAGTGCGACCAGGCACGTCCGTCCGACCTCCGACTCGTCGTGGAACCATCGGCCGCGCCCGGTTCTGGACCCACTCGCACCGCGCCCGGTCAGCGAGGGCGGTTGGTCCCCGCCGAAGCGCCCGCGTGTGCTCGACGCATCGGTCACGAACGTGCGGCACGAGTCGGAGACCACGAAGCGGTATGCGCGCTCGGGGGAACTGGCCGGCGGCGAGCTGAAGCTGCCGACGCCGCGCGACAACGGCTCGCCCGGGCCGTCGAGCGGGCGGCCAACGCTGGTGCGGCTGGATCCGGAGAGCGGGATGCCGATCGAGGAGCGCCTCCGCGTTCGCGTCATGCCGGAGGCAGTGTCGCGTGGTGCCGTCCCGCCGAGTCGACATGTGCCAACCACGGTGGCCCTGGGCGGCTTCGATGACCCTGGCGTATGGCAACGATCTGCGCCGAGCGAGCCGTCTGGCTCGGATAACGCCAACCAGGTAGGCGTATGGCAACTTCCCGGCGCGCCGGCAGCCCGCGCAGCAGCCCACGCTCCCCGCAACCGGTGGCAGTGGCTGCTCCAGCTCTGCGCCGAGATCGACGGCTTCCCGCGCCACCTCGGCATCCACGTCGGAGGCATGCTCGTGACGCGGATGCCGCTCATCGACCTCGTGCCGATCGAGCGCGCCACCATGCCGAACCGGGTGGTGACCCAGTACGACAAGGAGGACATCGAGCAGCTCGGCCTGGTGAAGATCGACCTGCTCAGTCTCCGCACGCTGGGCGTCGTGTCCGATGCGCTGCGTCGGATCGAGCGCGACACCGGACGGCGGATCGATCTCGACACGCTCCCGCACGACGATCCGGAGGTCTATCGCAGCATCCAGGCCGCCGACACGGTCGGCATGTTCCAGATCGAATCGCGCGCCCAGATGCAGAGCCTGCCGAAGGCGCGGCCCGAGCGCTTCGAGGACCTCGTCGTGCAGGTCGCGATCATCCGCCCCGGCCCGGTGCAGGGCAACGCCGTGCACCCGTACCTCAGGAGGCGCGCCGGCGAGGAAGAGGTCACCTACGCCCACCCGAGCCTGAAGCCGATCCTCGAGGACACGCTCGGCGTCATCCTCTACCAGGAGCAGGTGATGCAGGTGGCGATCGACGTGTGCGGCTACACCGCCGTCGAGGCCGACATCTTCCGCAAGGCGATGGGCAGCCACCGCAGCCACGCCAAGATGCAGGCGGAGCGCGGTCGCTTCGTCGGCGGTGCCATGAAGACCGGCCTGACGGAGGAGGATGCCGAGGCGCTCTTCCAGAAGTGCTCCGCCTTCGCCGAGTTCGGCTTCGCCCGCGCGCACGCCGCCGCCTTCGCCAAGATCAGCTACGACACCGCCTGGCTGAAGCGCTACTACCCGGCGCACTACACGGTCGGCGTGCTCAACAACCAGCCGATGGGCTTCTACTCGCCGGCAGTCGTCATCAACGACGCGAAGCGTCACGGCATCAAGGTGCTTCCCATCGACGTCAACGAGTCGACCTGGGAGCACGACACCCGCCCGAACGCCGACGGCGAGACCCACGCCATTCGCCTCGGCCTCCGACAGGTGAAGGGGATCGACGAGCGCGCCCGCGACACGCTCGAACGGGAACGCGTCAACGGTCCCTACACGGCGGTTCGCGACTTCGTGGCCCGCACGCGGCTTGGCGAGCAGGTGGTCGAGCGGCTCATCAGCATCGGCGCCTTCGACTGGACCGATGCGCCCCGCCGCGAGCTCCTCTGGCAGCTGCGCACCACCCTGTCCGACGCCGATCCGGCGTATCCCGCCCTCGGCCTGACCGATGACGCCCAGCGCGCGCTGGGCGCCTCGCTGCCGCCGATGACCCGGGCCGAGGAGACCGCCGCCGACTATCGCGATACCGGCATCAGCCCGAACCTCCACGCGGTCGAGCTGTTCCGCGAGCGGCTCGCATCGCGCGGCGTGATCACGGTGGCCGATGCTGCCCGGCGGCGTGATCAGTCCATCATCCGGCTGGCCGGGCTGGCGGTCAGCGTGCAGCACCCGATGACGGCCAAGAACTTCGTCTTCATCGCGCTCGAGGACGAGACAGGCATGATCAACGTCACCCTGCGCCCGCAGGTCTACCAGGCGCACCGCGCGCTGCTGCACCGGCATCCGCTGCTGGTGATCGACGGGCGGCTCCAGGTCGAGGGCACAGTCCTCAACGTCATTGCGCAGCGGCTGCGCAGCGTGGACGACGCCCTGGATGGCGTTCCCGAAAAGCTGCCCCTCGCCAAGCAGCAGCGGATGTTCCGCTAGACGAACCGTCCTCGACCCAGCTTCCACGCCTCGACTGCCCGGCGAAGGATACGACGAGCTCCAGCCGCTGCTGCATCAAGACCCGCCCGTGGTGTGATGGCCATGCGAACCAGAGCTTCGCCGAGATAGACTGCGCCGGCACTGCCTCAAGTCACACCGTTCGCTGGGGACATCTTTGTCCAAGGCCACATCCTCCGTGCCGCGCCGCGCAGCGGCCCTCGCCGCCTTCGTGGCGGCCACCCTCGTTGTCGGCACTGTCTCGCCGGGCTCGGTGGCCGGATCCGACGAGCTGCTCGGACGGGCACCTTCGCCCACCCGGAACGGCGAACCGAAGGGCGCAGGCACGCCGGAAGGCTCGCAGCCGACTGGACGGCTCATCGTTACCTACCGCGCCGACGTCGCGGCC
>JALZDF010000160.1 GCA_030862645.1 Chloroflexota bacterium
GCCACCTCGCCGCCTACACGCGCGACGCGGTCGCAGCCGAGGATCTGCTCCACGAGACGTTCGTCCGGCTGCTGACCGAGCTGGCAGCCGGACGGGCGCCACGCCACGTCCGAGCGTGGCTCTTCCGGGTCGGGACCAACCTGGCGGCAAGCCGTGCCCGCCATACCGGGGTGGCGCGACGGCGCGCGCCCGAGCTCGTTCGCCGCGAGGTGGTCGCCTCGCCGGAGGACCAGCTGCTCGAGCGCGAGGCGGCCGGCGCCCTCGCCCGCCGTCTGGCTCACCTGCCGGAGGACGTTCGCACGGCCCTCGTCCTCAGCGCCCATGGGTACTCCGGCGCCGAGATCGCGCATCGCATCGGGCGCAGCCAACTGGCAACGCGCTCCCTGATCAGCCGACATCGCAGCAGGCTGCGCCAGTCCGCCGTCGTGGCGGCCTGAGCCCCTCGTCCGGGCTCGATCGGGGGGACATCGATGGGTATGATCGCGACCATGCCACGCGTGAGCAGCCCGACCTTCGTGGGCCGCGCCGCCGAACTCCGGAATCTCGGCCGCGCGCTGGAGCTGGCCATCGACCATCGCCCGGCGACGCGCCTCGTGGCGGGCGACGCAGGCATCGGGAAGACACGGCTGATCGGAGAGTTCGTCGGCAGGGCGCGGTCGTCGGGGGCCCATATCCTCATCGGCGACTGCCTGCAGATCGGCGAGACCGGGCTGCCCTACGCGCCGTTCGTCGGCGCCCTGCGACCGCTGCTACGATCGCTGCCGCGCGAGAGGCTCGACGAGCTGATCGGTCCGGGGCGGGAGGAGTTGTCGCACCTGCTTCCCGACCTTGGCACGCCGCCCATCGCCTTGGAGCGGCGGCGCGATGGCAACCCTGCGGCCACCGCCGAGCAGGCGCGCCTGTTCGAGATCGTGTTCGGCCTGCTGCGCCGGCTTTCGGACGACCAACCGGTGGTGCTCATCCTGGAGGATCTCCACTGGTCCGACTCTTCCACCCGCGACCTGCTGCGCTTTCTCGTGCGCAATGCTCGCGACGCGCGCTTTCTCATCATCGGCACCTACCGGTCGGACGAGCTGCATCGGCGCCACCCGCTGCGCCCGCTGCTGGCCGAGCTCGAGCGCCTCGACGGCGTCGACGACATCGAGCTCACGGCGTTCGGCGCCGATGACCTGGCTGAGCAGCTGGCCGGAATCATCGGCGAGCCGCCGGAGCCGGAACTCGTGTCGGCGGTCCTGAACCGATCGGGCGGCAACCCCTTCTTCGTCGAGGAGCTGATGGCCGTTGGGGAGGCCGGCCTGGTTCTCCCGCGCAGCCTGCGCGACACGCTGGACGATCGCGTGAGGCATCTCGAGGGCGAGGCACAGCGGGTGCTGCGCATCGCCTCCGTGGCCGGGGCGCGCGTCGACCACCGCATCCTGGCCGACGTCGCCGATCTGCCGGAGCCGAGCCTCACGGAGGCGATCCGCGCCGCAGTCGAGCACCATTTGCTGGTCCCGACCGTTCCGGAGGAGGTGCCGGGGTATCGTTTCCGGCACGCGCTCGTGCAGGAGGTGGTGTACGACGAGCTGCTGCCGAACGAGCGTACGCAGCTGCACGCCGCCTACGCGATCGCCATCGAGCGCCGTGCCCACGGCGACCCGCAGGAGCGCGCCGGCATCGCCGCCCAGCTCGCTCACCACTGGCTCCTGGCCCACGACCTGGAGCGGGCGCTTCCGGCCACGCTCCGCGCGGCGCGCGCCGCCGCTCGGGCGTTCGCCTATTCGGAGGCGCAGGCCTTCCTGGAACGTGCCCTCGAGCTGTGGTCGAAGGTGTCTCCCGCGTCACTCCCGCGGGACATCGACCGGACGGTCATCCTGGAGGAGGCGGCCGAGGCGGCGGCCCAGGCCGGCGATCCGCGGCGGTCGATCGACCTGGTTCGCGCCGCGCTTGACGAGACGGACGCCATCCGCGAGCCGATGCGCGCCGGCGTCCTCCATCACCGTCTGGCGTGGTACCTGAATGAATCGGGAGACTGGCAGTCGGGCGTGGCCGCCATGGAGCGGGCCGTCGAACTCATTCCGATCGACCCGCCGACCCAGGAGCGCGCACGGGTGGTCGCCGAGCTGGCGCACTCCCTGATGGTCCGCAGCCGCTTCGCCGAATCGATGGCGCTCGCCGAGGCGGCCCTCGCCATCTCGCGGACGGTCGGCGCCGGGCTGGCCGAAACGCGCGCGCTGACCGCCCTCGGCCTCGACCTCGCGTGCCGTTCCGACCTCGAGCGCGGGATCCCGATGCTGCGCGACGGCTATGTGCTGGCGCTCCAGCTGGGCGACCCGCAGGCCATCTTTCTCACCGCCGTCGGCCTTGGCTGGGCGCTCGACGAGGCCGCGCGCCACGAGGAGGCGCTCGAGGTGGCGCGTTCCGCTCGAGTTCGATTGCGCGCCATGGGCGCCGAGGCGCGCTTCGGCGGGCAGCTGGCGTCGAAGATGGGTCGCGCCCTGTTCGACCTGGGCCGCTGGGATGAGGCAGGGCGGGTGCTCGACGAGACCATCGCCACTGATCCGACCCGGTACGCCATGCGATGGCTGCTCTCGAACCGGATCCAGCTCTCGATCGGCCGCGGCCAGCTGAGCCTCGCCCGCCGAGATCTCATGACCTACGAGGCGCTCGGCGAACGGGTGGTCGGGCCCGACCCGGACCTCATGAGCAGCCGTCGAGCGGAGCTTGCGTTGGTTTCGGGCGAGCCGACGGTGGCGCGCCGTCTCATTGCGGACACCCTCGCGCGGCTCATCGAGCCCGACCTGGATACCGACGCACGCCGCCTCATCCTCACCGGCCTGCGCGCGGAGGCTGACGAGGCGGACGCTGCGCGAGGGTCGGGGGACGAAAGGCGCGAGGCGGCGGCCGTCACGCGGGCCGGCGAGCTCGAGGAGCAGATGCACCGCCATCTCGCGCGCATCCGCGAGGTGACCGTGCGCCTTGCACCGCCGATCGAGGCGGACGCGCGGCTGGCCGCCGCACTCGCCTCACGGGCCCGCGGCGAGGTCGGGGTGGATGCCTGGTCGTCGACCGTCGAGGCTCGCCGGGCGCTGGGCCGGCCCTACGAGCTGGCGCGCGCCCTCGCCGACCTGGCGGCGGTCTCGTTCCGCGCGAAGCGACGCGACGATGGCGCCGCCGCCCTGGCGGAGGCGCACGTCATCGCCGGGGAACTCGGTGCGCGGCCGCTGCGCGAGGCGGTCGAGGCGCTGGCGCGCCGCGCCCGCATCGGCCTGGAGGGGGTGGACAGCGCCGATGATGCCGCTGACCGTCTTGGCCTCACGCCGCGCGAGCGCGAGGTGTTGGCGCTGCTGGCCGATGGCCGCAGCAACCGCCAGATCGGCGACAAGCTCTTCATGGCCGAGAGCACGGCCGGCGTCCACGTCAGCAACATCCTCGGCAAGCTCGGCGTGACGCGCCGCACCGAGGCCGCCGCCGTGGCGCATCGCCTGGGGCTGTTCCAGCTCAGCTGACGCGGCGATCGATCATGACGACATGCGTCGCGAGGCGCTCGACGAGCAGCCGGACCTCGTCCTCGGTGTTGTAAAAGGCCGGCGAGACACGCACGATGCCCGGCCGATAGTCGACGATGATGCCGTCGGCGGCGAGCGCGTCGACCACCCGTTTCGGCTCTGCCACGGCGACCGTCGCGATCCCACCCCGCCATCGGGCATCGCGCACGGCCCGCACCTCGAGCCCGGCAGCGTCGGCGAGGGCGATGAACAGGTCGCCCAGGTCCCGCGTTCGCTCGCCGAGCCGCTCGACGCCGATCTCGAGCACCAGCTCGGTGCCGCCTCGCGCGATCACCGCCGAGGGCACCGATGGCGTTCCCATCTCGTACCGGCGGCCATCGGCCGCGAGCTCCAGCTCGTCGACTGCGAAGGCGAACTGGCGGGCGCTGCTGAACCAGCCGGTGGTGGTCGGGATCAGCGCCCCGCGCAGGGATGGGCGCACGCGCAGGAACGCGCAGCCCGGTCCGCCGAACAGCCACTTCAGGGTGCCCGAGACGTAGACGTCGATCTCGTCGGCGCCGAGATGGGTGGGGACGATGCCGGTGGCCTGGTAGGCGTCGACCAGCAGGAGCGCGCCGCGCTCGTGGCAGAGCCGGCCCAGCGCCGCCAAGTCGTTCGCCGCGCCGGTGGTGAAGAAGACGTGCCCGATCGCCACCAGGGCGGTCCGCTCGTCGATCGCGTCGGCCAGGGCCTCGGCCGAGACCGTGAGCCCGTCGTCGGAGGGCACCACCACCAGCTCCACGCCGAGCGCAGCTCGCGCCAGCCACTGGTGGCCAATGGTCGGAAAGTCGAGCGCCGTGGTCACCACCCGGGTTCGCGGCGCGCGGCCGGCCGGCAGGCCGGCATCGGCGAGCCGGTCCAGCGCCGCTGGGTCGCCGCGGTGGATGGGGTCGAGGGCGGAGGCGATCACGGCCAGCGCCGCGCTCACGCTCGGGGCGAGCGAGATCTCGTCGCCCGCAACGCCGACGATCGCGCCGAAGTCGGCACGCAGCGCGTCGAGCTCGCTCAGCCATCGGCCATACCAGGCACGTGCTCCGAGCTCGTCCCAGTCGGCGAGGAATACCTCGAGGCGCCGGCGTGAGCGCTCCGAGCGGGCGCCCAGCGAGCAGGTGTTGAGGTAGACCGATGCGTCCAGGAGCGGAAACTCCGAGCGATAGGCGAGCAGCTCGGGGTGGCGGGCAACCGGCGATGGCATCGGACGGCAAGGATAGCCCGGCCGCTATCCTCGATCGGCATGGAATCCATCGTCCGCCGCATCGGGTCGGCCCTGCCGGCGATCATCATCGGCTCGGCATCGGTGATCGGGCTATGGCTCATGCCGGACCTGACGCCCCAGGAGTCCATCCCGGTCGTCGGCCAGCGCAGCGACCACGGTCGCATCGTCGAGGCGCTCGGCAGCGATCCAACCGGACTCCCGCTGTTCGCGGTCGAGGTCAGCGACGGGCCCTCCGCCGGCCAGCGCATCGAGGCGGTGGTGCAGGACGGCTCGGCGGCCGTCCCCGGATCGTCGAACCGTATGCCGTACGAGGTGGGGGACGAGGTGGTCGTCACCAGCTTCACCGGCCCCGCGGCCGGCACCTTCGCAGTGATCAGCGAGCCGTGGCGCCTGCCACTGCTCGGCGTCGTCGCCGGCGTCTTCGCCGTTGCGGTGCTCGTCGTGGGCGGCCTGCGCGGCATCCGCTCGCTCGTCGCCCTGGCCCTCACCCTCACCGTGATCGTCAAGGTCGTGGTGCCCCTCCTGCTGCGAGGGTTCGACCCGATCATGCTCGCGGTCGGGGTCGCGGCGGCAGTGACGCTGGCGACGTTGCTCCTGACCGAGGGCTTCAGCCGCGTGGCCCTGTCGGCCGTGCTGGGCACTTTCGCGGCGCTGGCGTTGACCGCCCTGCTGGCCGGCCTCTTCACCGAAGCGGCGGGTTTCACCGCACTCCAGGGGAACGAGGAGATCGCCTTCCTGATTCCGCTGGTCGGGGACCGGATCGATCTCAACGGGATCCTGCTGGCGGCCACCGTGTTCGGGGCGCTGGGCGTGCTCGATGACGTGACGGTGACCCAATCGGCCACTGTCGAGCAGCTCCACCGCGCCGAGCCGGGCGCAGGCCGCCGCGGGGTGATCGGTCGCGCGATGCGCGTCGGGCGGTCGCACATCGCGGCGACCGTCAACACGCTCATGCTGGCCTACCTCGGGGCCGGCCTGCCGCTGCTGCTCCTCTTCGCCCTCGGCGGTCAGTCGCCGCTCATCACCCTCAACGGCGAGCTCGTGGCGGTCGAGGTCATCCGTGCCCTGGTGGGCAGCGTCGGGATCGTGGCCGCCGTGCCGCTGACGACCGTGGTCGCCGTCCTGCTGATGGTGCCGGCGGGACGCGCCGGGGACGCCGGCTGAAGGACGGCGCTACACTCGGGCCGCCTTGTGAGCCAGCCGGAGAGCGAATGCCTGAAGCGACGCCGCCCGTCCTCTTCACCTCGGAATCGGTGACCGAGGGCCACCCCGACAAGCTGTGCGATGCCGTCGCCGACGCCATCCTCGACGACGTCCTCCGGCACGATCCGACCGCGCGGGCGGCGGTCGAGGTGGCCACCACCACCGGACTCGTGCTCGTCCTCGGCGAGCTGACCACCAGCCATTACGTCGACGTGCAGGAAGTCGTGCGCCGCACCGTGCGCGAGATCGGCTACGACGACAGCCGCCTCGGCTTCGACTGGGAGACGTGCGGCACGCTGACCGCCCTCAAGGAGCAGTCACCCGACATCGCGCGGGGCGTCGACCACGCGTTGGAGGCGCGACAGGGCCAGGAGGCGGACGAGCTCGGCGCCGGCGACCAGGGCATGATGTTCGGCTACGCCTCCGACGAGACGGCCGAGCTGATGCCGATGCCGATCCTCCTCGCACACCGCCTTGCCCGCCGACTGGCCCACGTGCGGCGCGACGGCACGCTGCCCTTCCTGCGGCCGGATGGCAAGAGCCAGGTGACGGTCGAGTACGACGCCGATGGCCGTCCACGGCGGGTCCACACCGTCCTGATCAGCTCGCAGCACGATCCCGAGGTCGATCTTGCCGACCTGTCCGCCGCGGTACGCCGTCACGTGGTGGAGGTCTCGATCCCCGCCGAGCTGCTCGACGACGGGACGCGCCACCTCGTAAACCCGACCGGGCGTTTCGTCATCGGTGGCCCGATGGGTGACTCCGGCCTGTCCGGACGCAAGATCATCGTCGACACGTACGGCGGCATGGCGCGCCACGGTGGCGGCAGCTTCAGCGGCAAGGACCCGACCAAGGTTGACCGCTCCGGCGCCTACATGGCCCGCTACGTCGCCAAGCAGGTAGTGGGCGCCGGCCTGGCGCGGCGCTGCGAGATTCAGCTGGCCTACGCGATCGGGGTTGCCCGTCCGCTGGCCATCAACGTCGCGACCTTCGGCACCGGAAGGCTCCCCGACACGAGGCTGGCGCAGCTGATCGAGTCAACCTTCGACCTGCGTCCGGGGGCGATCATCCGCGACCTCGACCTGCAGCAGCCGATCTACCGGCCGACGGCCGCCTACGGGCACTTCGGCCGGGACGATCTCGACCTGCCGTGGGAGCGGCTCAACCGCGTCGACGAGCTGGCCGCCGCGGCAGCCCGCGGCTAGAGACGGGCATGGGTCGCAGCCACGCCCACCCGCACGCGCCACCGACGTGGGGCGAGCCGCGCCCCGGGCCGCTGCGACGCCTTCTCGACCGTGCCACGCTGGCGTTGGGCGTCCGCCCCCCGGCCCGTCGGCGGGGGCTCCGTGAGCTGCCGCTCGCGCTCCGGCACGGGGAGCTGGCAGCGGACTACCTCCAGGCGGTGGGCCGGTCGGATCATCAGCGTGCCGGGGCAGCGGCGGCGTCGGCCATGGAGCGCGCCGCGGCCGGGCATGACTGGTGGCCGGCCGACGTCTGGGGGCACCGGGCGCTGTGGCACTTCGAGCAGGCTGGCATGACGCTTCAGGCCGCACGCCAGGCGAGGCGCATCGGCGAGCTGCGTTCGGCCGCCGGCGATCCAGAGAGCGCGCGCCGGTACTATGCGGAGGCGATCGACGAGGCCCGTGACATCGGCGCCGAGCACGAGCAGGGGCTCGCGGCGCTGGGGTTGGGACACGCGATGCTGCAGCTCGGCGACGTGACGGGCGCTCGCCGACTGGCCGGCGCCGCGGAGGGACTGCTGGACCGGGCGGGCGCCCCGGTCCGCGAGATCGAGGAGGCGCGCCGGCTGCGCGGGTCCGAAGTGGTGGTCGGCAGGGAGACGGAGGAGATCGAATGACCGCGCGACGCCCGATGCGGGTCGGCATCATCGGCGCCGGCGTGATGGCCGAGGCGATGATTGCTGGCCTGCTCGCGAACCGGGCCGTAAGGCCCGAGATGCTGGCCGCATCCCACCCTCGTCGCGAGCGGCGCGATCTCCTCGCCGAGCGCCACGGCATCCATTCGGTGGCCGCCAACGCCGACGCGCTCGGTGAGGCAGAGATCGTGGTGCTGGCGGTGAAGCCGCAGATGCTGAGTCGCGTGATGCGCGAGCTCCGCGGTCACATCGCCGCCGAGCAGGTGGTGCTCTCAATCGTGGCCGGCGCCACGGTTCGGACCCTGGTCGACGGGCTCCAGCATGCAGCGGTCGTGCGGGCCATGCCCAACACGCCGTCGCAGATCCGGCGTGGCATCACCGTATGGAGCGCGTCCGAGGCGTGCACCGCCCGCCAGCGGGACCTGGCACGGGCCGCGCTCCGCTCCCTCGGGGAAGAGCGCGAGGTCGCCGATGAGTCCTTCGTGGCGATGGCCACCGCGCTCTCCGGTACCGGGCCGACGTACCTCTTTGCGGTGATGGAGGCGCTCATCGACGCCGGAGTCCATATGGGCTTTCCACGCGAGCTGGCGCACGACCTGGTGGTCGCCACCCTGGTCGGCTCCGCGGAGTTCGCCAAGCAGTCGGAGATGCACCCGGCACAGCTGCGCAACGCGGTGACGTCACCGGGCGGGACAAGCGCCGCCGCCATCTACGAGCTCGAGAAGGGCCGCATCAGGACCGTCTTCTCCGATGCGGTGTGGGCGGCCTATCGGCGCACCCTCGAGCTCGGGGAACGTCTCGAGGCCGAGGTGGACCGCGGCTGATGTTCGCCATCGTGATGGCCGGGGGCTCCGGCACGCGGCTCTGGCCACTGTCGCGGCGCGAGACGCCGAAGCAGCTGTTGCCATTGACCGGCGACACGAGCCTCCTGCAGCAGACCGTCGCCCGCCTCGGCGGCGTGCTCGAGCCGGACGACATCTACGTCATCACCAGCCAGGCCCACGTGCGGCCCACCCAGCGGCAGCTTCCGCAGCTGCCCGAGGAGAACGTCCTCGGCGAGCCGCTGGCACGTTCGACGGCCGTGGCGGCCGGGCTGGCCACCGTGCTTTCCCGGCGCGAGAGCGACGAGGTGGCGATCGTGCTGCCGGCGGATCACTTCGTCGCCGACGAGAAGGCATTCGCCCACGCGCTGCGCGAGGCGGCGCGGTCGGCGGAGCGCGGCTACCTCGTCACGCTTGGCGTCGTCCCGACCCATGCCGCCACCGGTTATGGATACATCAAGGCCACCACGCGGCTCCATCCGGGGGTGCCGACGGCGCTCGTCGAGCGCTTTGTGGAGAAGCCGGACCCCGGGCGCGCGGCCGCGTTCCTCGAAGAGGGGAGCCACTACTGGAACGCGGGGATCTTCGTGTGGCGGGTGTACGCCTTCCGCCAGGCGGTCGACCGCTTCCAACCGACGCTCGCGGTGGCGCTTGATCGCATCGACGCGGTGCACCGAACCCCCGGCTGGATGACCGAGGTGCGCACCATCCTGGAGCCGGTCCCGGCGATCACCATCGACGTCGGCATCGCCGAGCCGGCAGCTGCCGAGGGGCGGATGGCGGTGGTGCCACTTGATGCGGGGTGGTCCGACATCGGCTCCTGGTCGGCCCTGCTCGAGGCGCTGTCCACCGCCAGCGGCGCCGACCTCGTCGCCAGCGGCCATCACCTCGATCGCGGCTCGCACCGGGTGCTCGTGCACGGCGGTGACCGGCTGGTGGTGACCGTCGGCCTCGAGGACCTGATCATCGTCGACACGCCCGACGCGCTGCTCGTCTGCCACCGGGACCGCGCCGAGGAGATCAAGCCGGTTCTCGACGAGATCGCCCGCACCGCGGGGGAGCGGTACCTCTGAGCACCCGACCGTGGCAGCCGTCGCTCGCTGGCCTGCTGGGCCGCGCCATGGCCTGGTACGTCCGGCTGGTCGCGGCCACCTGCCAGATCCACGGCGCGACCGTCAACCAGGGCCAGGTGGTGCTGGCCTTCTGGCACGAGTACAACCTGGCGGCGGCCGTCGCATCGCATCGGCTGCGGCGTCACAACCACCACGTCAGCTTCAGCACCCGCGCCTTCCGCGGCCGGGTGATGAGCGCCATGCTCGCCGCGCTCGATGCCGGGTCGGTGGAGCTGCCGGCCGAGGGCCAGCGCTCGGAGGCGGCACGGCTGTCGCTCGAGCTGGCTGAACTCGGCCGTGGCGGAGCCTCGCCGGTGGTCAGTCCCGACGGGCCCTTCGGTCCCTACCGCCGCGCCAAACCGGGGGCCCTGATCGTGGCTCGCGACGCCGGCCTCGCGTTGCAACCGTGGGCAGTCGCCGTCCGGCCGCCGTGGCGGCTGCGGGGGAGATGGGACCGCCATCTCGTCCCGCTCCCGTTCTGCCGGCTGCGCGTGGAGGAAACCGAGCCGATCACGGTCGGCCCGCGCCAGCGCCTCCGCCCGCTGCTCATCGTGCTGCAGGCAGCCCTCGACGACGTTGCCGCCCGTGCCGACCGGCGCATGGGCTGACCTCGAGGCCCGGCGTTCGGTCGGAATCGCTACCATGGGACGCGGATGCATCGCCCCTCAACGCCGTAGACGAGTGCCCGCACCCCGTGACGAAAATCAAGTTCGGGACCGATGGCTGGCGCGCCGCCATCGCCGAGGACTACACGTTCCACAACGTACGGCGCTGCGCCCGGGGCGTCGCCGAGCATCTGCAGCAGATCGGCGCGGCCGACCGCGGGGTGGTCGTCTGCCATGACCGTCGATTTGCCAGCGAGCATTTCGCGCGCGCCTGCATCGAGGTGCTGGCCGCGCACGACATCCGCTCCTTCGTCCCGCCCGAGGCGGTGCCGACGCAGGTCGGCAGCTTCTTCACGCGTGAGCTGAACGCAGGAGCGGGCATCGTGATCACGGCCAGCCACAACCCGTGGACGGACAACGGCTTCAAGGTCAAAGCCGATAGCGGCGGCGCCGCGGCGCCCGAAATGCTGGCCGCCATGGAAGCCACCATGGACACCCATCCCGAGGACGAGCTGCCGCCGCGGCGCGACTTCGACGATGCGGTCGGGGCCGGGCTGGTGGAGACCTTCGACCCGTACCCGCGGTTTCGCGACCAGCTGGCGAGCATCGTGGACATCGAGAAGATCCGGGCGGCCGAGAAGCGGGTCCTCGTCGAGACGCTCCACGGCTCCGGATCCGGCTGGATGACGCGCCTGCTGGGCGGTGGCCGGCTGACCGTCCGTGAGCTGCACACGGAGCGCAACCCGTACTTCGGCGGCGTGAACCCCGAGCCGATCCGCCCAAACGTGGACGAGTGGCTCGAGGAGATCCCTCGCTGGGGCGGCGACATCGGCATCGCGTTCGACGGCGACGCCGACCGGGTCGGGATGGCCACCGAGGAGGGCGTGTTCGTCAACCAGCTGCAGGTCTACGGCCTTCTCTACTGGTACCTGCTCGACGTGCGGAACCAGGTCGGCCCGGCCGTCTACACCGTCACGACGACGTCGATGGCGAAGCGCCTGGCCGAGATCTACGGCACCCAGGCCCACGAGACCGGTGTCGGCTTCAAGTTCGTCGGTCCCAAGATGACCGAGACCGATGCCGTTATCGGCGGCGAGGAGTCGGGCGGCTTCGGGTTCGGGATGCACATCCCGGAGCGCGACGGAATTGCGTCCGGTCTCTTCTTGCTCGACCTGTGGCTGACGAAGGGCAAACAGGCGTCCGTGGTGCTCGCCGAGCTGCAGGCGCTGGCCGGCCCGTCGTACTACAACCGGATTGACATCCGGTTCGCCCGCGATGGATACGATGCGGTCAAGGCCGATACGCTAGCCCGCCTTGCCGAAGAGGCTCCGAACGTCCTGGCCGGCCAGCCGGTCGCCGACCGCACCCCGCTGCACACGAACGACGGCTTCAAGTTCTATCGCGCCGACGGCTCGTGGCTGCTGATCCGCTTCAGCGGGACGGAGGCCCTGCTGCGCGTCTACGTCGAGGCCCGCTCCCCGGAGGACGTCGACGCGTTGCTGGCCGAGGGACGGCGCATCGCCGGCGTTGACGGCTGATGGACGCTCGCGACTTCTTTGGCTACAAGAACCCCGACGAGGAGCCGGGCGCACCCGATCCGGGTGACGACACCGACGGCACGCGACCGCCGCTGTTCGAGGAGGCCGTTACCCTCGACGACGCGGAAACCCTGAAACGCATCGATCCGGACGACATGCTCGGCCGCGTGGCCGAGCTGCCGCGCCAGCTCTCGCAGGCTCGTCGCGTCGCGGCGCCGGTGACGGTTACCGATCGGCACACCGACGTCGACGCCGTCGTGGTGCTCGCCATGGGCGGCTCGGCCATCGGCGCAGAGCTGGTTGCCGCCGCCGCCGGCGGCCGCCTCCGGGTCCCGTTGATCGTCCATCGCGACTACGGGCTGCCGCCCGGCGTTGGCGACCGCACACTGATCGTGGCGGCCAGCCACTCGGGCGAGACGGCCGAGACGCTGTCCGGCTTCGCTGCCGCTCGTGAGCGGGAGCTGCCGATGGCGGTGATCACCACCGGTGGCCGCCTGGCGGCCGGCGCGTCCGAGGCCAACCTGCCCCTGCTCCAGTACCGGCTCGGCGGGCAGCCGCGGGCGGCCATCGGCTTCGGCGTCGGTCTCCTGCACGAGCTGCTGTCGCGCGCCGGCCTCATCGTCGATGCCGACCCGCTCGGACCGGTCGTCGCCGCGCTCGAGGAGCTGCTGGAGCGGACCGGCCCTTCGGTCGAGACCGAGGCGAACCCCGCCAAGCAGCTGGCGTGGTCGGTGTTCGGGCGCATCCCGGTCCTCTACGGGCACGGTGCCATGGCCGCGGTGGCTCATCGGTGGAAGACGCAGCTCAACGAGAACGCCAAGGCCTGGGCGTCGTGGGAGCCGATGCCGGAGGCCAACCACAATGCCATCGAGGGCAGCCTCAATCCCCGCGAGCTGGGAGATGCGCTCTACGTCATCCAGTTGCGCGACCGCAGCGAGCCCACCGAGATCGCGGAGCGCTACCGCGTCGTGGAGGAGCTTCTCGGCGAGCGGGCGACGAATCGCAGCGAGGTGTGGGCGGAGGGCCCGTCCGCGCTCGCGCGAGTTCTGACCAGCGTCGCCTACGGCGACCTGTTCAGCGTGTATCTCGCAATCCTCTACCAGACCGACCCGACGCCGGTTACACTGCTGGCGATGCTCAAGGAGCGGCTCGCCAGGGCCACCGGATCCGACCCGACGGGCGCCACGTAGTAGGGCGCCGGGGAAGACCGGCGCCATGGAGGTAACCGCGACGTGCATTCGAGCATGATCGGCAAGGTCGAGAAGGCAATGCGCTATGCGCACGAGCCGGACCGGGTGAAGCTTCAGTCCATCCGGGCCAGCTTCGCCGGCGACAACGGCACCCATACCGTCACCCTCGACGCCGATGCATGGCACTGCGACTGCCACCTCTTCGAATCCGCCGGTGGCTGCAGCCATACCCTGGCGGTGCAGAAGATGCTCGACCCGATGCTCACCGAGGCGGCGCGTGAGACCCCGCTCTATGGCCGCACCGATGCGCCCCGAGAGGAGCCCGTCCCGGCCTAGGTTCCACCGCGATGTCGAGACCCGCCGGTCGAGGATCGCCGGCGGGTTTCGCATGCCGGGCCGGCCCGCGGGACCGATGAGCCACCTCCTCGTCCGAGCCGCCGCCGTGGCCGGCTGGCTCGCGCACGCCGTCGGTCGCCTGGCCGGCACGATCGCCTGGTTTGCGCCGCGTGGTGTGCCGTGGGCCCTCCTCATCGCCGCGCTGCTGGCGGTCGGGGCCTGGCGGTCGGTCGAGGCGGCCACCGCCACCGTGGCCCAGCAGCCGCGCCCGCAGCCGGTCGGCCTGGCCGACGTCGTCGACAGTCGCGTGACCGGCTGGGTCGGCACCTCCTCGATCGTGCGCGGCCCCTACCTCGACTCGGCCTCCTATGGCGCCCCCGTCCAGCGCTGGTACTACCTGCTCATCGACCCGCGCGACGACTCGGTCGGCATGGTCGCGCGCTCCCCCCAGCGGCTCGAGGCGCGCCGGACTCGCACCATCGTCGCGAGGGTCGAGTCGGACCGCGCCGCGGTTGCCGCCGCCACCGCCTCGCTCGATGCCGGTGCGCTCCGCGTCGATCCGGATCGCTACCTGGTAGAGCTGGCCGATCGGCGCCCCTCCACGCTCACGGGCGACGCGGTGGCGACGCCGGCCGGTCGTGGGCTGGAGCGCTCGGAGGTCGTGCTGCGTGGCACGTTCGCGTCGGCGAGCGAAACAGCGGACGGGGCCTGGGAGTACCTCGTGAGCGAGGGCGGCCGCGCCGTCATCGTCCGCTCGCCGTACCCGCCCGATGCGCTGCCGGTCGACGTGTGGGGCGTGGCGGCCACGGACCGGGTGCGCGCCCAGCAGGCCGCGGACGTTCCCGACCTGCAGCGGACGCTGGGCGACCGCCGGCTTCCGGAACGCCGGCTGCTGGCCGAGGGCGTCACGCCGCCGATCCCGGAGGCGTCGTACCTGCCGGCGATGCTGATGGCCGCCATGGCGACGATCCTGGCCATCGGCTGGCTCATCGGCTATCCGGTCTTCCGTCGTCGTCCGTCGCCCGGGCTGGTTCGAACCTGGCCGATGCCGCCGGGCGACGAGCTGGCCGTCGCTCTGTACGGGACCGATCGGCGGGGCCCTGATCTCATCGTCGTGGATGGGGCGCCGTCCGAGCTGGCCCGGCTGCCGGCCGACGAGCTCGAGCGGCGGTCCTGGCAGTACGCCATCCATGACTCGGCCGGCATTGCGCCCGTCGCCGCCGAGGGGCAGGGCGCGTCGAGCGTCCTCGCTCTCTCGTCCGGCGAGGGCCCGATCCTGGTCCGCCTCGATCCCGTGCCGCCGGACCTCGAGCTGGCCACCGGTACCCTGGTGCACGTCGGCTCGGAACGTCCCGCGCTCCGCCTGCGTGCTGCCGGCATCGACCTCATCGCCACGTTCCCCTCCTCGGCGGAGCTCGAACGCGCGCTCGTGGCCATCGACCCGGGACGGCCCGCAGAGCTGCTGCCGGGCCGACCGCCGGCGTTGGCCCCGGAGTCGGTTCCGGCCGGAGATGACCGGTTGCCCGTTCCCGTTCGAACGGCCGCGATGGCAATGGCCATCGTCGGGATGCTGCTGGTCATCGCCGGGCTGATCGGGCTGCCGAGCGCGGCGACCGACGGCGGCGGGCTGGTCCCCAGCCTGACGCAGCTGCTCGGCGGCGCCGGCATCGTCGCAGTCGGTCGCGGCGTCATGTTGCGACGGGGATGGGCACAGGGCTTGGGATTCACGGTCAGCTGGGTCGGTGCCGCCATCGCCGCCTTCCTCGTCGTCGCGGCGCCGCAGTGCGGCCTGTGGCTGGCGCCGAATCTGGCGGCCTGCCGGGCCATCGGCCCGCTCGGCAGCGCCGCGGCGCTGGGCGCCGCGATCGGCCTTGGCTATGCCGCCCTCGCCATTCGCCGCCACGCCTCCGTCTTCATCCGGTGAACGCCGTCCTCTGCTAGCATCGGCCCACCAACCGAAGAGACGCCGACGGGTGCCGTGGCCGCAAGGACCACGGGTGAATGGAGAAGCCGGTGAGATGCCGGCACAGTCCCGCTACTGTATCCGCGCCGCCGTCCCACCCGGGACGCGAGCACGGGAGTCAGGTCGCCAGCCCGCTCGCGATGTCGCTCGCCCTCGCGTGAAAGGGAAGCCATCACATGACTCCACACCCCCGTCTCGCCATCCCGCTCGTCATCGCCGTGCTGCTGGCTGCCTGCGCCGCCGCGCCGCCGGCCGGCACCTCCGCCCCACCATCCAGCGCCGATGCCAGCGCCGCACCCGCGGCAAGCCAGCCGGCCGCTTTCCCGGTGACCCTGACCGATGACGCCGGCCGCGACGTGGCCCTCGAGGGCGATCCGGCCCGGGTCGTCTCGCTGGCACCATCCAACACAGAGATCGTCTGCGCGCTCGACGCCTGCGACCGTCTCGTGGGCGTTACCGATTTCGACGACTACCCGGCCGAGGTGGCCGAGATCGACAAGGTGGTGACCATGGCGCAGGTCGACGTCGAGGCCGTCGTCGCTGCCGAGCCAGACCTCGTGCTGGCGGCTGGCAACGAGCTCACCCCGACCACCGTCATCGACCAGCTGGCCGATCTCGGCCTCCCCGTACTCGTGCTCTATCCGCAATCCCTCGCAGAGGTCACCGCCGACATCGAGCTGGTCGGGACCGCCCTCGGCCGCGACGACGCGGCGCGGGTGCTGGTCGACGGCATGGAGGCCCGCATCGAGGCGGTCGAGGAGGCGGTGGCCGGCCTCGACGCCCCACGAACGTTCTACGAGGTCGGCGTCTTCGAAGGCACCATCTATACCGCCGGCGAAGGCTCGTTCCTGGCAAGCCTGATCGAGACGGCCGGCGGCGAGCCGATCACCGGCGACGCGCTGTCGACCGCGATCGAGCTCGAGGAGCTGGTTGCGGCCGACCCGGAGCTGATCCTGCTCGGTGACGCCACGTACGACCCGAGCATCACCGCCGAGTCGATCGCACAGCGCCCGGGCTGGGAGACGATGACGGCGGTTGCCGATGGCCGGGTGATGGTCATGACCGAGGACGTGGTGATCACGCGGCCCGGGCCGCGGATCGTCGATGGGCTCGAGGCGCTGGCCGGCGCCATCCATCCCGGAGCCGTGGCGGACTGACGCGATGCGCGCCGACGTCGCCCCACGACCCATCGTCCGCGGCCCGGCCATCGGTCGGGCGACCCTCGTGGTGGGCGGCGGCGGCGCGCTCCTCCTCGGCGCCCTGGTGGCCGGCATCGGTCTCGGCAGCGTGGCGATCAGTCCGGACGACACGCTCGCCGTGCTCGGACAACGTCTGCTCGGCATCGGCGCGGGGGCAGGCGTAAGCGACAGCGTTGAAACGATCGTGATGGAGCTGCGCCTGCCGCGCGTCCTCGGCGCGATGGTGGTGGGTGCCGGGCTGGCCTCGGCCGGCACGGTCTTCCAGGCCGTCCTGCGGAACCCGATGGCCGATCCGTACATCATCGGCACCGCCGCGGGGGCATCGCTGGGGGCGACGGTCGGCATCGTCCTCCCACTCCTTCTGCCCGTCCTGGCGCTCGGCGCCGGCACTGCCTGGCTCGGCCTCGGCGTGGTACAGCTGCTCGCCTTCGTCGGCGGCATCGGCACCGTGCTGCTCGTCATCGCGGTGGCCCGCAGCGGCGGCCGGCTGCCGTCGGTGACCCTGCTCCTGACCGGCTACGCCGTGTCGTCGCTGCTCGCCGCCGGGGTGGCGTTGCTCATGTTCCTGTCGGGCCGCGCCCTGGCCGCCATCTTCTCCTGGTTGATGGGCTCGCTCGCGGCTGTCGGATGGATCGACCTCGTGGTCGCGGCGCCGGTGGTGCTTGCGGTGTTCGTCGCCCTCCTCGTCCGCTGGCGCAGCCTGAACCTGCTCCTTCTCGGCGACGGTCCGGCGGCCCACCTCGGGCTCGACGTGGGACGCGAGAAGCTGCGGCTGACGATGCTCGCCACGCTCGGCACGTCGGCGGTGGTCGCGATCTCGGGCACCATCGGCTTCGTCGGCCTGGTCGTGCCGCACCTCCTGCGCCTCGCCATCGGTCCCGACCACCGGCTGCTGCTTCCGGCCAGCGCGATCTTCGGGGCCGTGCTGCTGGTCCTCGCCGACCTCGGCGCCCGCCTGGCCGGCGGGATCCCGGTCGGCGTCGTCACCGCTTTCGTGGGCGCGCCGTTCTTTCTGTGGCTGTTGCGCCGATCTCGGCGTGTATCCGGGCCGATCACGACATGAGCGCGGTGGTCGAGGTCAGCGGCCTGCATGTCTCGTACGAGCGCGACGCGCCCGCACCTCGTGAGGTGCTGCGCGGCCTCGACCTGGCGGTGGATAGCGGGGAGCTGCTCGCGCTGCTCGGTCCGAACGGGAGTGGCAAGACGACCCTGCTTCGCGCGATCGCGGGCACCGTGCCGCGAGATGCCGGCAAGGTCGTCCTCTTCGGCCGCTCCCTGGAAGGCTGGAGCCGAGTCGCCCTGGCGCGGCGCGTGGCCGTCCTGCCGCAGTCACTGGTGCTGCCTGACGGCTTCCGCGTGGCCGAGCTGGTGGAGATGGGGCGCGCGCCGCACGCCAGCCGCTGGTTCGGTCCGTCCGCGGCAGATGCCGAAGCGGTCGAGCGCGCGCTCACCGACGCGGATGCGCTGGACCTCGCCGAACGGCACGCGGACGAGTTGTCGGGCGGTGAGCGACAGCGGGCGCTGGTGGCCATGGCGCTGGCACAGGAGCCCGAGCTCCTGCTGCTCGACGAGCCGACCCTGCACCTGGACATCGCGCACCAGGCGACGCTGCTCGCCACCGTGGCGCGGCTACGAGCGCGACGAGGGCTGACGGTGATCGCCGTCCTCCACGACCTCAACCTGGCCGCCGCTCACGCGCCGCGGATCGCCCTGCTGGGGGACGGCCGCATCGTGGCTGACGGCGAGCCGGCCGTGATCCTGCGCCCCGACCTGGTGCGCGACGTGTTCGGGGTCTCGGTCGACGAGGCGCTCACCGCCGATGGCCGGCGCTTCCTGGTGCCCCACGCCGGCGCGCCCGAGCTCCGAAATGAACCTTCTCGACGCTCCGGCGGTATCTATGGGTAACACCCGCCGTGGGAACGGCGGATGGCGCTGCCCCGATCGCGAGGCGGCGTTCCGAGCTTGATTCGCCCAGATGATCAACAGAGCGTCGAGGAGGTGGACAAGCGGATATAATCCACTGCCCGTTGGGCGCCCGCCGCGGTATCTCGCCGTGCGCGACCCCCATTCACCTACATCCCCATCACTGGAGGGAGTAATGAGACGGACCAAGTGGAACGCGTTGGCGTTCCTCTTCTCCGGCGCGCTCATCCTGGCTGCGTGTGGACAGCAGCCTGGTGAGTCACCCGGAGAGTCCGAGCCGACCGGCTCACAGCCGGCTGGTTCACAGCCCGCCACCGGCGGCGAAGGCACCGGCACGATCACGTATGCGATCGATGGCCAGCTGACCACCCTGTCGAATGCCAACAATGACGTGCCGACGGCCGAAGCCTTCAATGACTTCATCGGCGCCGCGCTGTACGAGCATGACGTTGGGTTGACGCCCGTCCCGGATCTCGCGGCGGACCTGTGCGATGTCAGCGAGGACGACCTCGTCTGGACCTGCACGTTGACCGACGCCACCTTCCACAACGGTGACCCGGTGACGGCGGGCGACGTTGCGTTCACGTACCAGCTCGCTCAGAGCGAGAACTGCCGGTTCAACCCGTCGGTCTGCCTCGCGCCGTTCCTCGAGTCGGCGACCGCCATCGATGACACGACCGTGGAGTTCACGCTCCTCGAGCCCTACGCTCCGTTCGCCACGGTCATCCTCCCCGGCATCGCCATCGACTCCGAGGCGGTCGTCACGGCTGCCTTCGAAGACTTCGCGGGCGAGGCCCAGGGTGCCGATCCGGCCGCGGTCACCGAGGCCATGGACGCGCTGAACGCCGCCGCCGAGCCCGAGGAGGGCGACCCCGACCCGGCCGCCTGCGAGGCTGCCATCGCGGCCGGTGAGGCCGCCATCGAGTCGGCCGGCGTCGAAGTGCCTAGCGCCGACGAGTTCAACACGGGTGGCGAGAACGCCGACGAGTACGATCCGTGCGCACACGCCACGGCTCTCGCCGACCTGCTGAGCCAGATTCTCGCCACCATCGAGGAAGAAGGCGTCGACGCCATCGCGGCCGTCTACCCGCTCCTCTCCTTCAACAGCGAGCCGGTCAATGCCGGTCCGTACATGTGCGAGCCGGGATGCTTCGCCCCCGGCGAGAGCCTGACCCTGACCGCATTCCCCGACTATCATGCCGGCGCCCCGGCCACCGAAACCATCGTCATGCCGATCATCACCGACGAGGTGCAGATCGCGAACGCGGTGCAGGCCGGCCAGGTCGACTGGCACTATTCGGTTCCGTCGGACGCGTACAGCGCGCTCGAGGGCGACCCGAACGTCAAGTTCGCGGAGTATCCGGACTTCGGGTACTTCAGCCTCCAGTACAACTTGCGCGAGGGTCAGCTCTTCCATGACCTTGGCGCCCGCAAGGCGGTGCAGTACTGCATCGACAAGGCCGCCACCGTCGAACAGGCGACCAACGGCCAGGGCATCCCGATCGAGGCCGACATCCCGCCTGCTTCGTGGGCCTTCAACCCGAACCTGGAAACCGTCGAGCGTGACGTCGCGGCGGCCATCGGTTACCTCGAAGAGGCCGGTTGGACCGTCGAGACCGACGCCGATGGCGTTGCCACTGGTCCGGCGACCCGTGGTGACGAGACGTTCAGCACCCAGGTCTACGTGCGTGCCGGACAGCCTGAGCGCATCCGCTTCATGGAGCTGCTGCGCGACCAGGTAGCCGAGTGCGGCATCGAGATCGAGGTCATCGAAGGCGACTTCGCGACCGTGCTCCTGCCGCTCCTGACCTACCCGCACATCCCGCCGAACGCGGACGAACCGTACGACGCCTACTTCGGTGGGTGGAGCACCGGCTTCGATCCGGATCCGTTCGCGCTCTTCCACTCGAGCCAGTGCACGACCGAAGAGCAGCCTGAGCTGTACAACTACATCTGCTGGCAGAACGCGGAGGCCGATGCGCTGATCGACGAAGGCCTGGTCGTGAGTGACCAGGAGGAGCGAGCAGCCATCTACCAGGAGTTCGAGCAGATCGTGTACGACGAGCAGCCGTACCTGTTCGCATGGTCGGATCTCGCCCGCGAGGTCATCGACGTCAACATGCAGAGCACGGCCGGCGAGCTCGAGC
>JALZDF010000157.1 GCA_030862645.1 Chloroflexota bacterium
CCTCAAGGAGCTGCTCGGCGAGCCGCGCTACATGGCGCCGCTCATGTTCCCGATCAACCTGATCAGCGAGCTGAGCCGGCTCATCAGCCTCTCAATGCGGCTCTTCGGCAACGTCTTCGCCGGCGAGGTGCTGCTGGCCACGATGATCGCGCTGGCCCCCATCCTGATCCCGGCCATCTTCCTTGGCCTCGAGGCGCTGTTCGGGCTCGTCCAGGCCCTCGTCTTCGCCCTGCTGGCGATGACCTATATCGCGACCGCCATCGCTGAGCATCACACCGGTGACCACGGCGAGGCCGATGCGGGCCACGCCGAGCCACATCGACCCGCGGCGGATGCCGCAGCTGCTTAGGGCATGATCCATCGCCTGCGCAAACCAGCAGGCGTCACGTAGGAGGAATCAGACAAGTGGACTCCAATCTCGCCGCCGGGCTCGCCATGGGCCTCGGGGCCATCGGCCCCGGCATCGGCCTGGGCATTGCCGTGAGCAAGGCCATGGAAGCCCTCGGCCGCAATCCGGAGGCATCGGGCGCAATCTTCGTGCCGTACATCCTCGGCATCGCGCTGGCGGAGGCGATCGGCATCTACGCCCTGGTGGTCAGCCTGCTGCTCATCTTCGTCGCCTGACCACAGGTCGATAGAGGAGCCAGCCGATGGGCGCATTCTTCGACGCCTTCAGCGTCGATGTCTGGAAGCTTGCCTTCCAGGTGATCAACTTCCTGATCCTGCTGTTCCTGCTGAACCGCTTCCTGTTCAAGCCGATCCTGGCCCGACTGGACGACCGGAGCGCGACGATCAGCAAGGGTCTGGAGGACGCCGAAGCGGCCGCGCGTGACCGGGAGCTCGCCCGCGCCGAGCGCGAGGCGGCTGTGGCAGAGGCGCGCAAGGAGGCGAACGAGATGATCGCCCGCGCCAACAAGATCGCCGAGGACACCCGCAACGAGATCCTCACCGAGGCACGCACAGAGGCCGAGAAGGTCTCGACGCGTGCCCGCGAGGAGATCGTGGCCGAGAAGGAAAAGGCCGTGACGGAGCTGCGCGCCCAGGTCGCCGACCTGGCGCTCGCGGCCGCCGGCAAGCTCGTGCGCTCGGACATGAACGCGACCACCCAGCGGCGCCTCGTCGAGGAGTTCCTCGCCGAAGTCGAGCCGGTCAGACCGTCCCGCAGCTGATTCGATGGCACGACGCGAGACGGCAGCCCGACGCTACGCCGATGCGGCCTTCGAGATCGGCCGCGCCGACGGCACGCTCGAGACGTGGGAGCGCGACCTGGCTGCTCTGCGCGAGGCGCTCGACGACGAGCTGCTGCGACGCCTGGTCGAGCATCCGGCGATCCCGTTCGCGGAAAAGGAGAAGGTGCTCACCCGCATCGTGTCCGGCGTGTCGCGCGAGCCGCTCAACCTGGCGCTGCTCATGATCCGCCGCGGCCGCCCCGGCGCGATCGGCGCGATGGTCGAGCGCTTTGGCGAGCTCGTTCGACGCGAGCGAGGCATCTCACTGGCCGAGGTGCGGACGGCGCTGCCGCTGGAGGAGGCGCAGCGGGCGGCCGTCGTGGAGCGCCTGCGAGCGCTCACGGGCGACCGGATCGAGATCAACGAAGTGGTCGACGAATCGCTGATCGGCGGGCTCAGCGTCCGCATCGGCGACCGGCTCTACGACGCAAGCGTGCGCAGCCGCCTCGAGCGCCTGCGCGCCCGGCTGACCGCCGTCTAGGTAGGAAGGACATCCATGGCGATTCGATCCGACGAGATCACGTCGATCATCCGCAGCGAAATCAAGGGATTCGACGAGGGCGCCGACGTCAGTGGCGTTGGGACCATCGTCGAGGTGGGCGACGGGATCGCCCAGGTCTACGGCCTCTCCGGTGCGCTGGCGCAGGAGCTACTCGAGTTCCCGAACGGGATCATGGGCATGGCCTTCAACCTCGAGGAGGAGACGGTCGGCGCGCTCGTGCTCGGCGACTACACCTCGCTCGCCGAGGGCGACCAGGTCAAGACCACCGGGCGCATCGTGGAGGTGCCGGTGGGTGACGCGCTGGTCGGCCGGGTGGTGAACCCGCTCGGTGAGCCGCTGGATGGCAAAGGACCGATCGAGACGACGAAGACACGGCCGATCGAGCGGATCGCGCCCGGCGTCATCGTGCGGCAGCCGGTCGACACACCCGTCCAGACCGGCATCAAGGCCATCGACTCGATGATCCCGATCGGCCGCGGCCAGCGCGAGCTGATCATCGGCGACCGGCAGACCGGCAAGACGGCGATCGCCATCGACACGATCATCAACCAGAAGGGGCAGGACCTCATCTGCATCTACGTCGCCATCGGCCAGAAGCAGTCGACGGTGGCGCAGGTAGTGGCGCAGCTCACCGAATCGGGTGCCATGGAGCACACGATCGTCGTGTTCGCCGGAGCGTCCGACCCCGCCCCGCTCCAGTACCTGGCGCCCTATGCCGGCGTCGCCATGGGCGAGGAGTTCCTGGACAACGGGCGGGACGCGCTGTGCGTCTACGACGACCTCTCCAAGCACGCCTGGGCCTACCGCCAGGTCTCGCTGCTCATGCGCCGTCCGCCGGGCCGCGAGGCGTTTCCGGGCGACATCTTCTACTCGCACTCCCGGCTGCTGGAGCGGGCCGCCCGGCTGAACGAGGAGAACGGCGGTGGGTCGTTGACCGCGCTGCCGATCATCGAGACGCAGGCCGGCGACGTATCGGCCTACATCCCGACCAACGTGATCTCCATCACGGATGGCCAGATCTTCCTGCAGTCGGACCTCTTCAACCAGGGCCAGCGCCCGGCCGTCAACGCCGGCATCAGCGTCTCCCGGGTGGGAGGCGCGGCTCAGATCAAGGCCATGCGCCAGGTCGCCGGCAAGTTGCGCATCGACCTCGCCCAGTACCGCGAGCTGGCCGCCTTCGCGCAGTTCAGCTCCGACCTCGACAAGGCGACGCGCGACCAGCTGACCCGCGGCGAGAAGACGACGGAGATCCTCAAGCAGCCGCAGTACCAGCCGCTGCCGGTCGAGAAGCAGGTCGTCATCATCTGGGCCGCCACCAACGGCCTGCTCGACGATGTCGAGACCAGCAGGATCGCCGAGTTCGAGGCCGGCCTCTACCGGCACCTCGAGTCCGGATATCCCGACGTGCTGCCCGCGATCCAGAAGGACAAGGTCCTCTCCGACGAGACGACCACCACCCTGGAGAAGGCGGTCGCCGAGTTCAAGCGCCAGGGCGGCTACGGCAGGACCGATGACCGCGCGGCCGCGCCGAAGGCCGAAGAACCCACGGGTGACGAGGCGCCGAAAGCCGATGCCGGTGGCGCCGCGGCCCGGGCGGAGGTCGAGGAAGCAGAGCCGTCCGACGCGAGCACCACCGAGGAGAAGGCAGCCAGCTAGATGCCGAGCCTGAAGGACATCCGTGGGCGGATCGGATCGGTCCGGAACATCGCCCAGATCACGCGGGCGATGGAGATGGTGGCCGCGTCGCGAATGAAGCGTGCGCAGGACTCCATCCTTGCCGCGCGTCCGTATGCCGACGAGCTGGAGGACGCCCTGAGGCGCGTGGCCGGCGCCGCCGGCCTGAGCGAGGAGATCGACCCGCTCCTGGCCAAGCGCCCGGTGCGGCGAGCGGCGATCATCGTGATCACGACCGACCGCGGACTCGCCGGCTCGCTGAACGCGAACGCCACTCGCTCCGTTCTGCGCTGGGTGACCGAGCGAGCGCAGTCCCGCGATGGCGACCGACCGATCGAGATCGAGGCAATCACGGTGGGGCGCAAGGGCCGCGACGCACTGCGCCGCGCCGGCATCCCGATCGCCGCGCACTTTGCGCAGCTCGGTGATCGGCCCTCGTTCGCCGACGTCACGCCCATCGCGAGGCTCGTCACGGACGACTTCCTGGGCGAGAAGTACGACGAGATCGACATCGCCTACAGCACGTTCGTCTCGACGCTGGCCCAGAAGCCGGAGATCGACACGATCCTGCCGGTGGTCAGCCCGGAGATGGGCGAGGACACCGAGCGCACGAACGACGAGTACCTATTCGAGCCGTCGCCCGAAGCGGTGCTGAGCCGCCTGCTGCCGCACTACGTGGCCATCAACATCTATCGGGCTGTGCTCGAGAACAATGCCTCCGAGCAGTCGGCGCGCATGATCGCCATGCGTAACTCGACCGACAACGCGAACGAGCTCATCGACGACCTGACGCTGGTCTACAACAAGACGCGCCAGGCCACCATCACCCGCGAAATGATCGAGATCGCCTCCGGCGCGGAAGCGCTCGGCTAGGCAGAGGAGAAGTACACACCGATGGCGACCGGCAAGGTGATCCAGATCACGGGCCCCGTGATCGACGTGGAGTTCCCACCGGGCGATCTGCCCGACATCTACAACGCACTCGAGATCAAGCGCGAGGATGGTGACACCCTCGTCGTGGAGGTCCAGCAGCACCTCGGCAACAACTGGGTGCGGGCGGTCGCCATGTCGACGACCGACGGGCTGGCGCGCGGGCTCGACGTGGTGGACACCGGTGCGCCGATCACGGTGCCGGTCGGCGAGACGACGCTCGGTCGCGTGTTCGACGTGCTGGGCCACCCGATCGATGGGAAGGGGCCGGTCAAGGCCGCGAAGAGCCTGCCGATCCACCGCGACCCCCCACCGTTCGACCAGATGGAGACCGAGGCGCAGGTCTTCGAGACCGGCATCAAGGTCATCGACCTCATCGCGCCGTTCCGCCGCGGCGGAAAGGTCGGCGTCTTCGGCGGCGCCGGCACCGGCAAGACGGTCATCATCCAGGAGCTGATCCGCAACATCGCCGCTGAGCACGGCGGCTACTCGGTGTTCGCCGGCGTGGGCGAGCGCTCGCGCGAGGGAAACGACCTGCTCGGCGAGATGACCGAATCCGGCGTCATCGACAAGACCGTCATGGTCTTCGGCCAGATGAACGAGCCGCCGGGCGCGCGTCAGCGGGTCGGCCTCACTGCTCTCGCCATGGCCGAGTACTTCCGCGACGAGGAGGGGCGCGACATCCTCCTCTTCATCGACAACATCTTCCGCTTCACCCAGGCAGGCTCCGAGGTGTCGGCTCTCCTGGGGCGCATGCCGTCGGCCGTGGGCTACCAGCCGACCCTGGCCACCGAGATGGGCGACCTCCAGGAGCGGATCACCTCCACCAGGAAGGGCTCGATCACCTCACTGCAGGCCATCTTCGTGCCTGCCGACGACTACACCGATCCGGCCCCGGCCACCACCTTCGCCCACCTCGACTCGACCATTCGCCTCGAGCGCTCGATCGTGGAGCTCGGCATCTATCCGGCGGTGGACCCGCTGACCTCAACCTCCACCGTGCTCGATCGGCGCATCGTCGGTGATGAGCACTTCGCGGTCGCCCGCGAGGTGCAGCGCACGCTTCAGCGCTACAAGGACCTCCAGGACATCATTGCCATCCTCGGCATGGACGAGCTCTCCGAGGAGGACAAGGTGTCCGTCTCGCGTGCCCGGCGCCTCCAGCGCTTCATGAGCCAGCCGTTCTTCGTGGCGGAGCAGTTCACCGGCCGCCCGGGCGCCTACGTCGAGCTCAAGGAGACGGTCCGCGGCTTCGGCGAGATCCTCGAGGGCAAGCACGACCAGCTGCCCGAGCAGGCGTTCTTCATGGCCGGCAAGATCGAGGACGTGGTCGCCAACGCAGACAAGATGGGATAGGGTGATGCCCCTTCAGCTGGAGATCGTCTCGCCTGAGCGCCGTGCGTTCACCGAGGAGGTGGACATGGTCATCGTGCCCGGCATCGACGGCCAGCTCGGCATCCTGCCGCACCATACGCGGCTGATCAGCGCCCTGGGCGTCGGCGAGCTGCGGATCAAGAAGCAGGGGACCGAGCAGTCGATGCTCATCTCCGGCGGCTTCGTGGAGGTGCGCCCGGACAAGGTCATCGTCATGGCCGACCTTGCCGAGCACTCCGACGAGATCGACGAGGCTCGGGCCGTCGAGGCCCGCAAACGCGCCGAGGCGCAGCTCGAGGAGACGAAGGATCCGGTCGACATTGCCCGCGTCCGCGCCGCGCTCCAGACGGCCCTCATGCGCGAGCGCATCGCCACGCGCCGCCGCTCCAGGGGCTAGGGTTCCGAGCCCGGGCCGTGTCCGGGGCCGCTGCGGTAGCATCGGTCCATGAAGGACGAGCCGATGACCCCCGAGGACGCCGAGCGCGCCCACCTGCGCGGGCCAGAGGGGCGTGAGGAGCCACCGCATCGGCGCATGCAGGAGCTTCGCAAGATCGGGCGCGAGTATCCGTTCATCTGCCCGGTCGACTTCAAGCCGCACAAGGGCTCGCCGCCGGGCGAGGACCCCAACCTGGACCCCACGTTCGTCGCGAACCATCGCGAGGACGACGGCGCGCACTACACCGGCTGACCGATGCTGACGTGCGATCAGTGCGGCACCCGGATGCCGCAGCTCCCGGTGCGGATTGAGATCGTGCGCGAGTCGGGACCGATCGGCCTCCCGAGCAGTCCGGCGCATGGCGAGACCGTGAACTTCACGAAGCCGTATCGATTCTGCTCATCCGACCACCTCTACACCTGGGCGCGCGAGGGCCGGATGATGATCTGCAACCGGGAGCCAACGCCGTTCGAGGCGGGCATGCAGCCGTACCTTCCGTCGCGCCACATGGGCGGGCGGCTCGGGCTGTGCGACGGCCACCACACCGGGCCGCACGAGTGGAAAGAGGCGTTCCCCGGCTGACGCTAGACTGCATCGGTCCATGCAGAAGTTCGTGATCACCGGCGGCGTGCCGCTCGAGGGAGAGGTGCGCATCGCCGGAGCCAAGAATGCCGTTCTCAAGATGATGGCGGCGGCCGTGCTGACCGATGAGCTCTGCACGCTGCGGAACGTCCCAAAGATCAGCGACGTCGCCATCTTGCGGGAGGTGTTGACCGACATCGGCTTCGAGGTTCGCCGCGCCAATGGCGACGCCCTCGAGATCCAGGCGCGCGAGGCGCCCTGGAAGTTCGTCCCGCTCGAAGCAGCGATGAAGATGCGGGCAAGCTTCATCTTGCTCGGACCCATGCTGGCGCGGTTCGGCCGCGTGATCCTGCCGAACCCGGGCGGCGATCGGATCGGGCGGCGGCCGGTCGACTACCACGTGGCCGCCATGGAGGCCATGGGCGCCACGATCGTGTACCGCAACGGCTACTACTTCGCCTCCGCGCCCGCCGGCGGCCTGCGCGGCGCCCGGGTCGAGTTCCCGACCGTCAGCGTCATGGGCACCGAGAACGTCATGCTGGCGGCAACGCTGGCGCAGGGCACGACCGTGCTCGACAACGCGGCGCTCGAGCCGGAGGTCGACGACCTGATCGGCATGCTCTGCGCCATGGGCGCGCGGATCGAGCGGACGGGTGAGCGTCGAATCGAGATCGAGGGCGTGGATCGCCTGGGCGGTGCCGAGCATCGCGTGCTGGGAGACCGCCTCGAGGCGGAGACCTTCGCCATCGCCGCTGCCATCACCGGCGGAGAGGTCACCGTGCGCGGCGTGAACCCGTCACACCTCGGCGCTTTCCTGGAAGTCTGCGACCGCATGGGGGTCGCCCACGAGGCCGATGCGGAAGCCTCCGCCCTCACCGTCCGGTGCGCCGATGGACGCAGGCTGCGCGCCGTCGACGTCCGCACCGACCCCTATCCAGGCTTCGCCACCGACTTCCAGGCGCCGCTCTCGGTGCTGCTGACCCAGGCCGATGGCGTCTCGACCATCCACGAGACCATCTTCGAGGATCGCCTCGACCATCTTCGCGAGATGGCTCGGATGGGCGCGTTGGTCGAGGTGCTCGATGAGCGGAGGGCACGGATCACCGGCCCCACGCAGCTCCATGGAGCCGAGGTTGGCATCGCCGATCTTCGCGCCGGCGCCACCCTCGTCCTGGCCGCGCTGGCCGCGACCGGGACCTCGGTCATCTCTGGGGTCGAGCACGTGGATCGCGGCTACGAGCAGATCGAGGCAAAGCTCGTCGCACTTGGCGCGCGGATCAACCGCATCGAGGCGTAGGGTGCGGGACGCGACTCGCCAGGCGCCCTTGGTGACGAGCGCGTGTCAATCCCGGGTGGAGGATTGGCACCGAGGACACCAGTAGGTCAGCCTCGCCAGCTCGCCCTGGCGCGCGCTGCGGATGATGGTGCCGCAACGACGGCACGGTCGGCCGGCCCTGCCGTATACCCAAAGGCCCTCACCTCTTGCCCCACGACCGGTCGTGACGCGAGCGCCACCTCGAACGTTGGCTTGGAGCAGTCGGCGCGCCGTCCGCAACGCGCGCCCAAGGCCTGCTCTATCGACCTCCGCCACCGGCATCCACGGATCCAGCCGCTCCAGGAACGCGACCTCGCTCTTGTACACATTGCCGATTCCCGCAACGAGGCGCTGGTCGAGCAGCGCATTTCCGAGCTCTTTCCCACCGTCGGCGGTTAGCCGGCGCAACGCTTCCTCGATATCGAAGTCCAGACCGAGCAGATCGGGGCCCAGCTCGCGAAGCGGTTGAGATCGTCGAATGTCGTCCTCCGTCAGCAGCTCGACCACTGGGGTGTTGAACGCCACGGCCACAGCCTCGGCGGTCTCCAGGATCGCGCTCGCCTGGTGCGCGGGCCGTCGCCATGACTCGCCACGCCGGTATCGGTGCCATGAGCCGGTCATCCGGAGGTGGCTCCTCAGCGTCAGTCCGCTATCAAAGCCGATCAGCAGATGCTTGCCTCGCGCTTCGACGCTCGCCACGGTCGCACCGACAAGCCGTGACAGGTCGGGCACGCGGCGCAATCCGGGCCGGGCCTGCGCCCTGGCCCCCGTGACCCGCCGGCCGACGAGAGCCGCACGAAGCACTTCGGCCGTGCGGAAGATCGTGTCGCCTTCTGGCATGCCGTCATTGTCGTCGCAGTAAACCCTCGGCAAGCGACGCGCACGTGGTTCCGGCCATCGCTTTCCTCGAAGACCGGACCACCCGGCGGCGGCTCGACCGGCTTGTCAGCCTCCTCGAGCGGTCAGCTTTGATCAGCGGCCGCGCGTGCGGTCGAATGCACGGCGTTGCTGCCCTGCCTGACGCTCACGGCAGGGGCGTTTGACCAGCCGCGCAGTCAGCGGGCGCCGAGGACCCATCTCGGTATACTGCGGCCCACCCCACCCGCTCGCACTGGACCGATAGCGCACGCATGAAGATCGGCATCGACCTCGGCACGGCCAACATTCTCGTGTACGTCAAGGGCAAGGGCGTCGTGCTCAACGAGCCGAGCGTCGTGGCGATCAACGAGGACGACAACCGGCTGGTCGCGGTTGGCGAGGAGGCCAGGGAGATGATCGGCCGCACGCCCGGCAACGTCCGGGCCATCCGCCCGATGCGCGACGGGGTGATCGCCGACTACCTCATCACCGAGGCGATGCTTCGCTACGTCATCAACAAGGTCGCACGCGTCCGCCTCTTCAAACCGGACGTGATGATCAGCGTGCCCTCGGGCGTCACCTCCGTCGAGAAGAGAGCGGTGAGAGACGCCGCCCTGAAGGCGGGTGCCAAGGACGCCTACCTGATCGAAGAGCCACTGGCCGCGGCAATCGGCGCCAACGTCCCGATCAGCGGTCCCTCCGGCAACATGATCATCGACATCGGCGGCGGCACGAGCGAGATCGCGGTGATCGCCCTCGGCGGCATCGTCGTCAGCGACTCGCTGCGGGTTGGCGGCAATCGGTTCGACGAGGGCATCGCAAACTACATCCGACGCAAGTACAACCTCATGATCGGCGACCGAACGGCGGAGGACGTGAAGATCCAGATCGGCTCGGCGCTGCCACTCGAGGAGCCGCTCAAGATGGAGGTCAAGGGTCGCGACATGATCGCGGGTCTCCCACGGACCATCCCGATCTCCAGCACCGAGATCACCGAGGCCATCGAGCAGCCGCTGCAGGCCATCATCACGGCGGTCCGAAATGTGCTTGAGCAGACACCACCCGAGCTGTCCAGCGACATCATCGACAAGGGGATGGTGATGACCGGCGGCGGCGCCCTGCTGCGCAACCTCGACAAGCTGCTGACCCAGGTGACCGGCATCCCGTGCCACGTCGCCGAGAACGCGCTCAACTCCGTGGCGGTCGGGACCGGCATGGCGCTCGAGCATTTCGGCACCTTCCGCAAGAGCCTGGTGAGCCACTCGTGAGCCAGCCGACGTGACCATCGCCGCCTCGGCGACGGAGCTGCGCGCGGCGCTCAAGGAGGAACGGGAGACCACCGGCAAGCCGCCGACCCGGCAGGCCTTCGCCGACTTCCACATCCACACCCGCTTCAGCCGCGACTCGATCCTGACAGAGGAGAAGTTCATCGAGAAGGCGATCGAGCGAGGGCTCACGCACGTCGCGGTCACGAATCACAACAACATCGAGGGTGCCATTGCCGTCCGCGACAAAGTGGCCGACCTCAACCTGGGCAACAAGCTGACGATCATCATCGGCGAAGAAGTCAGCACCGCCGATGGCGAGGTGGTCGGCATATTCCTGACCAAGACCATCCCGCGAGGCCTGTCGGCCAAGGAGACCGCCGATGAGATCCATCGGCAGGGAGGCCTGGTCAGCATCCCGCACCCATTCGACCCGTTCCGCGGCTCGCACATCCGGGAGGGGCCGCTGCGCAACCTGGCGGAGCTCGGCAAGATCGACATGGTCGAGGTCTTCAACTGCCGGGTGACCTTGCAGCGGCACAACCAGGAGGCCGCCGAGTTCGCGCGGCGCTACGGCATCGCCGGCATCGCAGCCTCCGACAGCCACTCCAGCTTCGAGGTGGCCATGGCCTTCAACGCCCTGCCCGCCTTTGACAGCGCCCATGAGCTGAAGGCCGCGCTGCCCGAGAATGACTGGCACGCCAGCCGATCGTCCGTCTTCATCCACGCCACCACCCGCTGGGCGGTATGGAAGAACATGTTCGACGCGTGGCGCGGCAAGCGCACCGCTGCCGGCCCGATCCTGGGCCCAGAGCCGCCCGAGCAGGTGCGCAGGGAGCCGATCCAGCGGCCGACCGGCGCGGAACTTCCGGCGAAGGAGCCTGACTCGGATGAGGACGTGAGGGCGAGCGGCGCATGACGCACGACCAGGAGCCGGTCATCCTCGCCGACCAGGTGTCGCTGCGGCGCCGCATCCTCAACCTGCGGACGATCGGCTCGCTCCTGTTCGGGCTGGTGCTGCTCTACCTGCTGTCGCGCATCATCTTCGGCGACGACTTCGACTGGGGCGAGGTCGCCCGCCTCGTCGGCCAGGCGGATCCTGGTCTCCTGGCGCTGGCCTTCCTCGCCTACTACGCCACCTTCCCGCTTCGCGGCTTCCGGTGGCGCTACGTCCTCGAGCGCAGCGGGATGTCGGTCCGGCTGCGCGACGCGACCGAAATCCTGTTCCTCTCCTGGTTCGTCAACTGCCTGGTGCCGGCCAAGCTGGGGGACCTGTATCGGGCCTATCTGCTGCGCGGGAACTACGGGGCCTCGATCTCCCGGACGGTCGGAACGGTCTTCATCGAGCGCATCGCCGACATCATCATCATCGCCACCCTGGCGTTGACCGCCGGCTACTGGTCCTTCCGCGGCCGATCCCGGCCCGAAATCGACGCGCTCTTCATCGTCGGCTTCGTGCTCGCAATTGGCCTTGTCCTGATGATCACCGGACTCAGGTTGTACGGCGCGCGCATCGGCCGATGGTTGCCGACCCGGATCGGCGAGCTCTGGGATCGATTTCACCAGGGGAGCACCGGAGCGCTGACGGTGCGCAGCGTGCCCGTCATCCTGGCGCTGACGGTCGCCATCTGGCTGCTCGAGGGCGCCCGGCTCTACTTCGTCATTCGGGCACTGGGCCTGCCCGAGGTTGGATTGGGAATCAGCGCCTCGGTGTTCGTGGCGCTCGCAGCGGCCCTCCTGACGGCCATCCCACTCACGCCGGCCGGGTTTGGATTCGTGGAGGCGGGGATCATCGGCGTGCTCTCCATCTACGGCGTTACCCGCGAGCCGGCCGCGGCGGTGGCGCTGGTCGATCGCGGGCTGACGATCGTTACCGTGATCGTGCTCGGCGGCATCCTGTACGCCTTCAGCACCAAGGTCCGGCGTGCCCACGGCGGGCAGCCCGTGACCACGCCGGGCTGAACCTCTCCGCCGCCACGGGGAGTTACGGCGCTCGGTACCTTCCTCCTATTGAGGTGGTTCACCCTCGCTGGGATGCTGCGGTTGCTCGTACGCACCACCGGCGCATCCGCACCGATGCCGTACGGCGCACGAAGGTCGCAAATGACCCTGCAGACGCCGCGATCCTTCAATGCCTGGCTGCGTGGCCAGCTGAAGGAAAAGAAGATGAGCCAGCGTCAGCTGGCGCTCCAGTCGGGCGTGGACCATTCCACCATCTCCCGGCTGATCAAGGGTGACCGGATGCCGTCGCTCGGCACGGCCACCAAGCTTGCGCGCGGCCTGCGCGAGATCCACGACGAGGCAGATGGCCCGGCCTATTTCTCCTCCCTCAATTCCCGCGCGGTGCTGCCCACCACCCGCGTCGAGTACGCTCTGCGGGGCGACGACTCTCTCACCGAGTCCGACGTCCGCGAGCTCATGCAGGCCTATATCGCGGTCCGCTCACGCCGAGTCCGCGGCACCACCAACGGCTCGCACCCAACCCCCAACGGACGCTCGAACGGCAGCTAAGGGGAGCGCAGGCGACCTAGCCTCGCGGCGGACCCGCACGCGTCGAGCGCCGGTTGGTCCGGAACGCCTTCGGCGGCAGGACCGGGAGCTCCGCAGCGCCTCCCCAGAGCAGCCAGGCGCGGCGCATGTTGACCGCGTCCCAGCCCTCGTCGGCTCCGGGCGTTTCCATGATGAAGGTCGTCCGCGCCAAGCGCGGATCGCGCAGCAGCGCACCGAGCCCGATTGGGCCGATCTGCCCGGCGCCCACGTGCTCGTGCCGATCGGTCCGCGATCCGAGCATCGAGCGCGAGTCGTTCAGGTGCACCATGGCCAGCCGGTCCAGCCCGATCAGCTCGTCGAACCGATCCACCACTGCGGCCGCCCCATCGTCGGACGAGATGTCGTATCCAGCACCCCACAGATGCGCCGTATCCAGGCAGAACGCAAGGCGATCCGAAGCGGCGCCGGCGGCCGACAGGATCTCCGCCAGCTCCTCGAGCCTCGAGCCGAGAAGGTCCCCGCCGCCGGAAGAGTTCTCCAGCACCAGCCGGACCGATGGCGGCGACGTCTCCAGAACCGCCGTCACCGACTCGACAAGCCGCCGCAGCCCAGCCTCGGCACCGACACCGCGGTGCGATCCGATGTGCGTGTTCACCGAGGAAGCCCCGTACGCCGGCGCGCGCTGCATCTCGTAGATCAAGCCTTCCCGCGATTGCGACGCGAACGGCTCGGAGGAGCCGGCCAAATTGATCAGGTACGAGGCATGGATGGCGACCGTCTCGACTCCCTCGCGGCGGCAGTAGGCGACGAACTCAGCGGCTTCGAGCGGCGGCTCCGGACGACGGCGCCAGGCGGTCGGGTTGTCGCTGAAGATCTGCAGCGCCCGAGCCCCGATTTGCCGCGAACGACGCGCCGCCCGCATCAGCCCGAGCCGCACGCCGAGGTGCAGGCCAACCGGCGGGGCATCTGCCGGCCAGGTCAGGCGCCGGCGCGGCTCAGGCCGTGCTAGGGTGCGGGCCATGGGAGACGGGCCTCGCGAGCCGAGCACCGACCTGATGGGTATCGGCTTGCTCGTGTTCTTCGTCGCGCTGATCGCGATCGTCGGGGCGCTGCTGATCCTGCCGGCCATCTTCTGACCGGCCGCGTCGCCCTCAGCGGGGTCTCCCGTTGTCGATGACCGGCTCGATCAGCCCGTAAGCGCCATCGGTGCGCCGGTAGAGCACGGCGACCTCGTCGCTCTCGGCGTTCAGGAACACGAAGAAGGCATGACCCAGCTCCTCCATCTGGGCGATGGCGTCTTCCTCGAACATGGGGAGCATGTCGAAGCGCTTTGTCTTCACCACCCGCGGCCGGCCGTCGGCGGGCTCGTTGTAGGCCTCCGGCTGGATCGTCCCGAGCGCCTCGCGATGCAGGACCGATTCGATCTCGTCGCTGTGCCGCTTCCGCACGCTGCCTGGCTTCTCCTTGGTGCGGATGATCTGCCGCTCGAGCTTGTCCACCACCACGTCGAGCGCGGCCATGGGGGTGGCCCCGGCAGCTGAGGAACGAAGGACATCGCCGTTGTTCCGCAGCGTCACCTCGGCCACCTGTGCGCTATCGGACGCGTGGGACGCTTTGGAGATCAGTTCGACATCGGCCTCCGCCATGTCGTGCGTGATTCGATCCAGCCGTTGGAGCTTGCGCTCGATCTGCGTCCGGAGCCGCTCGCTCAACTCCAGGTTGCGGGCCGTCAGGTTGGTCTTCACTCTTCCGTGCCCTCCGGTGCGCGTGTCTCGAGGGATGGCCTCCTAGGCTAGCACCGCGCGTGCCGGTAACCGCGCCGTAAGCGATCGGTAAGCACCGACTCCCACAATAGGGCCGTGGTGGCGTTGCTCGACCTGCTGATGCCACCGGCCTGCGCCGCCTGCAGACGCCCCGGAGCACTGCTGTGCTCCCGGTGTCTGGACGGGTTCGAAGCTGCCTCGCGGCCTGCAGATCGCTTCCTGGCGCCCGAAGCCGGCCTGGCCGTCGGCGATGCGCTCTGGCTGGCGATGGCCGCCTTCGCCTACGCCGGGCCGATGCGTCGCGCGCTGGCCGCGCTCAAGTATTCGGGAGCCGCCCGACTGGCGCCCATCCTGGCTCGCGCCGGGGCGCCCTCGCTGCGCCATCTGTGCATGATCAGCGGTCCTGCCACCCTGGTGCCGGTCCCCCTGCATGTCGAACGCCGTCGTGCCCGCGGCTACAACCAGGCCGAGCTCTTGGCGCGCGAGCTCGGCAGAGTGGCCAAGCTTCCCGTGGCTGACGTGCTCCATCGCGAACGGCCGACGACGAGGCAACATCGGCTCAACCGGACGGCCAGGCTGCACAACCTGCGTGGCGCGTTCGTCGTTCGCCGCGGCACGGTGCTGCCACCGACGGTGATCCTGATCGACGATATCGTCACCACCACGGCGACCCTGGAGGCCTGCGCATCGGTCCTGCGTGAGGCGGGATGCGAGTCCGTGTACGGCTTCGCGGTTGCCCGAGAGGTCTAGCTGAGGTCGACCAGGCGAAGCTCGTCGCCCTCCTGCGTCTCGCTGAGGGCTGCGGCGCCCGCGCGGAGCTCCAGGCAGTCGCGCGCACCGCGTGCCCACCACACGACTCGCCAGGGCTTCAGGTTGGCGACGACCTTGGTGACACGGCCCGACTTGCCGACGAAGACCGCGTCGATCGGGTAGCGCATGAAGAACATGTGGATCGACGGCGAACGCTTGATCCAGAGGCCTTCGCCGGGCCTCACCTCCGGCGTCCGAAGGAGTCCGACGCTGCGGTCGACGCTCGAGCTTGCCACGCGCACGCGCTCCGCCACGGTTGTGCCGCGGGTGGCGTTCTCGACGCGCACCATGGGGAGACTGCCGGTCATCGGTGCATGATGGCAGCCATCCGACAAGGGAAAGCGTCCCGGCCCGTCCCCCTCGGACCGAGACGCCTCCTCGCCGCCGCTGA
>JALZDF010000009.1 GCA_030862645.1 Chloroflexota bacterium
GGTGGAGTTCGAGCTGCGGCACGATCGGACTGACGGAGATCCGCCAGACGCCTCCGCTGACGCCGGCCAGCCGCTTCCACCATTCGCGAAGCTGCTCGATGGGCACGGCGGGGTCGTGACGGGCCTCGAATGTCGTTCCGCCCCAGCTCCCGGTCCAGGTGGCGCCACCGGCCTCGCCCGCCCAGCGATGCCTGACATCGCCCATCGTCCAGCTCTGCGTATCGGCAAGGTCGACCCGGAAGCGCGGTGCCCGGACGAGCCGAGCCCGCACGATCAGAAAGTCGCGGCGACCGCGACGGTGGGCGAGCGCCCACAGCGCTCCGAGGTCACGCGGCTCCAGCACGATCAGCAGCTGGGCCTCCCGAAACGGCGGCTGGGGGTCTGCGATGCGCAACTCGACGACCGAGCTTCCCAGCCAGCGCAATGTCGTCCGCTCGCCAAGCAGCGGGAGGCCATCCTGGAGCCAGAGCAGCAGGTCGTTCCCGCGCCGAATGTTGCGCTGGGTGCCGAGGGCGAACCAGAGCATGATCGCCACGAGCAGCGCGAAGGCGAGCGAGGCGCCGAGCGCCGGGAGGTCTGGCATGAGTGTTGCCGGCGACTCTACGAAGCATGGCCGGCATCGGTCAATCAATGGACGAAGGTGGGTGCTACATTGGATTGATTCACGCCGGTGGGGAGGACGGGCGATCGACGACCACCGTGGCAAGCCTTCGGAAGGGCTGCGAGGCGCGTTGAGCGAGTTCCTCTACGGGATGACGGCGCACGAGTTCGCGCGCCAGTCGGTCGCGATGCGCGCGAACCTGGAGACAATCTTCATGGTGACCTGCGTGGGCGACATGATCGGTCTGCCGGTCATCCCTCCGTACTATTCACTCCGCCTGCTGCCCTTTGTCGTCCCGCAGATTGCCGCGTGGAAGCGCCGCGTCCTGCGCGAGCGCCACTTCAGTGAGGAACACGACTATGAGCTGCACGGTGTGTAACCCAGGGGGCAACCGTGACTGACGACCAGGCCGAGGAGCGTCCCGGCGGATTCCGTGGCCTGCTCGGAAAGTTCCGGGAGGTCACCTACGGGATGGCCGCCCATGACATGACGCGCTCCGCGCTGCGCAGCCGCGCGAGTATGGAGCACCTCTTCATCCTGATCACCATGGGTGACCTGGTCGGCGTTCCGATCCTGCCGCCCTACTACTCACTCCGCCTGCTGCCCTACGTGGTGCCCCAAATCTCGACCTGGAAGCGAAGCATGCTGCGCGAGAAGGACGTCACCGATGCGATGTTCTAGTCATGACGACGCCCACTGAGGCGGGCACGGGCGGCAGCACGGCGCTCGCCGATTTCTTCCGGGCCCATCCTGATCGCCACTACATCATGTTCGGCGGCAAGGGCGGGCTCGGCAAAACGACCTTCTCGGCCGCCACCGGCTACTGGCTGGCCAAGCAGGGCAAGCGCGTCCTCGTCTTCAGCGTCGATCCCCAGGCCAGTCTGTCCGACATCTTCCAGACCGACATCTTCGGGAAGGGACCGGTCAAGGTGATGGACAACCTCTGGGCCCAGGAGATCGACGCCGACCGCCACATCCGGGAGTACCAGGACGAGGTGCGCGCCAAGATCCTCGACATGTACGGCCTGGAAAAGGTGCCCGACGAGATCGAGGACTACATCGCCGCCACCAGCGCGGAGCCGGCCATGGAGGAATCGGCCATCTTCGACTCCGTGGTCGACATCCTGGCCGAGGGAGACTACGACTACTACATCTACGATCTCGTCCCGCTGGGACATGCGCTCTACTACCTGAGCATGGCCAAGGTCTACGACGAGTGGATCGGCAAGATCACCCACCTCCGCGAGGAGATGCGCGAGTACGAGGAGGTTGCCGCGCGGATGCGTCGCCAGAAGGATGTCGCCGAGGACGAGATCCTGGGCGAGCTGCAATACATCCGCCAGCGCATCAATGCCGCGTCGCAGATCCTCACCGATCGCAAAAGAACCGCCTTCTTCTTCGTACTGATTCCCGAGCAGATGATCCTGCTGGACACCGCCAAGGCGGCTACGATGTTCGCCAAGTTCGATGTGCCCATCGCCGGGTACATCGTCAATCGCGTGCTGCCCGAGTCGCTGGGCGCTGAGGGCGTTCCGGCGTACCTGCGCAACCGGATGGAGATGCAGCGCGGCCAGCTTGTCGAGATCGAGCGCGAGCTCGGCCGGGACGTGCGCGCCCACGTCCCCGAACTCGAACGCGACGTCACCGGGCTGGAGATGATCGAGCGCGTGGCCACGCTGATGTACGGGGAGGTACCACGATGAGCCTCGCCGCCGATCCGACGCGCCTCGTCGGAACCTCCATGGCCGGCTTCATGACGGATCATCCCGACCTGCGCTACGTCTTCTTCGGCGGCAAGGGTGGGGTGGGCAAGACGTCCATGGCGGGCATGACGGCGGTGGAGCTGGCGCGCCAGGGGCGGCGTGTGCTGCTCGCATCCACGAACCCTGTGCACTCGCTTTCCGGCCTGTTGGGCCAGGACGTCTACGGCAAGCACACCCCGGTAAACGGGGTGGCGAACCTGTGGGCGCTGGAGATCGACACCAGCGACGCGATCGAGCGCTCGAAGCGGGAGATCCGCGAAAAGATCCAGTGGTTCCTCAAGTTCGCCGAGATCAAGACCAAGGCCGATGAGTTCGTCGAGGCGGCGACGACCAATCCGGCGTTCGAAGAGTCGGCGATGTTCGAAAACATGGTCGACCTCATGTTTCGCGATGAGTACGAGGTGTATGTCTTCGACACGGCGCCCACGGCCAACGCGAGACGCCTGCTGGGCATGAGCAAGGTCTACGGGCTGTGGGTCGGCAAGATGGTGAAGTCGCGCGAGGAGGCGCAGAGCCTGCGCGATACCCTCTCCTTCACGAAGAAGAAGGAGGAGGAGGACCCACTGATGTCCTACCTCATCGAGTTCCGTGGAAGGATCGAGCATGCCCGTGAGCTGCTCACCGATCCTGCCAAGACGGCCTTCTTCTTCGTCACGCTGCCCGAGGCGCTCCCCATCGCGGTCATCCGCCGCTTTATCGATTGGTTCACCGACTTCGGCATCCCGGTCGGGGGTGTGATCGTCAACATGGTGATCGATGCAACGCAGACGAAGGGTGTCGGTGAGGGCGGTGAATTCGTCCGTAATCGAATCAGGATGCAGGAGGGTTACCTGCGCGAAATCGGCGAGACCTTCGACGGCGACGTGCGCGCCGTGGTGCCGCTTCTCGATTCGGACATCCGCGGCGTGGCGGCGCTCCAGGAGGCCGGGCGGCGTCTGTTCACTTAGCCGGGTCCCACGCCCGGACCTACGGCCCTTGGGCCGAGATGCTTAGCGGGCGACGGTAACCGCTAGACCTGTTACCTCCGACCGCAGCCCGAGCCGGTGGCGCAGTCTTTACCACCAGAGTCCCGAACTCCCTTGCGTCACCGCGGTTGATGTCGACGTTTCGCCTTGTTGACGAGTGCCACTCGGCACGCACTCGTTCGGCGGCGGCGAGTGCGAGATCCGCGAGGGCGCCGGCTGCTCGATACCTCGCGCCTTGTCGCGCTCACCGGACAGGAAGCCCATGGATACTTGGCCCGCGGCGTGGGCGCTAACGCCGCTCGGCGTCAGTTCGTCGCTCGCGCGGAGGACCAATGGCCCGGCGGAAGGAGACTGTACGCATCGGCGACAATCCCTTTCGATGGAGACGCGGCTGGGCATCCTGCGCTGGGACCAGGCGACCGACTGGCAGTCCAACGAGGACGCCGCGCGGCGCCTGGACGAGCTGGACCACCACCACCTCTGGGCGTCGGACCACCTCTACGCCACTCCGGCGATGCCCATCGGCGGATCTCCGAGGGCTACGCCGCGCTTTGGGGCGTGGGCAAACGGCGCGCCGCGTGCCAATCGTGGACGCAGCGTGACCGCCTCGGGCACCCCGCCTTGACCGATCTGCCGACCGGGACGCTCACGTTCCTCTTCACCGACATCGAGGGATCGACTCGCCTGCTGCAGCGGCTCGGCGCGAGGTATCCAGACGTGCTCGAGGAGCACAACCGCGTCATTCGAGCCGCGCTGGCAGACCATGGTGGCCACGAGGTGGCGACCCACGGCGACTCGTTCTTCGTCGTCTTCGGTGCCGCTTCCGACGCAGTCGCGGCGGTGAGCCAGGCGCAGCGCTCGCTCGCGACGCACGAATGGCCGGCCGACGCGACCGTCAACGTCAGGATGGGGCTCCACACCGGCGAGGCGGGCGTCGTCGACGGCACGTATGTCGGGCTGGACGTCCATCGCGCGGCGC
>JALZDF010000011.1 GCA_030862645.1 Chloroflexota bacterium
GTCCGATGCAGCTCGTGGATCACATAGCCTGCCCATCCATATTCGGCCACGACTCGCGCGTCCGGGTCGATGGACCTCAACTGCGTCACAGCCTTGGTCGGGAACTTCGAGCGCGCCACTTCCAGACTCGCTGCGTCGGCATTGGCTGGCATGAGGATCACCCACGCAGAGACGGCGACGGCAACGCCGATGGCCAGCTCGATGATGCGCCGCCCCACCGCGAGCGACCGCGGACATGCCTGGTCGGCATGCCGCCCTGGCAGGCATGCATCGAGTGTGTGAGACAAGGTCGGCATCGCGAGGATCGCGGCGATTGGCGCGTTCCGCAGGGCCAGCAACCCCATGATGATTCCGCCATACGCCAGGAACGACATCCATCCCGGCGTCCCGCGACCGCCACAGATGACCACGGCGAGAATGAGGCCCAGGAAGGCGAGATGCGCCGGCTCGTGGAAGTTCGGTGATTGCCACTCTTGGATATTCGCCAGGCCCCAATCACTACCGTCGACGTACCGGAGTGGATAGAGCAGGCCGGCGGGGCCGGCGGGCGTTAGCATCGAGGCCAGCCCGGCACCGATCGCCGCCGCCAGCATCCAACCACGGGCCGCGGCCATCCGTGTCCGTCCAGCAAGCGTGAAGAGCAGGTAGACGCCGGCGACTCCCAGGCCCACGACGTAGACTCCGTGAAGGTTGGCCCACACCGCAAACAGGGGAACGAGGAGGAGCGCGCGGGCCGGCCGATCCGATCGAAGCCGCATGAGAATCACGAGCTCGATGCCTAGCAGGAGCCACGAGACCGCCTGGGGGCGAGCCGTGACGTAGGGAAGGAATACCAGCGCCGCGAGAGTCGCCGGGAGCGCAACAGTCGCTGTGCGCAGCCCAGAACGTGAGAGCGCGACCGACACGACCGCGATGGCGGCGGCGGCCACGGCACCGAACAGCAAGAGGGTGGCGCCAGGTCCGGTACCCGACGCAACCAGGTGCATCGCCACCTCGCTCAGCCACTCGTGCGGCGTCCAGGGTCGTCCCTGCCAGGTGAATGAGAACTGGTCGACGCTGGGAACGACGCCGGTCTCGACAATGAGCCGTCCGGCCGTGACGTGCCAGTAGTAGTCCGGATCACCGAGCCCTTTGACCACGCTCACGGCTGCGAGGACGACGACAACCACCGCGGCGTGGATCACGATGGGCGTGGGCAGCCAGTACGGAAAATGGCTCGGCATCGGCGGGAGTCTACCCGGTGACGGTACGCACCGGCACTGGCCCGAAAGGCCTACCGCTGCCACCGAACAGCGTGCGGTAGGCTTCCGGCCCATGACCCCACGAATGCGGCTCGTGCTGCTCAGCTTCTTGATGCTGTTCGTCGAGCTTGCATTGATCCGCTGGCTTGGATCGAACGTCGTCTACCTGTCGTTCTTTTCGAACTTGGTGCTGCTCGGCAGCTTCCTTGGCATCGGCCTCGGCTTCATCCGCGCACGCTCGTCCCGGAACCTGACCAAGTGGATCCCGGTCGCGCTGACGTTCTTCATCGGCTTCGTCCTCATCGCCCGGGTGGAGATCGATCGGACGGGCGACGACCTGATCTATTTCGGCGAGCCATCCGTCTCGGGCCTGCCCGCGTGGCTCATGCTCCCCGTCATCTTCCTGGCGGTGACCGGGGTGATGACCCTCATCGGCGAGGCCGTCGGCCGCCAGTTCGCTGTCTTCGAACCGCTCGAGGCCTATCGCCTCGACATCGCCGGCAGCCTCCTCGGCATCCTCGGCTTCTCCGCGCTGTCGCTGCTGTGGGCCCCACCGGTGGCTTGGGCACTCGTTGCTGCCGTCGTCATGCTGGTTCTGTTCCGGGAAGTTCGACGGCCACTGCAGATGGTGGCAATCCTAGGGATGGTTCTCATACTGGGTAGAGAGTCATTGGTGCCGGAATACAGCTGGTCGCCCTACTACAAGCTTGCGGTGGTCGCGCTCAAGGGCAACCCCGACTACCACATCACGGTGAACGGGATCCCGCACCAGGACATCAGCAGCGTGGCCGACATTCGCCGTGACGCTGACTCGATCTACCGCGAGCCGTACCGGCGAGCCGGCGATGTCGAAGGTGCGGACGTCCTGGTGATCGGAGCCGGCACCGGAACCGACGTCGCCCTGGCCCTGTCAGAGGAAGTCGGCTCGGTCGATGCGGTCGAGATCGACCCGCGGCTGCTCGAGATCGGGACGAAGCTACATCCGGATCAGCCGTACTCGGATGCGCGAGTCTCGACGTACCTCGCCGATGGCCGGGAATATCTCGAGAACACCGGGACGACGTATGACCTCATTCTCTTCGCGCTTCCCGACTCGCTGACGCTCGTGTCGGGCCAGGGTGCGCTGCGCCTCGAGAGCTACCTGTTCACCGTCGAGGCCATGGAGGCCGCCCGCGAGCGCCTTCGACCCGACGGCGTGTTCGCCATGTACAACTACTACCGCGAAGACTGGCTCGTGGAACGACTGGCGAACACGCTCGAGACGGTCTATGGGGTTCCTGCCTGCGTCGACTCCGTGGGCGCGGTTGGTCGTCTGGCCATGCTGACCGTTGGCCGGGACGAGCCAGTCGACTGCGAGGGCGGAGCGTTCCTCGATACGACGTCGGTGCAGCCGGCTACCGACAACTACCCGTTCCTGTACCTGCGGTCCCCCGGCCTCCCACCGATCTACCTCGTGACGGTGCTGCTCATCGTCGCCGCCTCCCTCGGGCTGGTACGCGGTGTCGGTGGTCCGTTGCGCGGCATGAGTCGCTACGTGGATGTCTTCTTCATGGGCGCCGCGTTCCTCCTCCTCGAGACGAAGGCCGTGGTCCAGTTCGCGCTCCTGTTCGGAACGACCTGGATCGTGAACTTACTGGTCTTCGCCGGTGTTCTTCTATCGGTCCTCCTCGCGGTCGAGCTCGCGCGGCGGGTACCCGACCTGCCGCGGACCGCCCTGTACCTGGTTCTCTTCGCGTCTCTTGGGATCGCGTTTCTCGTGCCGCCGGCTGCGCTGCTTGGCATGGCGGCCGCTCCGCGCTTCGCGTTGGCGACTGCCCTGTGGTTCACGCCGATCTTCGCGGCCAATCTCATCTTCGCGGAGCGCTTCCGGCGGGCCGAGGCCGCGTATGTCGCGTTCGGAACGAATTTACTCGGTGCAATGATCGGCGGCGTGCTCGAGTATCTCTCTCTCATCGTCGGGTTCCAGCTCCTGGTGATCGTGGTCGCCGCGCTCTACTTCGGCGCGTTCCTGGCCGGCCGCGAGGTCCCGATCCGGATCCCCGGCCTTGCTCGCTTCGGCGTCTCAAGCTGAACCCGCCGCTTGGCATGGGACGATCCTTTCTCGGCTGGCTGATCGTGGGCCTCGGGATCGCAGCGGTGATGCTCGCGACGGCGCGAGCAGAGCAACAGCTGGCTGCCATCAGTTTCGACGCGTTCGATGATTGGCGCACGTACGCGAATGCTGTCGATCGGTGGATGTCCGGCGAGCCGATCTATGCGCCTGCGCAGGTCGCAGGGCCCTACCAGCTTCGCGACTCCCTGTTGACGGGCTTTACCTATCCGCCGCCTGCGGTACCGATGTTCCTTCCATTCGCCGCGGGTACCAACGGTCTGATCGCCTGGATCTCCATCAACCTCGGCGCCTTCCTCCTCGGCCTGATGGCTATCCTTCGCCGCGAGCTCGGCCGCCTCGATCCCCAGGCCATCGGCGTGACCCTCATCGCCCTCGCCGCGTTTCCTCCGTTCTCGAACGCCGTGGTGTCGGGGAATCTGAACCTCGGGATCGCGGGCCTTCTGGCCTGGCTCTGGGTCCTCAGGGCCGACGGGTTGACGGCCTCCATGGCCGGGATCGGGTCAACGCTGAAAGTCTTCCCCGGGCTCATCGCGGCTTGGCCGGCCCGACGCGATGGTTGGCGAAGCGTGGCCGTGTCAGCAGGCGTTGCGGTCGCGCTGAGCCTCTTGACCCTGCCGTTGGTCGGTTCCGACGCGTGGAGCGACTTCGTGCACGCCCTGCGGAACGCCCAGCCCGAGTGCTCACCGCAGAGCCTGTCGATCGCATGCGGCCTGCAGGGATTGGTCGGTCCGGCGGTCGCTCGCCTCCTCGGTATTGGCGTTGCGATCCTGCTGGTGATCGCCGTAGTTCGGGCGCGCTCCCGGTTCGTCGCGTACGCCGCTCTCGCCGGCGCCCTCCTCGCTCCGGTCGTGGACATGCATCCGCATTACTGGCTATTTGCCTGGGTCGTGGCGTTCGTTGGCGTCGCCCGAGTGGTCGGTCGTTCGATGATTCGACGAAGCATGTGGATGACTGCCGGATGACATTGCTCACGCGCGGCGCGTCATTCGCTGTCCTTGCGATTCTAACCGGCATTGCGCTGCAAGCCGGAGTGTTCGCGATCGCCTCATGGACACTGGAGGACATGCATGTGTACCTGGAGGCGGCGCGCAGGCTACGAGCAGGTGGCGAGCTGTACTCCACGACCAACCCATTGGCCGCATACCAGTACGCCCCGTGGTTTGCCACAGCCTGGATTCCACTCACGTTCCTCCCTGAGGCACTGGTCTCGGTTCTCTGGTCGGCCCTGCTGGTGGCTGGATCGCTTGTCAGCGTATGGCCATTGTTGCGTCGGCGCACGACGGCAGCGCTGGCCTTGGTTCTCATTGCACTCCCAATTCTTCTCTTCTCATCCGGCCGGAGCGGCAACGTGCAACCCCTCCTCGTCGCCGGTCTCGTTCTCGGCCTCGAGCGCCGCTGGGGTCCCCTTGCTATCGCCATCGCAGCATCGCTCAAGGCGTTTCCACTTGCACTTTCCCTGGTGTACCTCGGACGGGGCGACTGGCGAAGGTTCACGATATCTCTGAGTCTCACGGCAATCCTTGTCGCTCCCATGCTGCTGTTCGATCTATCGCGCTACACCGTCGACGGTCCGAGGGCTGGGACGCTGTTTCAAGCGGCGCCGATCCTATGGGGCGTCGTCGTCGCGGCGGCTGCAGGGATCACGATCCTCCTTGCCCAGCGCCGGTCCGCATACGCCTGGCTGGCCGGCGCCGCGACCGTCGTCCTGGGCCTCCCTCGCACCCTGTCGTACGACACGACATTCCTGTTGGCCGGATCACCTGTGAAAGGCAGAGGGACCCGGAATCCAGAGCGCGATGATTTGACGTCGCGACGATCGCAGTGACAGCGTCCGCGCCGGGCTCAACATGCTGCGACTGATATCGTCACCGCTCATGTCGTCGCAAGCGGGCGCGATCCGCGCCATCGTGAGCCGACCCCGCTTCCTCCTGAGACTCACAGCCGCGGCGCTTGTCGTGTATGTGGCCATCGTCTTCTCGCTGGGATTCAGGGGCGACTGGGCCATCGACTTCACATGCTGCTATCAGCAGGCCGGTCAGCGGCTGCTGAGCGGCGAGGACCTCTATGCCTGGAGCGACGCCTACACCTTCCGCTACACCCCGTGGGCCGCTTTGACCCTCACGATGTTCGCGCCTCTGCCTGAGTGGCTGGCGATCCTGGCTTGGCTGGCGATCAAGGCAGTAGTCCTCGTCCTTGGTGCCGCCCTCTTCGCCCGGGCCTGGTCCGGGACAGATCGGACGCTCGCCTTCAGTCTCGCGGCGCTGTTTCCGCCAGCGATGCATGACCTGATGATCGGCAACGTGAGCTCGTTCACGCTCGGGGTCGAGATCATGCTCCTACGCCTGCGCCCATGGTTTGCGGGCCCAGCGTTTGGGCTCCTGCTGTTACTGGTGCCAAAGCCGCACCTCATCCCCATCCTTGCATGGCTCGTCATTCGTCAGACTCGGACTGGCCTGATCTCGGTGGGGGTTTCGGGTGGCGGGCTTCTGATCGGGCTCCTGGTGTTCGGCCTCGAGCCGTGGCTCGGGTTCATCGAGACGCTTCGCGAGCCACTTGGCCGGGACTTCACCGCGAATATCGCTCTCTCCGGCATGCTTGGTCCGGCCGGCGTCGTGCTGTCCGTGATGCTCGCCGCCGGTCTCTTCGCAATGGCGGTACTGCGCAGGGGCCCCGAGGGCCTGGGATACGCCATCCTGTCGGGCGTCGTGCTCGGTCCGTATACGTTCATCCATTACTTGGTCGGCCTACTCGTGGCGGCCGAACCAATGCTTCGTACCCACCCGCGGCGGCTTGTGGCCTTTCCCCTCCTCTATCTCGTGGCGCCACTTACACACATCTGGACGGTCGCCATTGGGGTGGTTGGCTGGGTGAGCCTGCGACGCCGACCGGCGACAGACGACTGAGGTGACCACGCGCCAACGACTCGTCGATGCCCTGGCCCTGACGTGCTTTGCGCTCATCGCTCGTGTCGCCGCGGCCATGCTCGTCGACTGGCCGCCGTACACAGATCCTTCCTACTACACCCTCGTGGCGACCCGGCTCGCCGACGGCTTCGGTTTCACCGTGCCAGCAATGTGGAGCTTCCTAGAGGTCGGCGGATCGATCCCCGCCGACCCAATGCTCCCGGTCGCCAGCAACGGACACTGGATGCCGTTGACATCGATTGTCGCAGCCGGCTCGATGCTGCTTCTCGGGTCGGATTACCGCGGGGGTCAGCCGCCGATGGTCCTCCTCAGCACCGGCCTGGTTCCGGCAACGTACCTCATCGGCATCCGTTTCTGGCATGACCGACGCGTCGCGGTCATCGGCGCAATCCTCGCTGTGTTCGCAGGACCGCTGCTGATCATGTATCCGACGATCGACAACTTCGCCATCTTCGGCTCAGCCGGGTGCGGCGCAATTTGGCTCGGATGCGAAGCCGTCAACGCGAGGCGTCCGCTGGTGTGGCTGGTGGGATCTGGAGTTGCGGTTGGTCTCGCGACTCTGGCCCGCGTCGATGGCTTGCTTCTCGCGCTGGCCCCGATGACCGCGTGGGTCATCATTGTCCGCCGCAGCGGTCGGAGCCAGTGGCCACAGCTTCTGGGCATCGGGCTGGCGTCTCTCGCCGCTTTCAGCGTCGTGGTCGCCCCATGGGCAGTTCGTAACATCGCCGAGTTCGGGGCTCCATTGCCGTCGGCCGGCGGCCACACCCTGTGGATCACCACCTACAACGAGCAGTTCACGGTCAGCCGCGAACCCTCGATCGACTCGTACCTCTCGTGGGGCCCCCTCCCGATTCTCAGCAGCAAGCTCGTGACTTGGGGTGAGCTCGCAGGTCGGACCGCTGTCCTGCTGGGGGGGATCTTCGCCATTCCCTTCATGGTCGGCATGTGGCGGGAACGCCGGAATGCGGACATCGGGCCGTTCCTCACCTATTTCCTCGGCATGTTCATCACAATGGGGCTCGTCTTCACTTTCCACGCGCCAAAGGGAGCGTTCTATCACTCCGCCCCGGCCTGGCTCCCATTCGCGTTCCCGCTGGCGGTCGCCAACATGCCGCCGGCCGCCTTGGCCGCCAGTCGCTTCTGGCGTTTCCTGGCGCGACCTGCGACACATCGGTTTCTCGGGGTCGCCGGGTTGGCCGGGGCGATCGTCCTTTCCCTGATCGGGTCGTCCATTCTCTACCAGCAGTGGCGCATCTCTCGCGAGCGCGAGATGGCGGCCGCGTCCTTTCTCTCCATGAACGGCCGCGCAGATGACGTGATCATGTATTCAGATCCCGCCTCGATGGCGATCACGAGCGGCAACCCCGGGGTGGCGGCACCATTCGACGGGTATCCGGTCCAAGAGCAGATCATGCGGGCGTACGACGTGAAGTGGGTTGTCGTCACACTGGGGCCGGGCGCGACTACCGATCCCCTGGGGTTCTGGGAGGGGGGACGGGCCCGCGATGCTAACGGGTCTCGGGCGTTCTTCCTTGCCGACGAACCCAGTTTCGAAGCGGATGGAGTCCGAATCTTCCGGGTGCTGGATTCATAATGGCTCTTCGATCGGACGATGCGGTCGTCCGTCTTGGCTTTGCCGCCGCACTTCTCGTGGGCGTCATCGTCCGCGTGCTGCCGGTTGTCTCGAGCCCGCTCCCGGTGGGAGACGGTGGACTCATCATGTCGATGATCGACGACATCCGCGGCGCCGGGCTGTTGCCCCCCGCCACCAGCTACAACGGTCTGGAGATTCCGTTTCTCTATCCGCCACTCGCCCTGATGGCGACCGCGCTGTTCGGAGAAGTCACCGGAGTCTCCACGCTCACCCTGCTCCGATTCATGCCACTTGTTGCCGCTATTGCCTGTCTCCTCGCGTTTGCCGCGCTGGCGCTGGCCGTGCTTCCGCAGTGGGCCGCCACAGGTGCCGTCCTGTCGTACGCCGTGATGCCGCATGCCTTCGATTGGGTGGTTGCCGGTGGAGGGCTCACGCGCGGAACTGGCTTACTGCTTGCCCTCTTGGCCATGTGGGTGGCGGTGCGCAGCCCGATGACCCTGCGGTCGGCGGTCATTGCCGGCAGCCTGCTTGGTGTCAGTGCGCTGGCTCATCCGCAGACGCCCTTCCTTGGTGCAATGGGCTGCGCAGTCCTCACGTATCCCGGTGGGCATGGCGTCGGCAACTGGGGCAGATGGCTGTTTCGTGCCGCCATCATGACGTTGCTGATCTCGCTCGTCTGGTTGGTGCCAGCGACCCTCGCGACCGGAATCTTTCCGATCGGCGCCGCCGGCCACCGGCTGGAGCCAGGAGGAGGACTGATCCGCATGGCATCCCTCGCGTTCAGTGGGGCAGCATTCATGGATCTGGTCACCCCACTGGCGGTCGCGGGTCTGATCATCAGCATATTGGGCAGAGCGCTGCGCCTTCCGATCTTCCTGGTCCTCGTCTACCTCGTTGGCCCGGGCGGAGGTGACTTCCTTGGGGTTGTCGCATGGTCCCTCCTCGCCGGAGTGGGTCTGTCTTCGATAGTGGAGGCCGGCATCCGCGTCGGCTGGGGAGACCGCCTTCCTTCAGTCCGGGTCGGCGCGCTGGTCATGGGGTGTCTGTTCTTCGCTGTCCTCAGCGCGGCCGGCTCAACCATCCACCAGCAATCGAAGCTTCACGCCGTTTCGGCGGATCAATCTGCCGCGATGCGCTGGGTCGCAGAGGAGACAGATCCGGAGACCCAATTCCTGGTCGCGACCGTGGATACTTGGGGAAACGACGAGGTCAGCGAGTGGTTCCCCGCGCTGGCTGAGCGGGGGAGCCTCGGCACGGTTCAAGGGAGCGAGTGGCTCGGCTCGTATGGCTTCGATCGCCAGGAGCGGATTCACCTCCGGCTCGTGGGATGCATGCACTCGTCCGCCGACTGCTACCGGGGGATTGCCGAACGCGCCGATGCTCCTGGGGCCTACCTCTTCATCCCGAAAGGTCAACTTCAGGGGCCGCTCTCGGCGGGCGACTGCTGCCCTGCGGCACGTGACTCTCTCCAGGCTGCCGGCTATGAGGTCATCTACGACGGCTCCGGTGCGACCATCGGTCGGCCGATTGAATGAGTCACCCGCACTTCCGCAGCAGGACTGCCACGTCGTCCCGATACTCCTCGCACCAGCCCGCATCGAGGGCGCTTCCCCTGACAAGCCCAGCCTCGGGAGGAAGGAGGATGGCGTCTGCGCCATAGCGCCGTAGGAGCGCCTCCCAACCGTCCTCGGCGTTCCGGATGGTTACGAAGTCCTGCAAAATGGACTCGTCGTACATGTCATTGCGTCCGTCCACGAAGACCCGCGCCCCAGAGTCGAACAGTCGGTACGAGACGTATCCCCCCCACTGGTACTCGGCGAAGATTCGCGCGCCCGGGTCTACGCTCTCGAGTCGGTCGACGGCCGAGACCGGGAATGTGCGGGGAATGATCTCCTCTCCGGCGACCGCCGGGAGACGTGGCACGATGAGGGCTGTCGCAACCAGGACAATCGCGGCCACGCTGATTTCCATCACCCGACGGATGCGTTGGATGCGAAGGGGGTGTGACGAGGCAGGTCGTGACACTCGGTCGGCGAGACCGAGCGTCAGGGTCGGCATCGCCAGGAGGCCCAGCAGTGGGACGTTGCGTGTCGCAAGCAGCGCTCCTGCCAGGCCACTGGCGGCCATCGCGACCAACCAGGTCGGCGTGGCCCGCATCCCGTTGAACAGCAGCGCTGCAATCAGGACCAGAAGACTCAGCTGAGCCGGATCATGGAAGTCGGGTGACTGCCACTCGGATATGTGCCGCAGGCCCCAGTCGCCAGCGTCCACGTACCGCAATGGATAGAGCAGCCCTTCCGGACCTGCAGGCGTCAGCGTCGAGGCGGCAAAGGCAGCGCCGAATATCCCTGCCACCGTCCACCGACGCGACGCCATGGGCGTCCGCCCAAGCAGGGTGAACAGCACGTACACACCCAACACTCCGAGCCCTATCACGTACAGCCCGTGGACATTGGCCCAGAGGGCGAAGAACGGGACGGATAGCCATGGCAGCCAGCGGTGGTCTGGGCGCAGCGAGAGGAGCCCGGCGATCAGCGCGCCGAGCATGAGCCACGATATGGCTTGGGGACGGATTGTCGCGTAGGAGGCGAAGACGTAGAGAACGAGGGAGGCGACCAGGACGACTGCAGTGAGCGCCAGCCCTCGGCGGCACAAGGACCAAGCGACCAGCAGGGGTCCGGAAACGCTGATGACGCCGAATACGAAGGTTGCAACAGCAACGCCGGCACCGTTGACCAACCAGTACATCAGGAGCTGGCCAAGCCACTCGTGCATGACCCAGGGCCTGCCCGCCCACGTGTACGAGAACGGATCGGTCGTCAGGATCCCGTGCTCGGCGATGAGCCGCCCTACCGTAATGTGCCCGTAGTAGTCGCTGTCGACGAGGCCTCGGGCAGTCGTCACGATCCCGAACACACCGACGACCGCCACGGCAAAGATGGCGTACGGCGAGGGCAGACGGAGACCCATCGGCCGAGTGTACGGGGAGACTTCGCTGCATCGCACGAAGCGCGCTAGTACTTCCGGCACACAAAGTACTGTTGCCCGGATGCACAGGACGCCCACAGCATGGTCACCGCGTCCGGTACTAGGCCGGACCCGGTACTCGAGGGGAACCATGCCCAACAATCCTGCGCGGGGGACTGCGAACGAACGGTTCGATCGCATCGGCGCCGAAGCCACGGAGAGCCTCCGTGGCGACTCGCGCCGCATGCACGAGCTTGCCGATCAGTTCCGCGAGCAGTACCGGCGCGACCTCGAGGAGTGGATGCAGCTGCGGGCCCGGCTGGACCGCCGCGGCGGTTCGCTCCGACCGGTCGGAACCGATGCGCTGCGCGCCGAATACGAGGCACGTGGCCGCGACCTGGCCGCGCTCCAGGCGCGGTTGAAGCGCCTCGACGTCGTTGCCCGCCAGCTGGACGTGCTGTGGACCTATCTCGACTCGGCCGAGACCGTCGGCGACGAGCCGGGACCGATGGCCGACGACTCGCCGGCCACCATGAGCCTGCGCATCGTCCAGGCGCAGGAGGGTGAGCGACAGCGCATGGCCGAGGACATCCACGACGGTCCGGCGCAGGTCCTCACCAACGCCATCTTCCAGGTCGAGTACCTGGACCGGATGCTCAGCGACGTTGATCGGGCAGCCCACGCCGAGGTGGCCTTCCTGCGCGACATGCTGCGCAACGGGCTGGACGAGGTCCGGACCTTCATCACCGACCTTCGGCCGCCGATGATCGACATCGGCGTGGCGACCGCGCTGGCCGAGCGCGCGGAGCAGCTCGAGGAGCGACACGGCATCGCCGTCGACGTTTCGGTCGATGGCATCGACGAGCGGCTGACGCCGACACAGCGCGCCTCGGTCCTGCGCATCGTGCAGGAGGCGCTCCAGAACGTGCGCAAGCACGCGGCGGCGAGCAGGGTCGCCATCGGTCTCGAGGAAGACACCCTCGTCATCGAGGACAACGGGCGGGGGTTCGACCTGATGCGGCTGGCATCCGGTACGTCCCGCAACTTCGGACTGCAGTTCATGCGGGAGCGCGCCGAGCTGCTCGGCGGCCAGCTCCACATCGAGTCACGACAGGGTGAAGGCACCCGCATCCTGCTCCGGCTGCCGGCGCGGGATCGCATCGCTCACTGAGGAGGAGGAGAACCAACATGGACACGGAAGTCAAGGTTGACGAGCGTCGCAAGGGCGGCGATCGCCGCGCCGGAAAGACGCGGGTCGTCATCGTCGACGGCCACACGCTGTTCCGTCGTGGCGTCCGCAACATCCTGGAGCTGGAGAACGACATCGAGGTCGTCGGCGAGGCTGGCTCGGGGCGCGAGGCCCTGGCCACCATCGAGGAGCTCACGCCGGACGTCGTCCTCATGGACCTCGGCCTGCCCGCGCCGAACGGAATCGAAACCACCCAGCGCCTGAAGCGCGAGCTTCCACACACCGGGGTCATCGTCCTGGCGTCGAACGACGACGAGGATCAGCTGTTCGATGCCATCAAGGCCGGCGCTGCCGCCTACGTCCTGAAGGACATCGATCCGACGGACCTGATCGCCATCATCCGGCGCGTCCGCTCGGGCGAGTACCTCATCAACGACAAGGTGTTCGCCAAGCCGGCAGTCGCCTCGCGCGTGCTCAAGGAGTTCCGCGAGCTGGCCGTCTACGGCTCGGAGGCGCAGCCGATCTTCGCCCCGCTCTCACCGCGCGAGGTCGAGATCCTCGACAACATCGCCCAGGGCATGACGAACAAGCAGGTCGCCTACGCGCTGGGTATCAGCGAGCAGACGGTGAAGAACCACATGAGCTCCATCCTGCGCAAGCTCTCGGTCAACGACCGCACCCAGGCCGTGGTCTACGCCATGCGTCAGGGCTGGATCAAGATCCCTGAGGATTGAGCGGCGGAAGTCCTGCCCGCCGGGTACGTGAGTTCCATTGGTCGGTCGCAGGCGGGCGCGTAGCGTTCGAGCAAGTCGTCACGGGTATCCGCGGCGGCCTTCATCCAGGGGACCGGCGGCTCCGCGTCGGTCCCCAGGTCTCCTCCTCCGGTGCCCGGGAGCTGCTCCGCAAGGGGCGGCTCCCTCCCCTTGCTCGGTCGGTTGGGCTATTGACACGCAACGCGGAGTTGGCGCAAGGTACGCCTCCGCTGCTCGGAGCAGTGGGACCATTCGGCCATGTTCATTGCCGACAGGCTTCCGTACGCTCCCGGGGCTAATCTCTTCGGAAAGGAGGTACCTGCACACATGTTCAAGCACTTCATCAGCAATCTTCTGGCTCGCTTCCGCAGCGAGGACGAGGATGGCCAGACGCTCGTCGAGTACGGCCTGCTTCTCGCCCTCATCGCGATCATCGTGATTGTCGCCCTCATCTTCCTGGGCCCGATCATCAGCCAGCTGTTCAGCAACGTGGCGACGAACCTTCAGGCGTAATCGCTTCGTACCTGTCCACGATGGCCCTCGAGCCGAGCTCGGGGGCCATTTGCGCGTGCGCCCTGCGACCGACAGGGTCGTTTGCCGCTAGGAGTACCAGCGAGCGGCTAGTCCACAAGTCCAGTCGTGGAGACCTGCCGAGCGTGCCTAGACTGTTGACCACAGTCACAACCGTGATCTGCAACCTGCCCTGATTCTTCCAATCACCGAGCTCAAAGGGGACCTTCGTGAAGCGATCGAATCGCCTCGTCATTCTGGTCGGCGTGCTCCTTGCTGTCCTCGCCTTCGTGGCCATCGTGATCCTGCTAAACCAGCGTGAAGAGGCCGTGGCTCCAGAAGAGGTCCGCGAGACGGTTCTCGTCGCCAATCAGGACATTGCCATCGGCGACCCGGTAACGCCGGACGTCGTGGAGGAGCGGGAAATCGATCCTGAGGCGGTTCAAGGCACACCGTTGACAAGCACGACGGCGGTTTCCGGTCAGCCGGCGGTCTTCCCGATCCCGGCCGGCTCGCAGATTTCCGGCGAGGCGATCGGTTTGGGCAACAACCTCGCGGTAAACCTCCCCGCACTGCTCAATCCTGGCGAGAAGGCGATCGCTTTCCAGGTGGACCGGGTCACCGGCGTAGACTTTCTGCTGAAGCCTGGCGACACCATCGATGTCGTCACCAGCCAACTCATCAACGTGTTGCAAGAGACGGCCGATTCCGCGGCCAATGCCGACGACACGGCGCCACCGCGATTCGAGGCGATCCCAGGCTTAGAGGCCGCGCGGTCGGTCAAGGCAATCCTCCAGGACAAGCGAGTGCTCTATGTCAGCGCCACCCGCGCCCAAGAGCAGGAGCCGGTCGACACGAACGGTGACGACGTCATCAACGAAGAGGATGAGCAGCCCGCGCAGGCAGCGATCGACAGCGTGATCGTCGTCATCGCCGGCACCGCGCAGGACGCCGAGGTGATCAAGTTCGCTCAGAACGACCTCAGCGAAGTGGGATCCCTCACCGCCATCGTTCGCCACGCGGACGACGACGCGGTCGACGAGACGCTCGGCATCACGATCGACCAGTTGGTCGAAGAATTCGGTCTGCGTGTTCCGAATATCGTCGAGCAGCTCAACGAGGAAGCGGCGCCGTAGGAAGGCTCACGCCTGCAGCGGTCCGCTTGGAGATGCCAGCATGATCAAGGTCCTCATCGTCGACGACATTCCCGAGACGCGCGACCATCTGTCGCGTCTCCTCGGACTGGAGCGCGAAATCGACGTGGCCGGCACCGCCGGCTCCGGCGAGGAGGCAATTCAGGTCGCGATGGACGTGCGGCCGGACATCATCGTCATGGACATCAACATGCCGGGCATGGATGGCATCGCCGCGGCGGAGATTGTCTCCCAGCGGCTGCCGAACAGCCCGATCATCATGATGAGCGTCCACGGCGAGGCGGAGCATCTCAAGCGGTCGATGCTGGCCGGCGCTCGCGAGTTCCTCGTCAAGCCCTTCAGCGGCGATGAGTTCGCGACCTCGATCAAGCGGGTGCACGAGCGAGAGCTTGCGCGCCGAGAGCAGCTCCATTCGACAGCCGGTGTCGCTGTGCCGGCCTCCGTGCCGGAGGGCGGCACGGCCGACGACCATCAGATGATCGCCGTGTTCTCGCCGAAGGGCGGCTCCGGCAAGACGACACTGGCCACGAACCTTGCCCTGGCGCTGAAGAAGGAGACCAATCAGCGAGTCGCGCTGGTGGACGGGAACCTCCAGTTCGGCGACATCGGGGTCCTGCTCAACCTGAATCCCAAGAATCGATCGGTCCTCGACGCGGTCGGGGGCGGCGAGCCCGACAAGGACATCGTCGAGTCGGTAATGGTCGACCACTCTACCGGTATCCGGGTCCTGCTGGCACCGCCGTCACCCGAAGGCGCAGATCTCGTGACCGCGCCGTACCTGCGCAAGATCGTCGAGATGCTGCGCGAATCGCATGACTGGGTGATCGTGGATCTGCCGTCCGGTCTCACCGACCACACGCTCGGCGTCCTCGACGCGGCCAATCAGATTCTCGTTGTCGCCGCACTCGAGATCACGACCATCAAGAACGTCCGCCTCTTCTTGGAGGTGGCGGACCAGCTCGACTACGAGCGGTCGAAGTTGCGCCTGGTCATCAACCGTTCCGACGCCTCGCAGGGCATCCGCATCGGCGACGTGGAAGCCTCCATCCGTCGATCCATCGACGGCACGATCGTTTCTGACGGTCGGCTTGCCGTCCTCGCGGTCAATCGCGGCGTGCCCTTCGTCGTATCACATCCAGAATCGCCCCTCTCCAGGGACGTCACCAAGCTCGCCCGAACACTTGCCGGCGAGGGAGCTGCCACTACCGCTAAGACCGATAAGGCCGCCAAGCGCGGACTATTCGCACGCCGCTGAGCTGATTGGAAGGACGCAGCACATGTCATTGCTGAAGCGAATCGAGCGGGCTCGTCCCGCCGCTGAAGGGGAATCCCAGACGCCAGCCGTCCCGGCCGCCGTCCCGCCCACGGAGGGTACGCCGCCGCCGCCGGCACAGACGCCGGGAGCGCCTCCGGCACCGCCGCCCCCCGCGGCACCATCCCGCTTCGCCGGCGCGATGCCGGCCCGCGAGTCGTTCCGGGAGGCAAAGTTCCGCGTCCAGAACCGACTCGTCAACGAGCTAGATCCGAAGCTTGATCTCACCAACCAGGTCGAGGTCCGGCGCCAGATCGAGGAGCTCTTCAGCAAGATCGCGGACGAGGAAGGGTTGGCACTCACCCGCGCCGAGCGCGTCCGTATGCTCGAGCAGATCACCGACGAGATCCTTGGCCTCGGCCCGCTCGAGCCGCTGCTGCGTGACGAGACCCTCACCGAGGTGATGGTCAACGGCCCGCAGCAGGTCTACATCGAGCGCGAGGGAAAGCTGGAGCTCACCAACGTGACGTTCCAAAACGACGAGCACGTGATGCGCATCATCCAGCGCATCATCGCGCCGATCGGCCGTCGCGTGGACGAGTCGAGCCCGATGGTCGACGCACGCCTCGCAGATGGCTCTCGCGTGAACGCGATCATCCCGCCACTGTCGCTGGTCGGCCCCGTCATCACCATCCGAAAGTTCGCGGCTACGCCGTACACGGTCGACGACCTAATTCGATTCGGCACCTCCACCCCTGATATGTTCGAGTTTCTCGAGGCCTGCGTGAAGGCCCGACTCAACATCTTCGTGTCAGGGGGCACCGGCTCGGGCAAGACGACGATGCTCAACATCCTGTCGTCGTTTATCCCGGACGATGAGCGCATCGTCACCGTCGAGGACGCCGCCGAGCTCCAGCTTCGCCAGGAGCACGTGATCACGCTCGAGTCGCGGCCGGCCAACATCGAGGGCAAGGGCGCGATCCCGATCCGGGAACTGGTCCGCAACTCACTGCGCATGCGCCCCGACCGCATCGTGGTCGGGGAGTGCCGGTCCGGCGAAGCACTCGACATGCTCCAGGCCATGAACACCGGCCACGACGGCTCGATGTCGACCGGCCACGCCAACACGCCCCGCGACATGCTGAGCCGCCTCGAGACGATGGTGCTCATGGCGGGCATGGACCTGCCGCTGCGGGCCATCCGAGAGCAGATCGCCTCTGCCGTCGACCTCATCGTTCACCAAAACCGCCTCAAGGACGGAAGCCGGAAGATCACGCACATCACCGAGGTGCAGGGTATGGAGGGTGACGTGATCGTCATGCAAGACGTGTTCGTCTTCGATCAGACAGGCGTCGAGGACGGGAAGATCCAGGGCCGCCTGCGGCCAACTGGCATTCGTCCGCACTTCGTCGAGCGGTTCGAGACGGCCGGGATTCACCTGCCGCCGAACATTTTCGGATCTCCGTTCTGATGCTGTCGATCCTCATCGCCGGCCTCGCCGCATTGGCGGTCTTCGTGATCGCTCTCGGCATCGCCATGAGCGCCGGCGGTGGCACCGTCTCCTCGCGCCTCCAGCGCTATGCCTCTGCCAACGCCGGCGAGGCCGGTGAAGGCGAGGCGCGCGAATCGGCGGTGGTAGCCGGCCTCTCGCGGGTTATCGAGCGACAGGATCTCGCCAGCCGTCTTGCAGTCGATCTTGCCCGAGCGGACCTAAAGATGCGCCCGGCGGAATTCCTCATTCTCTGGACGGTCACCCCCATCCTCTTCGTGGCGATGGCTTTCGCCATTGGGTTCGTATTTCCGGGTTTCCAGAACGTCGTCGCGCTGGCTGTCGCCTTCCTTGTGGGCCTCTACGCGCCACGGTTCTATCTGAAGCGCCGCCAGGCGAAACGCATCCGAGCGTTCGGGGAGCAACTTCCGGATACGATCACTCTCCTGGCCAACTCCCTGCGTGCCGGCTCTTCGTTCCTTCAGGGAATCGAGCTCGTCACTCGAGAGGCGCGGCCACCGATCAGCGAGGAGTTCGATCGAGTCGTCCGTGACATGCAGCTCGGCCTCGCGCTGATCCCAGCCCTGAACAATTTGGTGCGCCGCGTGGCGTCCGAGGACCTCGAACTGATGGTCACAGCCATCCAGATCCAGAGCCAGGTCGGTGGAAACCTCGCGACCGTCCTCGACTCGATCGCGTTCACCATCCGTGAGCGAATCCGCATCAAGGGCGAGATCAACACGTTGACCGCTATGCAGCGCTACAGCGGGTACGTGATCACGCTACTTCCGGTTGGCCTGGCTGGCATCCTGTTTCTCATCAGCCCGAGCTATATGACGGCAATGCTCAACAAGCCGCCGGAGATGTTCGGTCTCCCCATGGGCGTGGTGTTCTTCGCCGTTGGCCTAATCAGCATGGGCCTGGGCTACGTCCTCATCCGGCGCATCGTCGACATCAAGGTGTAACGCATGACTCCCGAAATTCTCATAGCCGTCCTCGCGGCGGCCGCAGTCCTCCTTATCACCTTCGGTGTGGCGGCGAGACCACCAGAAGATGCCGTCCAGGCTCGCCTCTCGCAGCTCGTCGTCCAGCCAAAGACCATCGAGGAGATGGAGCTTCAGCGGCCGTTCTTCGAGCGGGTCGTTCGGCCAACGATCCAGCGCCTGTCGCGCAGCCGTCGCCAAGAGGGCAGCGTGATCCAACGGATCGACGCGAAGCTCGAAAAGGCCGGATACCCCGGAGGACTCCGAGGCGCCGATTGGATCGGGGTCAAGCTCATGGCCCTCATCGGCTTTGCGGTGCTCTTCTTCCTGTTTGGCTTGCTTTTCCTCGGATCGCCGATCGTCGGACTGTTGCTGGCCGTGGTTGGAGCGGCAATCGGCTATATCGCTCCCGAATTCTGGCTGGGACGCAAGATCGGCGCACGCGGCATGGCCATGGTGCTCCAGCTGCCTGACGCGTTGGACCTCCTCACCATCTCGGTCGAGGCCGGCCTGGGCTTCGACGCGGCCCTCGCCAAAGTGGTTGAGAAGATGGACGGACCGTTGGTCGACGAATTCCGTCAGGCGCTTGCCGAGGTCCGGATGGGACGCGTGCGCCGGGAAGCACTCAGGGACGTGGCGACGCGTGCCGACGCTCAGCCTGTGAGCAACTTCGTCGGAGCGATTGTCCAGGCGGAGCAGCTCGGCGTTCCGATCGCCAAGGTGCTTCAGATCCAGTCGAATCAGCTGCGGATAGAACGCCGCCAGCGCGCTGAGGAAGCTGCCGCCAAAGCCCCGGTGAAGATGCTGTTCCCAATGGTGGGCTGCATCTTCCCAACGATCTTCATCGTCATCCTCGGGCCGGCTGTCGTGACGGTCATGGGCGGCGGGACAGGGCTCTAGAGGGCATGTTTCTGCCGGTCCGTCCGGCTGTCCTGCTCGTCGACGACGACCGAACATTGCTGTCGGTCCTCTCGCGCCGGGTGAGCCGCGCGGGCTACGACGTCCGCACCGCCACTTCGGGACCGACGGCCCTGAAGCAGCTCGAGGGCTCGTGGCCGGCCCTGCTGGTGATCGACGTGATGATGCCCGGAATGGACGGGTTCGAGCTCGCCCGCCGGGTGAAACAGCTTGTTGACGTGCCGATCATCATTCTCTCGGCCGTCGATGCCAGGGAAGCGAAGGTCAGCGCTCTCGAACTGTATGCCGAGGACTACGTTACGAAGCCCTTTGACCCCGACGAGCTGGTCGCGCGCATTCAGCGGGTGTTGCGGCGGGCCCCGATCGGCAGCCCGCAGATCTCGCTTGCCGGCGGCGACATCGAGGTCGACCTTGCATCTCGACGCCTAACGACACCGGCCGGGGCGCAACAGCTGACGCCCACCGAGGCCCGCCTGCTCCAGGTTCTCGCGTCGGCGGTCGACCGTGTCGTGCCGACCGACGAGCTCCTCGGCCGTGTCTGGACCGACGCGGACGGCGCCGACCCGTCGTACCTATGGGTCACGGTCCGCAGGTTGCGCCGAAAGCTGGAGGCGGATCCAGACCATCCGCGCCACCTCATCACGGAGCGGGGTGTCGGCTACCGACTTCTCTCCGGATCCGTCGCCACGACGCAGGCCTGAGCGGCGTGCCGAGAGCGGGGCTTTGGCTTCGCGTCTTCCTTGGTCTGCTGGTGGCGGTGCTGCCAGCTCTGCTGCTGCTGGTGGGTGCGCTCCTCCTCGCTGAGACCGTACTGATCGGCATTGAGCCGGACTTCATTGCCATCGCCGTGGTCGTCGGCTCCGTCGTCTGGGCTGCGCTCCTCGGAGTCGTCTACGCCCGCGGATTAGGAGAGGACCTGCGAGCACTCCTGGCGCTGGCGGAGCAGGGACGCCGGACGGACCGCGAGAGCGGCGACACCTATCAGCAGCTTGCGACGTCACTCGACGAGCGGAACCGCCAGGTCGCGGCGCTGGCGCGCGAGGCGAATCTGGTCCCGATCGACGACGAGCCGCGGCAGGTCGTCGCGGCGGTGGTCTCGGCGGTCCGCTCCGTCATGCGCGACCCCACGTGGCGTTGCGCGGTGCTCGCGTCGGAAGACGAGCAGCTCCTGCCCGCCGGGATCTATCAGGGGATGGAGGACGGCGGCCCGAACCAACCGGTCGGCGAGCTCGAGCGCTGGGCGGCAGTTGCCGCCGCGGATGTGCCGGCCGGCCGCATCGAGGGACCATGGGGCGCGTTCGCGGTCATCGACGTGGCCGTCAGCGACCGCGTTCGCGCGATCCTGTACGCACCCTGGGAAGGGCGACTCCAGCCGACGCCGGCCGAAATCGATTTCCTGACGCTGGTCGGCCAACACGCCGGCACCGCACTGGAACACTCGCTGCTGTACGCCCGCGTCCGAAGTCAGGCCGACGAGCTCAATCGACTGGCCGCGATCCAGGCTGACTTCCTTCGCGGCGTGACGCACGACCTCCAGACGCCACTCACCAGCATCGGCGCACTGGCGACCGAGCTTCGGGCCGACGTGGCGGTGCCGGACCGGGCGCGTGCAGACCTGGACTCGATCACTCATCAGGCCGAGCGGCTCCGGCGAATGGTCGGGCAGTTGCTCGTGGCTTCGCGCCTCGAAGCGGGTGTCTTCGCGCCGCAGCAGGAGGTGTTTGCCGTCCGTCCGCTGATCGAGCGGAGCTGGGCGGCTCTTCGTGCGGATCGGCGGTTCGAGCTGGAGGTGGAGGGAGCGCCGCACCTGGCCATCGCCGACCCGGATCGACTCGAGCAGGTGCTGTGGGCCGTTTTCGACAATGCAGTGAAGTACAGTCCGGCCGACTCTGCGGTCCGTGTGAACGTCAAGCCGGAGGGCGGGCACCTGTCGATCGCGGTGCGCGACGAAGGCATCGGCATGGACGAGAGCACGCGCCAGCGGGCGTTCGACCAGTTCTATCGGGCCGACGATGCGCGCCGATTGGCGCCAGACGGGAGCGGGGTGGGTCTGTATGCCGCGAGTGGCTTGATGACGGCCATGGGCGGTTCCCTTACGGTCGACAGCGAACTCGGCCACGGAACGGCGCTCACGCTACGGATTCCGGCAGAACCCAGCGAGGCCGATGAGTAGTACGACCGTACCGGTGCTGTCGTCCGGTCGCCGGGACACCCTGCAAGGTGACCTGCAAGGTCCGCCCCATAGACTCCGCCTGAAATCGCTAGTTAACCGCCAAAGCATGTTCCTTCGACACCGATCCGGCGAATCCGTGAGCCGCGGCCAGGGCTTGGTCGAGTTCGCGCTGATGCTGCCGATCCTGGCCGTGCTGCTCGTTATGGCGATCGACTTCGGCCGAGTCTTCTTCGGGTCGGTCGCGGTAAACAACGCCGCTCGCATCGGGGCCGACATCGCCGCAGGCCAGGCCGAGTCGTGGCCGGCCAACAATTCCGGAGAGCAGGCAAACCAGGATTACTACCGTGATGCTTTGGTGGGAGATCTCACACCACTCAATTGCACGCCACCGGACGGGGGCACCTGGGATCGCAATGACGTACCGGATCCGGTGTTCGTCGACGTCGACGGCGACGGCGACGCGAGGGACGACGGCGACCACGCCGTCGTCACGCTGCGATGTAGCTTCAGGCTCCTCACCCCCCTGGCCGGAAGTATCCTTGGCGGCACCGTGTCGGTGGGCGCGGAGGCAGCCTTCCCCGTCAATTACGAGGTTACCGCCGACGTCCCGTCGCTCAGGCCGCTGCCGACGCCCACGCCCGTGCCGACGCCCACGCCGGGACCTGAGATCTGCACGATTCCGAATTACGTCACCCTTCGCGCCAACGACGCGGAGAACCTGTGGGATGCGTCGGACTTCACGGGCAGCTTCACAAGATCCGGCTCGGGCAACTTCGTGATCGCGAGCCAGAGCCTGGTGCCACCCGGCGCGGAGGCGCCGTGCACCTCCTCGATCCTCGTGAGCTCCGGGACGGCGCCAACTCCGGCACCGACGCCTTCCGGCGCGGCACCGACAGCGACGCCTGCGCCCCTCTGCGCGCGCCCGAACGCCAATTTCATCGCCGAACCGCCCTCCGGTGTGAAACCCCTCACCGTCCAGTTCACCGACACCTCGACCGCGCCCTCCGAGTGCCCAATCCTCTCCTGGACGTGGGACTTCGACGACGGCTCGGCCATCGACACTCGGCAGCACCCGAGCCACGTCTTCACCTTCCAGGGGCAAGGCCAGCCGCGCAGCTACGACGTTACGCTGATGGTCGCCAACCTTGCCGGCGTGTCCAACCCCAGGACCGTCACGATCACGGTCTCGCCATGAGACGTCGAATGCGTGACGAGCCGCGCGGCCAGGCGCTCGTGGAGTTCGCGCTCGTTCTTCCGTTCCTGGTTCTAGTGCTCATGGGCATCTTCGATCTCGGTCGGGCGGTTTACGCCTACAGCACCATCAATAACGCCGCGCGAGAGGCCGGACGCGAAGCGATCATCGATCAGACGGAGACCCACATCCAGGAGCGTGCGATCGAGCGGGCCGTCAGCCTGGGCGTCACCGCCAGCGACGTCTACATCGACTATCGCGATGCCGCGACGCCGAACGCGGAGAGCTCCTGCGACGACCGGCTCGGTGAGGACGGCATCGTCGGATGCATCGCCGTCGTGCGGGT
>JALZDF010000022.1 GCA_030862645.1 Chloroflexota bacterium
GGTGATCTCCGCCTTGAGAGGGCGGTGTCCTAGGCCTCTAGACGAATGCGGCACAGGTCGCTCAGGACGCGGCCGAGTCTACCAAGCCGATTCGAGCCGGGCAAACGAGGAGGCGATTCGGGCCGAATCGAACACTGCGCGATGAAGGCCATTGCTCGGCCTTGCACAATGCGCATCGCCAAACGTTGCTGTGCTCGGGGCGCATTGCGGTGAACGAGGGCCGCCAGGCTGCCCAATGCGCGTGATCCCGGCCACGCAGCGGACAACGAGATCAGCGGCGGGCGCCAGCCGGGGTGATCGATGCAGCCGCGGCGGCCATGGCGTGCCGATGCTCCTCGAGCCAGCCGACCATGCTGGCGGCGACGTCCGGCCAGGTGCGCGCGCCCATCACAAGCCCGAAATGGCTGGCCGACGGGAAGTACTCGTAGCTCGCGCCCAGCAGGTCGGCGGTGCGGCGTGCTTCCGTGGGATGGATCACCTCGTCCAGTCCGGCGCCGATGACGAGGCTCGGCAGATCGGTCAGGCGGGCCGCATCGATCGGCACGCCCTGCATCCGCTCGCGACGGGCGCGTCCCGATTCCTTGGCGCCGACGAGCAGCTCCGTCATCTTTCCGAGGTCGTCCTCGTCCATGTCCGGCATCCGCTGGCGCAGCTGCTCCCGAGATCCCGTCCAGCCCCACCAGGCGGCGTCGTAGATGGCGGGCACGGCATGCAATTCGTGCTCATTCGGTTGTCGCGGCAAGGCCGCCGCCGGCGGCGACGGGGCGAGCATCACCAGCCCCAGCACGGGGTTGCGCTCGGCATGGAGCATGGCGGCCAGGGCGCCGATCCCCCATCCGACGAGGACCGCCGGCCGGCCGATCTGGCGCAGGGCCACGCCGACGTCATCGGCGTAGTCGCCCATGGTGGTCTGGTCGAGATCGGCGACGTCGCTGGTGAAGTGGCCGCGCAGATTGACGGCGTGCGCCTCCCAGCCACGCTCCGCCAGGAAGGCCGCGATCTCCGTCCACAGCCAGGAGCCCGTCAGCGCGCCGTGCACCAGTAACAGCGGTGGCTTGCGCGAGCGGCGCTCTGGCTGGTGGGTCTCGACGTGGATGCCCTCGGGCTCGATGAAGACCTCATCACGCTTGATCGCCTGCACCATCGGTGGCTCGTCAGTCCTCCAGCGGGTTGAAGACCATGCCGGTCAGCAGCTTGGGATAGAAATAGGTCGACTTCTGGGGCATCACGTCGCCCGCGCCCGCCACGTCGGCGAGCTGCTCGAGCCGCGTGGGCCGCACGAGAATGGCCGCCCTGGCCTCGCCGGACTCGACGCGAGCGCTCGCCTCCGCCGCGTCCCTAGTGTAGGCGAGGCGCCTGCCATCGGCGACATCCGCGGCTGAAATCCCGAGCCGATCGGCCAGCACCACCACGTGCAGGACGGCGAGGTCGAGCGCCTGGACGGCACGGCTCATCGCTTCGCGCCGCATTCGGTCCGCCGCGCCGGCGGGGTCGGCGATGAGCAGGTAGGCATCGCCGCCCGGCAGCAAGAGGCCGAAGGTCGGCTCGTCGGCGTCGCGTCGCTCGTCGATCGCCGCCACCAGCGCCTCCGGCGCAAGGGGGATCGCGGTCAGCAGGGGATCGTCGGCGCCGGCCAGCGCCCGCAGCGCTTCCGCGTCGGCGTCCAGCAGTATCCGATGGGTCGGACGAATCTCGAGCTCGGTGAGCTCCGCGTTGACCAGCATCATCATGATCCAGTCCGCGGCCAGCCCACCCGGCGCCGCGCCGGCGTGGCGGGGATCGGCGCGAACCTCCGCCTGGTACGCCAGGGCAGTCTCGTACCGATGATGGCCATCGGCGATCGAGAGCGTCTGGCGTCCGAGGTATCCGAGCAGCCGATCATCGGCCTCGACCGCGGCCAGCTGGTGGACCAGCCCGTCGTCGTCGCGGGCTCGCCACTCGTCGCTCCAGGCCCGGCTCATGACGTGCCGGTAACGCTCGGACCGGTCGAAGTACACCGCCAGGATCGGGCTGAGCTGGGTGCGGGTCGCGTGCAGGAGCGCCAGCCGGTCCGCCTTCGGGCCCGGCATGGTGTGCTCGTGCGGTCTGATGGCATCGCCCCACGGTTCGAGCAGCACCCGGACGACGATCCCCTCCACCGTCGGCTCATCGGGTGCGGCTGGGGTCCCATGCCGATAGTAGTAGGCCGCGGGCTCTGCGCGCCGCTCGAGCGTTCCATCCTCGATCCACGCTTGGAGCGCGTGGGCCGCGGCGGCGTGCGGATCCGCCTCGGCGCTGTACTCCAGCCGCACGGCGTTCCGCTCGTGGCGCGCCAGCAGCTCGGCTCGCTTGGCATCCGAGATAACGTCGTACGGCGGGCAGGTGACGTCCGTCAGGTCGGTGACCCGAGCGAGCCGAGCATCCTCGTCGTCACCGGTGCGGACTCGCGCCGGCACGTCGGTCCGACCGAAGCGCGACGCGGCATAGTGGAGGCCGGCGAAGGCCGAGACACGGGGCATGCCGCGCAGGATAGTGCGCTCAGCCCCCGAGCACGCGCGAGGCCTGGGCTCGAACCTCGGGACGATGGTCGACCGCGGCTCGCTCGAGGAGCGTCGTCGCGCCCGCGGGTAACGGATCCACGTTGCCGAGGGCGGCGATCGCGTTGCGCAGCAGCCGGTGCCTCCCGGCACGAGTCAGCGCGGTGGCACCGAGAGCCCGCGCGAAGGCGCGGCCCCCGAGCGGCAGCAGCCACTCGATCAACGGCAGCAGCGGGACGAACAGCGGGCCGTCGTCGTCGGCATCCGCGTTGACCGGGCAGACCTCCTGGCAGACGTCGCAGCCGAAGATCCAGTCGCCGAGCGCCGACGCCTCCCACGGATCCAGCTCGCCGGGATGCTCGATCGTGAGATAGCTGATGCAGCGTCGCGCGTCGACGGTCTGTGGCGCCACGATGGCCCCGGTCGGGCAGCCGGACAGGCAGCGGGTGCACGAGCCACAGGTGGAGCGGATCGGCTCGTCGGCCGGCAGCTCGGCCGAGGTGAGCAGGGCCCCGAGGAAGACCCACGATCCGGCGCGGTGATGGGTCAGCAGGTTCGAGTTCTTGCCGATCCAACCGATCCCGGCGCGCGCCGCCAGGGCCCGCTCTGCAAGCGGCCGGTCGTCGACGTAGGCGACCTCGCCGCTGGGCAGCCCGTCCTCGCCAAGGTCGGCCGCCAGCCCTTCCAGCCGGTGGCGGAGGGCGACGTGGTAGTCGGTCCCGAGCGCATAGCGCGCGATGCGACCGGCGGGCTCGGAAGGAGCACCGTCGAGGACCGATGCCATCGCCCGGCGCAGCGCGTCCGGCCGGCCGTCCCAGCTCCCCCGATCGCGGCCGGCATACGGGGCCGCCACCACGATCACCGAGCGGGCTCCCGGCTCGATCGCCCCTGGATCGGTCGCCAGCCGCGGACGGTCGCCGCCCATCCAACCCATGCGGGCCATCCGTCCGGCTGACACGCTACGCTCCATGCGAGCTCGGGCCTCGGGCAGCGGCTCCGCGTCGGTCACGCCCACCAGCTCCAGCCCGTGGCGTGCGGCGAGCTCCTGCAGCCGCTCGCGCATCAGCCTTCTCGGTGCCGCACCACGAAGGGTGGTGGCTCGCCGGTCGGCGCGATGCCGACCGTGCTGAGGGGCATCGCCACCCGCGGGATGCGAAAGCCGAACACCGAACCGCGCCCGGCATCAGTGTTGGGCGCCGCCCAGATGCGGCCGCCGTGCGCGTCGATGATCGCGCGGCTGATGTAGAGCCCGAGCCCGAGACCGCCGAACCGGCGGCGGCCGGCATCGTCATCGGCCTGGTAGAAGCGCTCGAAGACGTTCTCGCGGTGCTCCTCTGGGATCCCGACACCGGTGTCGGACACGCGAACCTCGACCTCGCCCCCGCGGCGGTCGAGGGTGACGGTGATCGGCCCGCCATCGGGCGAATACTTGACGGCGTTCTCGAGGAGGTTGCTCAGGACCTGGTCGATCCGATCGCGGTCCGCGTGTACGCCGAGCGCCTCGGGCGCCGTCAGCGCGATGTGGCGATCGCGATTCTCCCGCCGCACCCGGGACACGGTCTCGCGAAGGTCGGCCGCCAGGTCGAAATCCTCCGTCTCGATGCTCACGCCGCCACGACGGTCGATTCGGCTGACGTCGAGCAGGTCGTCGACAAGTCGGCGCATGCGCCCGACCTGCGAGCGGATGACGCGCAGGTGCGCCATCTCCTTGCTCTCGCCGTTGCGATCGGTCCGCAGCCGACCCTCGAGCAGCTGTGAATAGCCTTGGATGCTGGTGAGAGGGGTCCGCAACTCGTGGCTCACGATCGACAGGAAGTCATCCTTGATGCGCTGCGCCGCCTGCTCGCGGGTCATGCGCTCCTGGAGGTCAGACCAGAGCTGCGCGTTCTGAAGCGCGGGCCCGGCGCGCTCGGCGACTGCCTCGGCCATGCGGCGGACGCGCTCGCTCGCCTTCTGGCCCTCGCGGCCTCCGCTCGCCAGGATGCCGAGCAGCCGACCACCGGCCAGGATCGGCACTGCCAGCACCCACGCCAGGTCGAGCGCCGCGAGACCGTCGGGGTCGCCTGGGGCAAGGTCGTCCCGGCTGCCGTCGACGGAGGCGGCGGTCGCCGCCACGCCGCCGATGATTCCCTCCCCCACCCGCGGACGGCGCTCGGCGACATACGCCTGCCAGCGCGCCGCCAGCTCCCCGTCGATCCCGCCCGTCGCGACGGGCACCAGGCGCCGCTGGGCGTCATCGATCATCAGCACCAGCGTCACGTCGCCGAGGAGCGGGCCCGCGCCGCCGGCAATCGTCCGCGCCGTCGTCTCGCGGTCCAGCGACTCGGCGAAATCGCGACCCAGGCGACTCAGGAGCTCGCGCTCGACGACGCGCTCCCGGTCGCGCTCCTCCTCCTCGAGCCTCTGCTGCAGCAGCGCGTTATCCATGGCGCGCTGGATCACCACGCGGCTGAAGAGGCCCGCCACCACGCCGATGCCCACCAGGTAGGCGACGCGGACCGGCAGCAGATCGCGCACGGCGTCGTCTCCGGTGCCGAGGAGCACCACAGCAACGTAGAGGCCGCTCATCACGACCGACGACCAGACGGAAGCGCCGAACCCGAACCGGAGCGCCGTCCCCAGGATGACCAGCCCGTAGAAGAGGTAGGCATCCAGCGCATCCGCCGCGACGTACACGGCTACGGTGACGGCCGCCATATCGAGCGCGGTGCTGACAATCCCGACCTCGCGAGCCGGGAAGCGCGCCAGCAGGAACGGGATGGCGAGGGTGGAGACGGCGACGATGCCGATGAGGGCCAGCAGCACGGGGCGGGCATCGAGATTCGGCTCGAAGACCGCGAGGAAGGCGGCAGCGACCAGCACCAGCCCGAGGCGCACCCACACGAGCTGACGCTCCTGGGCGCGCATCTGGTCCTCGAGATGACGCTCGAGCTCGCGGCGGCCGTCGGGGGTGGATGCTTCCATGCGCAGCCCGTGCACTCTAGCATCGGGGCCACCGCGTCCCGTACACTCGATCGCACCGAGCGAGCCGTGCAACTCGTGAGCGGCCCGGCGCGTCTACCGGTGGCAAATGCCGCCCGGCGACCCGACCGCACCGAGGGGACGATGATCAACCGCACCGCAACGTCACCGGTACGCCCGTGCGGCGCCGCGGTCGGCGGTGTCGTTCTGCTCCTCCTGGCCCTCCTGGTTCCTGCGCTCCCGGTACGGGCCGCCAGCGCTATCCAGATCGAGGCGCGGGCTTTGGTCGGCGGGCGCTACGCGGTCGGCGGCTGGATGGGAATCTCCGTCACCCTCGTCAATGACGGCGAGCCGACCGAGGGGACCCTGGCCGCCGCGACCGAGTCGGGTGCGGTGCAGCGCTTCGTCGAGATGCCCGCGGGCGCCCGCAAGGTGGTCATGCTCTACCTGCAGCCCGAGGCGTTCCAGAGACGTGTAACCGTGCAGTACGAGGCGTCGGACGGCACGGTCGAGGCGGTCGTCGAGACTCGCGTGCTCGAGCAGTCATCCAGCCAGATCGCAGTGGTCGGCGATGGCGCCGGCACCCTGCGACCGCAGCTCGGCGGCGGCGACGTCGGAATGCCGGCGCCGCTGGCCCTCACACTGGCAGACCTGCCGGAGCGATCCGAGCCGCTCGAGGGGATCTCAGCCATCGTCTGGGCGGACGACAGCTCGGCGCTGACCGAGGCCCAGCGGCGAAGCCTGGAGCGATGGGTGGCGAATGGTGGCCAGCTGGTGGTCATCGGTGGACCCGATTGGCAGGCGCGCACCGCCGGCTTCGCCGACATCCTGCCGATGGAGGACCTCGCCGCGGTCGACGACGTGCCGCAGGCTTCGCTTGCCGCCTGGTCGGGGGCCGACGCCGCCGCGCAGGAAGCCGCCACCGTCTCGACCGGGACCCTGCGCGAGGACGCCCGCAGCCTGATCAGCGACGAGGACGGCACGATCCTGGCCTCGATGCGCACGGTCGGCGGAGGCCGCGTGATCCTGATGGGCAGCGACCTTGCCACCGATCCGTACCGCGGTTGGGAGGGTTCGCCACGCCTCTGGGCGCGCCTGCTTCCGAGCAATGCGGCGCTCGAGCAGTTCGTGGGAGGCGGCTTCGCGCCTCCAGAGGAGGCACAGAGCGCGATGGGGTCGGCGCTCGGCAACCTACCCTCGCTCGAGGTGCCCCCGGCCGAGCTGCTCCTCGTGGTGATCGTGGCCTACATCCTTCTCATCGGCCCCATCAGCTACATCGTCCTGCGCCGCATCGACCGCCGTGAGCTGGCGTGGGTCACGGCGCCGCTCCTCGTGGTCGTCTTCACCGCCTGCTCGTTCGGCATCGGGAACACCATGAAGGGCAGCGATGTGATCGTGAACCAGATCTCCCTCATCCGCTCCAGCGGCGCCGGCGGCGCCGCCACGATCGAGAGCTATGCCGGCGTCTTCTCGCCGGACCGCGCCACCTACGACCTCACCGTCGAGGCCGATGCGCTGATGGCCAGGATGCAGCAGACGAACTTCAACGGCCAGCGCCCCGCCACGTCGGACGTCGTCATCGAACAGGGCGATCCGGCGCACCTTCGGGGCCTGGCCATCGGCGTGTTCGGCTTCGAGGCGGTCCGCGCTGATGCGATCGTCGAGCGCGAGCCGGTGCTCAGCGTGACGTGGCGCAGCGACGGCGGCGAGATCATCGGCACCGTGACGAACGAGGGAACGTTGCCGGTCCATGACGTCGCGTACGTCAGCAGCGCCGGGGGCGACATGATCGACCGCGAGCTGGCGCCCGGGGCCAGCGCCGAGGTCACCATCGAGACGACGAACTTCAACGGATCGTCCGCCTCCGACCAGGTCTACGGCTTCGGCGGATTCGACAGCGCCGACGAGGAGCAGCGACGGCTCCTCGTCCGACGCCAGGTGATCGACGCGCTCGTCGGCTTCGGCGGTTTCATGCCGGGCATCGAGCTCGGAGCCGCCAGCGGCCGTGGCCCGTACGTGATCGGCTGGCACGACGACCCGGGGCCCCTCCCGGTGGTCGTCGACGACCTGGAGGCGCAGCGCTACGCGCAGTCGGTGGAGGTCATCAGCGTGCGGCCGGCGGTGACCAGCGGTGAGGCCGAGATCGGCCCCGAGCGGATGGCGGTCGCCGTCCTCGAGACCACCGGCGACGCCAGCAGCGGCGGTCCCGGCATGGTGATGCTGGGCGACGGGTCGGTGACCTACAGCATCGCCCTCCCGCTCGAAGCCACCGATATGGCGGTCTCGGAGCTCGAGATCCTGGTTGGCCCCGACCCGTCGATGGTGCTCAGTGAGCAGGGCGGCTTCGGCGCCTTCTGGCCGGAGGGCTTCACGCTCGAGGTTCGGAACCCGTCGACGGGCGCGTGGACCACGGTCGGCGACCTCAGCCAGCGCAGCACCTTCGAGATCAAGGATCCCGCGTCCGCCATCAGTCCCACAGGCCGGATCGAGGTCCGGGTCACTGGCGTGGAGACCGATCCGAACTTCGGCCAGGCGAGCATCTTCGTCAGCGCGCGGGCCGCCGGGGTGATCGGAGAATGATGACGGCGCCGGTCGTTGAGACACGCGGCCTCGTCAAGCGCTATGGCGACCAGCTTGCCGTCGCCGGTGTGGACCTTGTGGTCGGGCCCGGCGAGATCTTCGGCCTGGTCGGACCCAATGGCGCCGGCAAGACCACCACGATGAAGATCCTCGCCACCCTCCTGGCGCCGTCCGCCGGGGAGGCGTTCGTGACCGGCATCCCGGTCGAGTCGGACCCCCTCGAGGTGCGACGCCGGATCGGCTACATGCCCGACTTCTACGGCGTCTACGACGATTTGCGCGTGTGGGAATACCTCGACTTCTTCGCTCGTTGCTACGGCGTGCCGGCCAACCGACGGCCGCCCATGATCGGCGAGCTGCTCGAGATCGTCGGGCTCACCGACAAGCGGGACGCATACGTCGAGAGCATGTCGCGCGGCATGCGGCAGCGGCTGTGCCTCGCGCACACCCTCGTCCACGACCCAGCCCTGCTCATCCTGGACGAACCGGCCTCGGGCCTCGACCCGCGCGCCCGGGTGGAGATGCGCGAGATCTTCCGCGAGCTGCGATCGATGGGAAAGACCATCCTGGTGAGCAGCCACATCCTTCCCGAGCTCGGCGAGATGTGCACGGGCGTGGCGATCATCGACCGCGGTCGGCTGCTGCGTTCGGGGAGCATCGATGAGATCGAGCGCTCGCTGCGGGCCAGCGCCCTGCTGCGGATCGACGTCCTGGGCGATGAGGCTGCGGTGGCCGCGGCGCAAGATTGGCTGGGAACCGATCCACGCATCGCCGACGTCCTCGGTGGCACGACCAGCGGCGATGGGGCCGTCCGGATCGAGGCATCGTTCGACGGGCCGCCACACGCGCAGGCCGATCTGCTGCGCGCCATGATCGACGCCGGCCATCGGGTGGTCGGGTTCAGCCAGGCGACGAGCGATCTCGAGGAGATCTTCCTGAAGGTGACCGGTCAGATGGGCGAGGAGACTGCGGCATGACCGCCACGAATGCGGCGGCGACGCGACCGGCCCGCGCATCGGCGGTCCGCGAGTTCGGCTCGTCGGTCGTGACGATCATGGTCAAGGAGCTCCGATCACGGATGCGCGGGCGGCGCGCATTCATCGTGCTCACCGTCTACCTCGGCATCCTGGCCGTCATCACCTACGGCGTCTACGTGGTCGTCGCGCCGAATGCGCGTGGCGTCACCGGTGCCTTGGGGGGATTCGGCGGGCAGGCCAACGCATCGGCGCTCATCGGCCAGTCCATCTTCACCCTGCTCTCGATCTTCCAGCTCATCCTGGTTTGCTTCATCGCACCGGCCTTCACGGCCGGTCAGATCAGCCTGGAGCGCGAGAAGCAGACGCTCGACCTCCTGATCAGTACGCCGATGCGCCCGGGCGCGATCGTCATCGGGAAGCTTGCGGCCGCGCTGGCCTTCGTGGTGCTCATGATCGTGGCCGCGATCCCGATCACCGCCATCGTGCTCATGTACGGCGGCGCAGGGGTTGAGGACATCGTGCGCCAGCAGCTCGTGCTGCTCGCCACCGCGCTCATGCTCGGCGCGATCGGCCTCTTCTTCTCCGCGCTCCTCAAGCGCACCCAGGCGGCCACGGTGCTCACCTACATCACCGTCCTGGCCCTGACCCTGGGCACCACCATGCTCTTCATCTTCTGGACGGTGGTGGCCAACCAGACCGAGAACGGCTTCGCCGGCGGCCAGCCGAAGCGGGCACCGGAACAGCTCATGTACGTGAACCCGGGGATCGCCATGCTCGACGTGGTCGCCAACACCGAGCCCGGCGGGTTCGGCGGCATCAACGGCATGCTGGCACAGCTCCGCGGCAACGCCCCGAACTTCGATGCCGGCATGGAATGCAACGGCGACGTGTGCCGCCCGGTCGACCAGTTCGGAAACCCGCTCGAGGATGCGGTCGAGACCGGCTCGGGCTACTGGTGGCCGCGGGTCTCGCTGACGTTCGTCGCGATCGCCGCACTGCTGACCGTTGCCGCCACCCGCCTCGTGGTTCCGCCCGGCATGCGCTGGGCCTTCAAGCGTCCGGGTCGACGAAGCGGGACGTCAACTCTGGCCGGTGAACCGATCGAGGGCGCGTCCGTCATCCAGGAGCTCCGGGAGGAGCCGGACCGGTGAGCGACCGCCTCGTGTCCTTGGCGATCGCGGAGCGCCTCGGGACCGATACGCTCGCGCGGCTGCGAGGGCTCCGTCGCCGGCTTTGGTGGCGACGCGCCGTGCGCTCCGGGCTCCTCGTCCTGGCGGCGGCCATTCTGGCGGTGGCGGGCGTTCAGCTGGCGGCCCGCGCGTTCCCGCTCGAGCTTGCGCCGCTCCTCCATGCGGGGATCGGTGTGCTGGCCCTGCTCGCCTGGCTGGCCGATGCCGCACGGCGCCGCCCGACCCTGGTCGAGGCCGCCCGCCGCGCCGACGAGGAGCTCGGCATGCGCCAGCGGCTCGGCACCGCGCTCGAGCTGGCGAGCCACCGGGCGGGCGATCCGCTCGAGGCGCGGCAGCTGGCCGACGCCCGCGCCCGGCTGAACGAGCTGGACCTGCGCCACGCCTTTCGGCCGCGGCTCACCCCCCGACCCCTGATCGTGGCGGGAGCAGGGCTGGCCATGACGCTGCTGCTGGTGGCCTGGCCGAACCCGCAGGACGCGCTGCTGGAGCAGCGGCGCGCAGCTCGCGAGGCGGCGGAACGCGTCGCCGAGCGGGTCGAGGAGGTGGCAGAGGAGGTCGGCGAGGAGAACGTCGACAATCCCGACCCGCGTCGCGAGGAGCTCGAGCGGGAGCTCCGCGAGCTGGCGCGACAGCTTCGGGAGCAGGGCGAGGATCGCGAGGCCGCCCTAGCACGGATCGGATCGGTCCAGGAGCAGCTCTCCAAGATGACCGACCCGCAGGCGGCCGAACAGGACGCTGCCCTGACCCAGCTCGCGCGCGCCGCGTCGCAGGCGGCCACCGGCGAGGAGGAGGCGAACCCCGACGGCGATCCCGAGGAGGCTGCCCGCGACCTCGAGGAGCTCGCGGAGAAGACCGACGAGCTCTCCGCCCAGGAAGCGGCTGCCCGCGCCGATGAGCTTCGCCAGGCAGCGCACGCCGGCGCCGCATCACAACCGGCGGCCGCGCGTGCATTGGCCGAGGCCGCCGATGCGCTGGACGCTGCCGCGCGCTCCGGCAGCGAGGAGGACCAGGAGGCGGCGGCCGAAGCGCTCGAGCGGGCCGCTGAGGCCTTCCGTCAGGCTGAACGAGATCGCCAGGTGCAACGCGACGTCGCGCGCGCGCAGTCCGCGCTGCAGGAGGGCGCCCGCCAGGTGGCGCGCGCCGGACAACCCACGGGATCCTCGACCGGCCAGCCCAGCGGCTCAGGCCAACCGGGCGCGTCCGGCCAGCCCGGTGCCTCCGGTCAGCCGGCCGGCTCGGCCCAGCCGGCAGGGTCGGGCCAGCCGGCGTCCTCAGGTCAGCCTGGCAGCCAGCCGGGAAATCAGCCCGGGAACAATCCGGGGAACCAGCCAGGGAGTCAGCCGGGCAACCAGCCGGGAAACAATGCCGGACCCGGCACCCAGCCGGGTGCGGGCGGTGGCACGACCGTCCGCCGCATTCCCGGCGGCGGCCTGCGCACCGGCGGCTTCGACGGCCCCACCAGCGGCAACCAGGGCTCCGAGACCGACGACGAGGGCAGCATCCTCTCCGACTTCGACCGCTTCGGGCGGCCCGGCGACCCCGACTTCATCGCCGGCAGCGGCGGCAACGGTGGGACCGATCAGACCGGCAGTGGCTCAGGCGTCGGCTTCGACAACGACAGCGTGGTGCCGTACGCATCGGTCTTCGATCTCTTCAACGACTACGCGCAGTCCGCGCTCGATCGGCAGCAGGTGCCGATCACGCTGAAGGACTTCGTTCGCGATTACTTTTCCCGCCTCGAACCCACGGAGTGAGCGACGCAGCCATGACCGAGCAGATGCCGACCCCGACCGCAGCGGAAAGCCATGACCTCACGCCCGAGGGCTTCGCCGAGGTGGCGGCGGCCATCGAGGGGCAGGTTGGGCAGTTCATCGTGGGACAGCAGCAGCTGGTGCGCCAGACGCTGATCAGCCTGATCGCCGGCTCTCACGCGCTGCTGGAAGGCGTTCCCGGCCTCGGCAAGACGATGCTGGTGCGCACCATGGCCGAGGCGCTCGACCTCGGCTTCAGCCGCATCCAGTTCACCCCGGACCTGATGCCGGCCGACATCGTGGGTACCAACATCATCGTCGAGGAGGGCGGCGAGCGGCGCTTCCGCTTCCAGCAGGGACCGATCTTCTCCAACCTGGTGCTGGCCGACGAGATCAACCGTGCTACGCCGAAGACGCAGTCGGCCCTCCTGGAGGCGATGCAGGAGCACCGCGTGACGGTGGCCAAGCAGCAGTACACGCTCTCCGAGCCGTTCTTCGTGCTCGCCACCCAGAACCCGCTCGAGATGGAGGGCACCTATCCGCTGCCGGAGGCGCAACTCGATCGGTTCTTCTTCAAGATCGACGTGCCGTTTCCCTCCGAGCAGGACCTGATCGCCATCATGGAGCGCACGACCGGGGTCGAGACTCCGACGGTCGGCAAGGCCGCCACCGGCGCTGACGTGCTGGCCATGCAGCGGCTCGCGCGCGACGTGCCGATCGCCTCGCACGTGATGGCCTACGCCATCCGCATCCTGCGGGCGACCCATCCCGACACGGACCGGGTCCCCGAGATCGTCCAGGCCTACGTGCGGTACGGCGCCTCCCCGCGCGGGGCCCAGGCGATCGTGCTCGGGGCCAAGATTCACGCGCTCCTGGATGGTCGGTTCAACGTCTCATATGCCGACGTCCAGGCCATCGCGCCGCCCGCGCTGCGACATCGGGTCATCCTGAACTTCGAGGGCGAGGCCGAGGGAATCAGCACCGACTCGATCGTGCGCGCCATCATTGCCGAGACGCCCACCGAACCAGCCGAGTAGGCCGGTGTCGGCCTCTGGCGTCCCCACCCACCGCGCACGAGCCGGCACGTCCCGCGCTACGGGCTCGTCGAGCCCTTGGCGTGCGATGGTGCAGCACGACGACACGAGTCCGCGCCGGCTTGCTGACGGCCGCGAGACGCGCCGCCGGGCGGAGTCGGCGCAGGACCGATGACAACCGCCGAGCGCGCCCCGTTCTTCGACGAGACCTTCCTCCGCCGCCTCGAGCAGCTGGAGCTCGCCTCGCGGCGGATGACCGCCGGCCGCATGAAGGGCGAGCGGCGCAGCGTCCGCCGCGGCCAGAGCGTCGAGTTCGCCGACTACCGCAACTACGCCTCCGGCGATGACCTGCGACAGCTCGATTGGAACGCGTACGCCCGCCTCGAGAAGCTGTTCGTCAAGCTCTTCGTCGAGGAGGAGGACGTCACCGTCCACATCCTCGTCGACGCCTCGCGCAGCATGGACTACGGCGAGCCGAACAAGCTTGATGCCGCCCGACGTGCCGCCGCGGCCCTCGGCTACCTCGGGCTGGCCAGCATGGACCGGGTCAGCGTCGCCTTCCTGGGCGACGGCTCAGCCAGCGGCATGCGGCCGATGCGGGGCAAGCGTCGCGCGCTCGAGCTCTTCCGCTTCCTGTCCGAGCCGCGGAGCGAGCGTCTGACCGGCCTGGCCGCCGCCGCCCGGTCGTATGCCGGGCGGATGCGCGGGACAGGCCCGATGCTGCTCATCAGCGACCTCATGGACGCGGGCTACCTCGACGCCCTGCGCGACCTCGCCGGCACCCGTTGCCAGCTCTCCGTCCTCCACCTGCTGGCTCCGGACGAGCTGGAGCCGGAGGTTCCGCCCGACGCTCGCCTGGTCGACAACGAGACGGGCCACGCCGTCGAGGTCTCCGGCGACGATGACCTGGTCGACCGCTACCGCACCCGGCTGGCCGAGTGGCAGGCGGAGATCGCCGCCTTCGTGAGCCGTCGCGGCGGGGGCTACGTCCAGGTCCCCTCGGACCTCGACCTGGCGGACCTCCTCTTCGACATCCTGCGACGGCGGAGGGTCGTCGAGTGATTGCGCCACTGGCCCTCATCGGCCTCATCAGCGTGCCGGTCATCGTGGCGTTCTACATGCTGCGCCTGCGGCGTCGGGACGTGCCGGTCGGCTCCACCTTCCTGTGGCAGCAGCTCATCCGCGACGTGGAGGCCAACGCTCCCTGGCAGAAGCTGCGCTTCAGCTGGCTGCTGCTGGTGCAGCTGCTGATTGCCGCCATCGTGGTGCTGGCGGCCACCCGGCCGTTCAGCGCGGTCGAGTCCGATCTGGCAGCCAACGTCGTGCTCGTCGTCGACACGAGCGCCTCTATGGCCACGCGCACCGACGGCGAGGATCGCATGGAGCTGGCGCGCGAGCGGGCTCGCGACGTCGTCGAACGGTTGCCGGTAGGCGGCCGCATCACGGTGGTCGCGGCCGCCGATACGGCGGACGTCCTGGTCAGCGAGACCGACGACACAGACGCCGCGCTGGAGGCGATCGACGGCATCATGGCCACCCAGCTGCCGGGTGACCTGACCGATGCGTTCGCCCTCTCTTCGGCCCTGGCGCAGCGTGACGCGGACTCGACGGTGGTCGTCGTCACCGATGCCGCGGGCGACGAGCTGCCGGATCTCGGAGTCGGCGCGCCGGTACTGGTGGAGCGCATCGGCGAAACGGATGCGAACCAGGCGATCGCCGCGCTGTCCGCATTGCGTCGGGCCGGTGGAGCGCAGATGGACCTCTTCGTGGCCGTGGCCAATCCCTCGGCCGCGGAGGCGACCCGTCGGCTGGAGGTCTACGCCGACGGCGAGCTGGTCGATGCGCGGGAGCTGACGATCCCGGCCGGACAGCGTTCGGAGGCGCTGGTCAGCACGGTGCCGGGCAGCGCGCAACTGGTGGAGGCTCGCCTGGCCGGCTCGGACGCGCTCGTCACCGACGATCGCGCCTTCGCCATCGTGCCGGTCGACGAGACGACGCGCGCCCTGCTCGTCGGGGACGGCAATGCCTACCTCGAGAACGCCCTGGCGCTCCTCCCCCGCCTCGAGCTGTACGCCGTCGACGAGGACGGCTACGCCGATGCCCTGGCCGATGCCGAGGAGGCGGGCACGCCCTACGGCCTGCTCGTGTTCGACGGGGTCGTGCCCGACGAGCCGCCGACCGTGCCGGCCCTCTACCTCGACCCGGATGCCGATGGGCCGTTCGGCGCTGTCGGGGAGCACATCGAGAACCCGGTGATCGACCGCGTCGATCCCGATGAGCCGGTCCTGCGCTTCGTCGACCTGTCGACGGTCCACATCGGTCGAGCGCGCCACGTCGAGGCCTCCGAGGGCATGCGCGCGGTGGTCGAGACGCCGGCCGGAAACCCGCTGGTGGCGGTCGGCGAGGTCGATGGGCGCCGCATCGGCCTCATCGGCTTCGACCTGAGCGAGTCGGACCTGCCGCTGCAGGTCGCCTTCCCGCTGCTCATGAGCAATCTGACCGAGGTGCTGCTCCCCGAGGTCGCGGGCATCCTGCCCTCCTCGATGCGGCTCGGCGAGTCGGTCAGCGTGGCGATCGATCCTCGCATCGAGCGGGTCACCGTGACGAACGCCGGCACGCCGGAAATGCCCGGCGCCACGAGCACCAGCGTCGAGGTGACGGCGGTCGGCGGGCGCGTGACGTTCCCGGGAGCCGATCACGTCGGGCTGCGCGAAGTGCGCGCGATGAGCGAGATTCCGGAGCTCGCCGACGCCGTGCTCGGACGGACGGCGATCAACCTCTTCAGCTCCGATGAGTCCGACGTGGCTCCCGGCGACCCCCAGCGGATCATCGAGATGGGTCGCGTGAGTGCCACGGACGAGCCGGCCTCGCAGCCGACCCGCGCCGAGTGGTGGTGGCCGCTGGCGCTCGGGGCGCTGGCGCTGCTCGTCGTCGAGTGGCTGCTCTTCCACCGGCCGACCCGGCGCAGTCTCGGACGCGCCTTCGGGCACCGGCCACAGCCGCTCGGCGGACGCGCCAGATGACGCCGCCGGTCGGGTTCTCCGACGTCGTCTGGCTGTGGCTGGCGGTGCCGGCGGTTGCGATCGTCGTCATCGGCTGGCTCGCCGCCTCGCGGACGCTGCCCATCGGACGCCGGATCGCGTCGCTCGTCATCCGCCTCGTGCTGGTCGCCTGCCTGGTGCTCGCGCTGGCCGGCGTGCGGCTGGCCCTGCCGTCGGACCGGCTCAGCGTGGTCTTCCTGCTCGATGCATCGGCCTCGATGCTGGACGCGACGCGCGAGGACCTGGTGTCCTGGGCGCGCGACAGCGTGCGCGACATGCCGGAAGGCGACACCGCCGGCGTCGTGGTGTTCGGCGGAGATGCCCTGGTGGATCGCCTGCCGTCCGAGCTCGACGAGCTGTCCGAGCCGGCCTCGGAGCCGGTGGTCGGGGCGACCGACATCGGCGCCGCGGTGCGCCTGGCGGCGGCCATCTTCCCGGCCGGCACGCAGCAGCGCATCGTGCTCCTGTCCGACGGCAACGACACCGCCGGCGACGCGGACGACGCGATCGCCGCCGCCTCGGCGCGTGGGATTCGGCTGGACGTGGTGATGCCGGCTGACGAGTCGGCCGCCGAGGTGCTCGTCGACGCGGTGGATGCGCCGCCCGGAGCGCGGATCGGCGAGACGATCGACCTCAACGTCCGCATGCGCTCGACGGTCACGACGACCGCCACCATGCGCCTACTGGCGGACGGCGCAACGGTTGCCACCCGCGAGCTGGAGCTCGAGCCGGGAGTGACCACCATTCCATTCTCGGTCACCGCCGACGCGCCCGGCTTCCACGTCTTCCGCGCCGTGATCGAGCCCGCCGAGGACCGCTTCGGCGAGAACAACGCGGCAGACGCCTACGTGCTCGTCACCGGCGAGCCGCAGGTGCTCGTGGCCACCGACGACGTTGGGCGGGCGGCGGACCTGGTTGCCTCCCTCGGTGAGGGCAGCCTGGAGGTGACGGTCGTGCCGTCCGACGGCGTGCCCGCCTCCCTCGCCACCCTGGCCGGCTACGACGCGATCGTGCTCGACAACGTCGAGGCGGCGGCGCTGGGCGCCACCGCGATGGCCTCGCTGCAGGTCTACGTCCGCGATCTCGGCAGGGGCCTGCTCATGATCGGCGGGCGCGACAGCTTCGGCGCCGGCGGCTATCTCGACACGCCACTCGAGGAGACACTGCCGGTGTACATGACGGTGCGCGACCGAGAGCGCTCGCCCGACGTGGCCATGGTGGCGGTGGTCGACAAGTCGGGCAGCATGGCGGACTGCCACTGCACCGGCGACTCGCGCGACAACGCCAATCCTTCCGGGACCCGCGGCTTCGAGAAGGTTGACATTGCCCGCGAGGCGATCCTGCGCGCTGCGGAGGCGCTCGCCCCCACCGACCAGCTCGGGGTCGTCGCGTTCGACCAGAACGCGCACTGGGCGGTGCGCACGGCCCCGATCGACTTCGGGGCGCTGGAGGCCGGCATCGGCTTCCCGGCCGATGGCAACACCAACATCTATGCCGGGCTGAAGGCCGCCTATGACGACCTCGTCAACAACCCGGCCAGCCTGCGCCACATCATCCTCATCACCGATGGGTGGTCGACCCACGGAGCCTACGACGACCTGATCGAGGACATGCAGGCAGCCGGCATCACGCTGTCGACGATCGGCACCGGGGGCGGCTCGGCCGACATCCTGCGCCGCCTGGCGGAGGAGTCGGGCGGTCGCTACTACGACGCCGCCGATGCCACCACCATCCCCGACATCTTCCTGCGAGAGACGATCCGGACGGCCGGCGAGCAGGTCGTGGAGGAAACGTTCCAGCCCATCCCGTCCGCGTCCTCTGAAATCCTCGACGGCCTGGACGCCGGCCGGCTCCCGCAGCTGCTCGGCTACAACGCCACCACCGCCAAGGGCTCCGCGACGGTCGCGCTCCTGACCGGGCGCGAGGACCCCTTGCTGGCGCAATGGCAGTATGGGTTGGGACGCGCGGTGGCCTGGACCTCCGACGCCCGACAGCAGTGGGCCACGCCCTGGATCGGCACGCCGGAGTTCGGGAGCCTGACCGCGCAGATGGTGGCCTGGACGCTACCGCCACAGGATGCCGAGGGGATCGACGTGCGCTTCAGCCCCGGTGAGGAGGGAGAGCTCAACGTGGAGGTCACCTCATTCGACGACGAGGCGGGGCCGCGGAACTTCTACCGGACCGTGCTCCGCCTCGTGTCGCCGACCCTGGACCCGACGCAGACCGTCCTCGAGCAGGTCGGTCCCGGCCGCTACGCCGGCACCGTGCGGGCCGACCAGCAGGGCGCGTACCTGGTGCGGGTGGCACAGACCTTCGAGGACGAGACCCGCACCGATGCCGCCAGCCGCACGCTCGGCATCGTGTCGCCCGCCGCCGAGGAATACCGGCGCCTCGGGATCGATGCCGAGGCGCTTGCCTCGTACGCCGCCAGCGGCAGCGGCCGCGAGCTGTCGCTCGACGACGAGGAGGCGCCCGTCGCCGCCTGGACCCACGACATCGAGGCAAGCGCCTTCCCGACGCCCATCTGGCCGTGGCTGCTGCTGCTGGCGATCGTGCTCGTCCCGCTGGACGTCGGCGTCCGGCGCGTGGCGCTCAGCCAGGCAGACATACGGCGGGCCCGCGCCTGGATCGCTCGACGTGTCGGGATGGGCGGGGCCGAACCGGAGCCCGTCCCCGGCCTTGCCGAGCTGCGCGCGGCGCGAGAGCGCAGCATGCGCCGCGCGGACAGAACCATGCCGGCCGGGACACCCGGCGAGACCGCCCCACTGCCGCCTCCGGCCGCTCGCCCATCCGCGGCCGGGCCGGAACCGGGCTCGGCTCCTGCGTCGATGCCGGTCCCACCGCTCCAGCCCGAGGCCAATGGCGGCGGCGAGACCCTGGCCGAGCGTCTCGCCCGGCGCCGCCGTGGCTGATCAGTCCGGCTCGAGATCCTCGAGCGCCGAGTCGTCCCCGGGCCGCCGCGGCAGCGGAGCCGACCGGGGCACGCGAAGGAAGAGCACGGCGCCGGCGATGGCCAGCGCCGACAGGGTGACGGCGGCCCAGGGCAGCCCGCGGTAGTCGAACACGCCGACCCCGGTGACGGCGTGGCGCGCGACGTTGCCGAGACGGTCGTCGACCTCGACGATGACGTCCGTCGGCCACGGCGGAAGCTCGACAACGGCGGCGAACCTGCCGTGGCTGTCCACCTCGACGGGTCGACCTGCCAGGAGCACGACGGCACCGGAGGCGGTCCGGCCGCGGAGCTGCACCGCCGTCGAGCCGATCGGCGTGGAGGTGGTCAGCTGCACCTCGGGCGCCTCTGTCCGGACGCGGACGTCCCAGGCGGCCCGCAGCGCGTGACCGGCGGGGGTGAGCACCAGCAGCGTGGCCCGGTACCGCGGGTTCGGGGTGATCACCGCGGGTGGCACGAACGGTGCGGCGACCCGGCCGCTGGCGGGCACCACGATCGGGGTCCGCACCACCGACGGATCGAGGTCGGCGACCAGCACCCTCGAGCCGGGCGGCGCCGTGACGTCGGCGACGAACCCGCCCCTGCCGACCGCGATCCCGCCGCGGGCACCGAGGGTGATCGCGTCGCGCAGCGGCGGCTCGAGGTCCGCGCCATCCGGCTCCGGCATCGCCGCCAGGTCGAGCGGCGCAATGCTCGTCCAGCCTCCGTCGAGCGCGGCGGGGACGACGAGCGCCCCGCCCCCACGATCGGGTGCTGGCCGGCCGACCGGACCATGGTGGAGCGCGAGCAGGTTGCCCGCGCCGACCAGCCCGACTGGTTCGGCGCCGGCCAGGGTGGCGATCAGCGCCGTGCCGGATCGGTCTGCGAGGGCCGGTGCTGCGGGGATCATGCGCCCGTCATGGACGACGACCGGCTCTCCGCGCGCGCCTCCCCCGGGCAACGGACCGCTGTACGGCGTTACGGGCAGCCCGGAGAGTGCGGCGGCGGCCGGGCTGCGGGTGATCGTGATCCCCTGGGGCGGCAGCAGGTCCGGCAGTCCCAGGAGATGGATCGCCCCGGTCGAAGGCTGGGCAACCACCAGGCGGGGCTGGTCGAGGACCGTGACGTTGCCGACCAGCCGGGCACCGCTGACCGGCGACTCCGCCGACGGGGCGCCGATTGGCTCACCGGGCGGCCAGGGGGCTACCATGAGCCCCGCCACGGGTCCCGTCAGCGCCACGCCGCGCCGGTCGCCGATCGGCACGGCGATCGCCTGGTCGGCGACCACTGCGCCGGCATCGAGGGCCAGTGCGTCGTCCTCGGCGAGGCGGATGCGGAAGATGCCCTGGGGTCCGAGCGTCGAGATGATGGCGGCCTCGTCACCCGGCAGGCCGTCACTGTCGCCCAACCGGAAGGGCGAGTCACCCGAGCCGACCGGCAGCCGAGTTTCTGTCGGCGGGGCGAATGCCCCGTCGGACCAGCGGTGGACGCGCGCGAGGATCGGAAAGCTGATGTCGCCCTCCGGCGGAAGCGATTGCGTCGAGAGCAGCTCATCGGTGCCGTCGCCGTCGAGGTCGATGACGATGACGGCATCGGCGAAGTCCGCCGGGTCGGCCACGTTGTGCCGCACGGCCACCCCGTCCTCGACGGCGAGATCGTTGATGAGGAGGCAACACGGCGCCCCAACGTCGATCGCCTCGAAGTGCGGCTGGCTGACGACGCTCACGCGCTCCGCCCCGTCGACGTGGCGCACCAGCAGCCGCACCGGCGTCGACTGGTAGACCGGGTCGATCCGCGTGCCGACCCGGCCGGGGGGCACGACCTCGACCGGATCGCCCCGCAGCCGCCAGCCGTCGTCCGCCTGCCCCCACACCTCGGCCAGGACCGCCTCGTCCGCGCCGCGCACCAGCCGGACCACCTCCCGGCGTCGATCGCCGTCGAGGTCCGCGGCCACCGTCTGCAGGATCGCCGCATCGGGCAGGACGACGGCGCCGGGCTCATCGGGAACCACGGCCACGGCCTCGGGAGGCCCGTGCCCCGGCGGCAGCGGCGTGACGAGCAGGAGGGCCAGCAGCGCGGTGGACACGAGCATCGGCAGGCCAGCATACCTGTCGCTCTGGCATGATCGGCACATGGCGGATCCGCGGGTGCTGTGGTCTCCGGCGCCCGATGCGCGCGAGCGAACCCGCATCGGCGCCTACCTGGGATGGCTCGAGGCCGAGCGCGGCCTGGCGTTCGCGGATTACGACGCTCTGCTGCGCTGGTCGATCGACGACCTCGACGCATTCTGGACATCGGTCTGGGAGCACTTCGGGGTTCGCTCCGAGGCCGATCCGGGGCCGGCGCTGGCGGACGCGCGCATGCCCGGCGCGCGCTGGTTCCCCGGTGCTCGCCTGAACTGGGCCGAGCATTGCGTCCGCCTGGCCGGACGCGCCGGTGGCGACACGGTGCTCGTCGCGCGCTCCCAGAGCCGCGACCGGATCACCATGACCGCCGACGAGCTGCGCGATGCGGTCGGCCGGGCCAGGGCCGGCCTCGTCAGGCTGGGCGTCGGCCGTGGCGATCGGGTCGTCGCCTACCTCCCCAATGTGCCCGAGGCCGTCATCGCGCTGCTGGCCACCGCGTCGCTCGGCGCGACCTGGTCGAGCTGCGCGCCGGAGTTCGGCACCCGCAGCGTGGTGGACCGGTTCAGCCAGATCGAACCCAAGCTGCTTCTCACCATCGACGGCTACCGCTACGGCGAGCGAGCGGTCGACCGCAGCACCGAGGTGGCCGCCATCCGCGCGGCCCTGCCCAGCCTGTCGGCCACCGTGGTGCTCCCCTACCTGCGGCCGACCGCGGAGGGCATCGGCGGCTCGCTGAGCTGGGCGGATCTCCTCGCCGAGCCGGGGGATTTGGCGTTCGAGGCTGTCACGTTCGACCACCCACTCTTCGTGCTCTATTCGTCCGGCACCACCGGCCTGCCGAAACCGATCATCCACGGGCACGGCGGCATCCTTCTCGAGCATCTCAAGATCCACGCGCTGCAACACGACCTCGGACCGGCCGATCGCTTCTTCTGGTTCAGCACCACCGGCTGGATGATGTGGAACTACCTGGTCTCCGGCCTACTGGTGGACGCCACCATCGTGCTGTATGACGGGTCGCCGGCGCACCCAGACCTCGGGGCGCTCTGGCGCCTGGCTGAGGAGGAGGGCGTGACGTATTTCGGCACCAGCGCGCCCTACCTGATGGCCTGCCGCAAGAAGGGCCTGACCCCCTCGCGCGACGTCGATCTCTCCCGGCTGCGCGGAATCGGCTCGACCGGCGCGCCGCTGCCGGCGGAGGGCTTCCGCTATGTCCACGACGCCATCTCGGCCACGGCGCAGCTGCAGAGCGTGTCGGGCGGTACCGACGTGTGCACCGCGTTCGTCGGGGCCTCGCCACTGGTGCCGGTCTGGGAGGGGGAGCTCTCCTGTCGCCACCTCGGCTGCGCGGTCGAAGCCTTCTCGCCCGAGGGCCGCCCGCTGATCGGCGAGCAGGGCGAGCTCGTCATCACGGCCCCCATGCCTTCGATGCCGGTCGGCTTTTGGAGCGACCCGTCCGGCGAGCGCTACCGGGCGGCCTACTTCGAGGACTTCCCCGGCGTGTGGCGCCACGGCGACTGGATCACCTTCACCGAGCGAGGGTCGTGCGTGATCAGCGGCCGCTCGGACGCGACTCTGAACCGGGGCGGGGTGCGCATCGGCACGGCCGAGTTCTACGCGGTGGTGGAGGCCATTCCCGAGGTCGCCGACGCGCTGGTGATCCACCTCGACGAGGGCGACGACCGGCTGCTCCTGTTCGTGGCGCTGGCGGCCGACGCCGAGCTCGACGAGGCACTGCGGACCCGGATCGTTGACGAGCTGCGCACCACGCTCTCGCCGCGCCACGTGCCCGACGAGGTCAGGGCGGTGCCCGGCATCCCACGCACCCTGTCGGGAAAGAAGCTGGAGGTGCCGGTCAAGCGTATCCTGTGCGGCACGCCGCCGGAGGTTGCCGCCTCGCGCGGCTCGCTCGCCGACCCAACCTCGCTCGACGCCTTCGTTGCGCTCGCATCATCACGCCGGGAGGCGAACCGATGAGCCCCGATCAGCTGCACACCTGGGAGCTCTGGTATCCGGGCTCCGGCGCGACCGGCCTGCCGATCGCCCGCGCACGGATCGACCCGATCGAGGCGGTGTGGGCCCACTCGCTGCCCCGCCAGGTGTCGGTGACCGTGCGCCAGGGGGATGACCGGGTCATCGCTCGCGGCGAGGGGTTGACGCGGTCCGGCCGCTATCACCCGATGACCAGGCTGACCCTCGACGGCGACGCCGTACAGCGCGCGGATCGCTGGCCGGCGCAGGACGACCTGGGCGGGATCGTGATCCTCCCGGGCGGCGAGGCCGGCGTCCTCACCGCCTGGTGGAACGCCGATGATGGGTCGGCGTGGCGCTGGGCAGTCGAGTTCAGCAACCGCCGCTGACCGGTCAGTCGGTGTAGTAGACCCCGTCGAGCGCGCCCCACGCGGCGGCGCTGAAGACGGCGCACGCGGTGCGAGCCCGCGCAAACTCCCCTTCGGAGAGCTCGTCGATGCGCGACGCCAGCATGGCCGGCTCATCGGTCTCGACCGCGTGCTCCTCGAAATACCGCTGCGCGTGGGCATCGACCGTCCCGGCGTAGTGCTCCCGGAGCCCGGCCAGCTTGCTCGACGCGGTCCTCGGCTGCTGCACCTCGAAGCTGTAGAGCGCCCCCAGTGCCTCCGGGACCGATGCGAACGCCTGCTCGCCGACCGCCAGCAGCGTCCTGGACTGGGGCCGGTGCATCTCGCTGGCGGCCCTCAGCGCGGATCGGAAGCGCGCCCACAGCGCATCGTGCTCGCGCTCCTCGGCCGCGTACGCCGGATAGCCGATGCGATCCCATCCCTGGTCGACTGCGGCGATGAAGGGCGCCCACTCGTCGGCATACTCGGCGAGACGCTCGATCGGGAGTGTGCCGGCGCGCCACTCCTGGTAGAACGGGTGCTCGTTGAGGTCGAACTGGCGAACGATCGCGTCCAGCTCGTCGATGCGGCTACTCATGGTTGGTGGCACCTCGACTGTGATCTGCACTGACGCGCGGCCACGCTCGATGCGACCGGCGCGCCAAGACTAGCCCAACGCGGGCGGCCACGCCCTGGTCAGCGGTGAAGCGCGTCACCTCCGTCGATCGCGTCGAGGTCGAGCTCCTCCAGGCGGCCGTCGCCATCGGGCTGCGTGGGCAGGGCTCGCCGCCGCGGCGTTCGGACGTAGAGGCCGGCCCCGACGGCCAGCGTGGCCGCAACCAGGATGGCGGCCCAGGGGAGGCCGCGATAGTCGACCAGGCCGATCACCTCGACTCGCTCGGTCGTCTCGTTGCCGAGCGGGTCGCGGGCACTCACCACGAGCTGGCTCGGCCAGAGCGGAGCGTCGACGGAGGCGGTGAAACGGCCGCGGCCGTCGGTCGCGATCGGCATGTCGTCGACGCTCACCATGCTGCCCGGGCTGGCCTCGCCGTCGAGGGTCGCGCTGAGCGCCAGTGGCGTGGTCTCGGCGCTGACGCTGAGCTCGGGCGGCTCCCGGACGAAGGTCCCGGTCCAGTGCTCGCTCATCCCGCGGCCGGAGGGGCCGACGACATACAACATCGCCTCGAACTCCCGGTTTCCGGTGGCGTTCCGTGGCGGCTCCGCCTCCAGCACGATCGGCTCGTTATCGACCGCATGCTCCTCGAAGCGCGCATCGATCCCGAACATCACCAGTGACCCGGGTGCAGCGCTGACCGACACCTCGAACCCGTCGCCTTGGGCCAGCAGGGTTACCTCGGCACCGGTGCGCGTCAGCTCGACCGCGTCGTGAAGGCCGATTGAGGCAACGGCCGCCTCGTCGTCGGGACGCAAGAGCTCGGCCAGCGGCGTCAGGGCGACCTTGCCCCACTCCGGGGGAAGGCCGCCCCATGACAGGTAGGCGCCGCCCGGGGCGGCACCGTAGCCTTCGGTGAGGACGGCCCAGCCGTCCTCCGGTCCCGCCAGGCCGAGAGGCTGCATGCCGATGAGGGAGGCCATCGGTCGGGCCCTGAAGCCGGCAGGCCCGCCGGGCTGCACCAGCGTGCCGTTGACGATGAATGCCGGTTGTCCATCGCCGATGCCGTCCGGCATTGGGCCCGTGTACGGGTACACGTTGTTCTGCAACGAGGTATAGGTACTCGGAAGCTCGCCGCTCATGAGGCGCAGGAAGCCCTCGGAGGCCGCCGAGGAGTCCAGCTTGCCGAGCCGGCGTCCCGCGAGGTTGTAGAGGGTCGTCGTTGGAGCCTGACCCGACGCGAACTCAGAGCCGTCCTGCACGGCCACCAGCGCATCGGGTCCATCGCCGATCGCCGTTGCGCCGAACAGCCCCGTCCCGGGGATGCGTCCCAGCGTCGTGGCCGGCCTGCCGCGGTCCCAGCGCACGACGCTGAGCCCAGCCGAGCCCATGACGATGATCGCCTTGTCGGCGACCCCCGCGATCCAACCTCCCGGCGGCCCACCCAGGTCGGCGGCCGCCTCCTCCTCTCGCAGAGCACCATCGGCCCAGGCAAGCCGATGCAGCCTCCCGTCGGACACCGGCCCAAAGAGCAGGTCGGTGCCCGAAACCCCGTCGGTCTCGGCAGTCAGGACGCCATTGAGCAGGTCGCGATCCGTCCGCTCGAAGACCGTATCGAATCGCGATGCGTTCCAGCGGTGCACGGCCAGCGTGGCGATCTGGTCCGACTCCTCCTCGCCGAACCGGCTCTCATGGACGACGATGTCGTCATTCCCGTCGGCGTCGATGTCCGTCGCCGCGAGGAACTGTGCCCCTCCCCCGACCTCCTGGAGCAGGACGGTTTCGATGCCGCCTGCGGCGGAAGGCCGGATCTCGAACAGGGTGAGGCAGCACGTGCTCCCGCCCCTGGCGCGCTGGTTGACGACGGCGGACGCCACGAGCGCTCGCTCCCGGCCGTCAGCGCGCCACCGGATCAATGCGAAAGCCACGCCATCTGGCGCGGCTCTTTCGCCAGCCACGGTGGCGACCGGCATCGGCGTCTCGCCCAGCTGTGCCCAGCGGGCGCCATCGTGCGCCCAGGCATCCACGCTCTGGGCGGTCCCCGACTCGTCCTGGACCAGCCTGACGACCTCTCGCGTGCCATCGCCGTCGAGGTCGATCGTGACGGCGGCAGGCGCCGATCCGGGGAGCACCACGGCCGCGTCCTGGGCGGCGGCCGGAGCAGCGGCAGCGAGCGCCGCGGCGGCGACCAACAGGGTCACGACGGCTCCCCGGACAGTGCGCCCGCCGTTCCCCGCCATGGCGCGTCCTACATCGCGCGCAGGCCGAGCAGGTTGCGGGCGATGACCATGCGCTGGATTTCGCTGGTGCCCTCACCGATCTCGGTCAGCTTCGCGTCGCGCAGGTAGCGCTCGACGCGGTACTCGGTGATGTAGCCGTAGCCACCGTGCACCTGCACGGCAGCGTTCGTTGCTCGGAAGGCGACTTCCGAGGCGAAGAGCTTGGCCATCGCCGACTCCGTCGAATACGGCCTGTGCTGATCCTTGAGCCAGGCCGCCCGGTACACCATCAGACGGGCGGCGTCGATCTCGGTCGCCATGTCGGCGATCTTGAAGGCCACGCCCTGGAACGAGCCGATGGGCCGGTCGAACTGCCTGCGCTCCTTCGCATACGCCGATGCCGCCTCGTAGGCCGCCTGGGCGAGCCCGAGCGCCATGGCGCCGATGCCGATGCGCCCGCCATCGAGCGTCTTCAGGAAAAGCTTATCGCCCTCCCCTTCCGCGCCCAACAGGTTCGCGGCCGGCACACGACAATCCTCGAAGATGAGCTCGCCGGTGTTGCTGGCATGGAGGCCCATCTTCTCCTCCATGCGTCCGATGCTGAAGCCGGGCATGTCCGATTCGACGATGAAGGCGCTGATCTTGCCCGTGCCCTGCTCGCGATCGGTGACGGCGGTCACGATGTACGTGCCGGCCACCCCGGCATTGGTGATGAAGCGCTTGCCGCCGTTGAGGATCCAGCTATCGCCGCCGCGGTGGGCGCGGGTACGGGTCCCGCGAGAGTCGCTGCCCGCACCGGGCTCGGTGAGGCCGTACGCGCCGATCACCTCGCCGGACGCCATCGGTCGCAGATATCGCTCCTTCTGCTCGTCCGTACCGGACAGCCAAATCGGGTTGCAGCCCAGGCTGGTATGAGCGCTGACGATGATGCCGACGCTCCCCGACACGCGGCTCAGCTCCTCGACGGTGATCGCGTAGGCGAGGCTGTCCAGGCCGGTGCCGCCGATCTCCTCGGGATACGGAACGCCCAGGAGGCCCAGGGAAGCCGCCTCGCGGATGATCTCCATCGGGAACTCGGCCTTGCGCTCGAGCTCGTCCGCGACCGGCGCAATGCGCTTCTCGGCGAAGTCGCGCACCGTGCGACGAATCTCCTCGTGCTGCGGGGAGAGCGCAAAGTCCATGCGATCGGGGCTCCGTTGCGGAATCTCGTGGCCGGGGCTTCGGCGAGTGTACAAGCGAACGACCCGGCCGGATTCCGGTCGGGTCGTGGTCTGGCTGGACGTCGAACGCTGTCAGGCGCTGCGGCGCCACCGCTCGACTTCGCGCCGGCTCCGCTGCTCCTCGGCTCGCTGAAGGTTGACCCGTCGGCGGCGCGTCGTGGCGGGTCGGGGCCGATGCCGCTTCTGGTGGTTGAGCTTCGCCATCTCTCTCGGAGTTCTCCCCACAAGGTTGGGTGCGTTCAGTGCCGATATGACGCGGCTGCGCCGACAGAAGTTGCAGATTTCGCTG
>JALZDF010000028.1 GCA_030862645.1 Chloroflexota bacterium
CAGTGGCCGATGCGAACTCGGCGATCAGCCGGCGGGTCACGCCGGGCGACAGCAGCGCCTCGCCGCCGGCGACCACGCGGACGGCTCGCAGCAGCTCGGCGGGCTCCGTGTCCTTCACCAGGAAGCCACTGGCGCCGGCGCGGAGCGCCTCGAAGACGTACGCATCGGTCTCGAAGGTGGTGAGGATGATCAGTCGAACGTCGCCCAGGCGCGGATCGGCGGCCAGGCGACGGGTTGCCTCGATCCCGTCCAGGCGCGGCATCCGGATGTCCATCAGCACCACGTCGGGCCTGAATACGGCGATGCGCTCGAGCGCCTCCTCGCCATCGCTTGCCTCCCCGACCACCTCGAGGTCGTCCTCGGAGTCGATGAGCGCGCGGAAGCCGGCGCGTACCAGCGCCTGGTCGTCGACGAGCAGGACGCGGATCATGCGGACCCCAGCGGCAGGCGGGCGCGCACGCGGAAGCCACCGCTCGGTCCCGCGCCGGCCTCGAGCTCACCGCCGGCGGCGGCCGCTCGCTCGCGCATGCCGGTCAGTCCGTTCCCGCCGGGTGGCGCGATGCCGCCTGGCGGTCCGGCGCCATCGTCGTCGACGGTGACCTCCAGCTCGCCCGCATCGTAGCGAAGGCCGATGATCACCCGCGCGGCCCGGGCGTGGCGCGCAACGTTGGTGAGCGACTCCTGGATGATTCGGTAGGCGGCCAGGTCGGTGGTCGGTGCCAGGACCCGAGGGTCGCCATCGGTCTCGACGGCGACCTCGAGGCCGGTGGAGCGCATGTTCTCGACGAGGTCGTCCAGGCGAGCCAGGCCCGGCGCCGGGGCGCGCGACTCCTCCTCGTCAACCCCGCGCAGCAGGCCGAGGGTGGCTCGTAGCTCGCGCAACGCCTCGCGGCTGGCCTCGCTGATGGCGACGAGGGCCGTGCGTGCCTGCTCCGGCTGGCGATCGAGCAGGTGCGCCGCCACGCCGGCCTGCACGTTGATGGTCGAGATGTTGTGCGCCAGCACGTCGTGGAGCTCGCGGGCGATTCGCATGCGCTCCTCCCCGGCTCGGCGCCGCGCCTCCTCCTCGCGCGTGCGTTCGGCGTCGATCGCGCGCTGCTCGACCTGCTCCAGGTAGCGCCGCCGGCCACGCGAGACCTCGCCGAGGACGAAGCTGGCCACCAGCCAGCCGGCGATCCAGATCGGCGCGTCCGGATCCTGTGCGTGGCCGGTGGCCACGACGAAGCCGGCCACCACGACCGCCGCCCACAGGCCGATGCCGACCAGCAGCGCCGCCACCCGCCGCCCGGCCGCCACCGCCGCCCATATGGCGAACACGACCGACAGGGTGTAGAAGCCGCCGGGATAGCCGAGCCAGGTGTAGGCGACGGCCGTGCCGGCCACAACCAGGAGGACCGGAGCCGGGTAGCGGTCACGCAGGACGAGGGCCGCCCCATTGGCGACGAGCAGACCGTAGGCGACCGCATCCATCGTCCGGTCGCTGCCTGCGGCGTGGACGAGGATCGTGGTGCCCGCGATTTGGGCCACCACCACCACGAAGGCGAGGACGGCATCCACCCACAGCGGATGCGGAGGACGCACGACGCGCAGGGCGCTCACCGCCTCACGGTACCGCCGACCGCCGGAGCCGTCATCCGGCCCGGGATGTATTGACCCATACGCCCCCGGCGGTATGCGCCCGCGTCGCCGCGTTGGGAGAACACGCCCGATTGCGTATCGCGAATGTCATCCCCGGCCTGACGACGCGGCTCCCTCTCCGGCCAATCCTCGATGGCATGAATCGCAGCTGGAGACAACGACCAATGCAACGACGCAGTGCCGTGCTGACGGCCGTCATCGTCGGGCTGACCCTGGCGACGGCGTACATCCACTTCACGCTTGGCAGCCTGCTCTTCCTGTTGAACGCCGCCGGCTACCTGACGCTGGCCGCCCTCGCAGTCATCGGCGCCGTGGTGAATCACCCGGTCGTGCGCCGCTTCGACTGGTTGCCGCGGATCGGCCTGGCTGGCTACGCGGCCGCGACGGTCGCCGGCTACCTGGTCATCGGCCCGTACTTCACGCTCGGCTGGATCGCCAAGGGCATCGAGGTCGCCCTGATCGGGCTGCTCCTTGTCGACGTGATGCGCGTGTACGGGAGCCCCGCCGGGCTGGTGCGGACCGCGCTGGACTCCATCC
>JALZDF010000032.1 GCA_030862645.1 Chloroflexota bacterium
CGCGGGGTGGAGCAGTGGTAGCTCGTCGGGCTCATAACCCGAAGGTCGGCGGTTCGAATCCGTCCCCCGCAACCACGCATACGAGATCGAAAGCCGCCCCCCGCCGGGCGGCTTTCGTGTTGTCCGCGGCGGACTCGCTCGTCAGGAGCAAATGGTCCTCAAGGAGTTCGCCCGTCGATTGGCACGGGGACCGCGAGCCGGACGCGGCGTTCGGCGAGGATGAATTTTCCCGTGGCCGCCGGTCTGCTATGACGACGCGACAGGAGGACTGACCGATGACGACCACGACTCCGGAAACCACGCTCGATCCCCGCTTCAGCAGCGAGGACGCCATGCCGGCGCCATGGCCGGCCGCGCGCGATCAGCTGCGCGACGCGAAGAGCTACCAGCTGACGACCGTCCGGGCTGACGGCCGCCCGCATCAGACAACGATCGCCGGCGTCTGGGTCGACGACATCTTCTCGTTCAGCACCAGCGGCGGCGAGCAGAAAGCACGCAATCTCGAGGCGGGTAACCATCACGTCATCGTCACCGCCGGCAACTCGGGCTGGGACGGCATGGACGTCATCCTCGAGGGCGAGGCCACCGACGTGACCGATGCGCATCGCCTCGGCCGCTTGGTCGATGCCTACCGTACGAAGTACGACGACTGGTTCCAGTTCCGATTGAAGGACGGCCGGTTTACCGCCCCCGGCGCCATCGGTCCCGCCATCGTGTACGACGTCCGCGCCCGCAAAGCCTTCGGCTTCATGAAGGGCAACACCTTCAGTCAGACCCGTTGGCGCTTCGAGGACTGAATCGCCGCCTCGGGCGCGCTGGGCACGTGGCCGCTTACGAGATCGAAGCCGCCCCCCGCGCGGCGGCTTTCGTGCTGTCCGCGGTTCGGTACAATGCGGCGGCCTACTCCGGTCCGAGCGAGCCCCCAGGAGGGTGAACGCGCCCGATGACGGTGAATCCGAAGAAGCTGCGCCCGTACGACGTGCCGCCAAAGCGCCGTCGGAAGCTCATTCCCGATGGTCCCGATAGCGCGACCACCGGGTTCTTCGTCGCCGCCGCGCTCTGGCTGGCGGTCGCCACCGGTCTCGGCGTCCTGGCCATCGGTCTGAGGCTGCTCGATTTCACCCTTTCCTTCGGCCTCGGTCTGTTCGACCTCGCCTTCACCTTCGACGCGCGGCGCGTCGACTACGCCTTTATCAACGCGACCGTCTACGGCTGGCTGACCAACGCTGGGTTCGCGGCCGTCGCCTTCATGACGCCACGCCTCCTCGGGCGGCGGCTCGCCATGGAGGCCGGCATGAACGGCGCCCTCGCCATCTGGAACCTGTCGCTGCTCGGCGGCATCGCTGCCCTGTACGTCTTCGACCTCGGTCCGAACGCGCCCCTGACCGCCTTCCCGTGGCTGATCGACGGCGGGCTCGCCCTCGGCGCCCTGATGGTGACCGGCGCCTTCTTCGCCACCGTGGCGGCCTCGCTGCGTACCGCCTATGTCAGCGTCTGGTTTGCCGGCGTGGCGCTGCTCTCGCTGCTCGGCCTGGTGAGCCTCAACGCCGGCCTGGGTCTGCTCGACTTCTTCTTCAACTTCGACGATCTGCCCGTGGCGCTGGCCTCGGCGTACATCGAGCGTGGGCTCCCGCTGCTGTGGCTGCTGGGCATGGCCTACGCCGGCCTCCACTACGTCGTTCCGCGTGCCACCGCGCAACCGCTCGCGTGGGCCGGCATCGGCATGTTGACGTTCCTGACCTGGCTCGTGCTGGCGCCCGTCGCGGGCCTGAGCGTCGTCGCCGACGCCAGCATTCCGTATGCGATCACCAGCATTGGCGTGGTGGCGTCGATGTTGCTGCTCGTCCCGGCCTCGCTGACTGTCATCAATCTGCTGCAGACGATGCAGGGTCGTTGGACGCTGACCTTCGGCACCGGGGCGGCCGCCTTCGCGCTCGTCGCCGTGGTCTTCCTGTTCGCCGCCAGCGTTCTGGAGGCGCTCGGCGCGCTGCGCGCGGTCGACCAGTTCGTCGACAGGACCGAATGGGCACGTGGCGTCTTCCTGTGGTCCGCCTATGGCACGTTCTCGTTCACCGCGTTCGCGCTCTCGGAGCACGCCCTTCCCCGCATCCTGCGACGATCGTGGGGTGGCGGCTTCCTGTCCGGCGCGCAGCTGTGGCTGGCCTTCGGCGGCGTTACCATCGCCGGGCTGGCGCTGATGGGCGGCGGCCTGGCGGAGGCATCGCTGCTCGGGCAGGGGACTCCCTTCGATGCCGTCGAGCAGGGCGTGCTGGCCTATCGCGCGACCGCGTTCGTCGGCTTCGGCATGGTGGCCCTTGCCGGCCTCGCCTCGCTGGTGAACCTGTTCCTCATGTACACGGCCGGCGCGCGCGCCGACTACGCGGTGCCGGGCGGCTCGACCGCGACGGCGGCGGGGCACTGAGCCGATGACGGTTCATACTCCGATCGAGACCCGCTCCGGCGGCCTTCCGCCGTGGGCGATCGGACTCACCGTCTTCGTCTTCCTGGTCGGTGGCGTGTACCTCGCCTCGAACCTGGTCGGCGAGAATCCACCCTTCGCCATCCCGGGCGCCAGCGAGCCGGCTGCCTCAGGAGGAGGTGGCGCCGATCCCGTCGTCGGCGAGGCGCTCGTTGCCGACGCCCAGTGCGCCGCCTGCCATGGCCCCGATCTTGGCGGGCAGGCCGACTTCCCCAGCCTGCACGGCGTCGCCGAGGGTCCGGTCAGCGAAAACCTCCAGGATCTTGCGGCCGAGCATCCGGACGACTGGATCGCGCTCTGGATCGACGGCACCACGCCGGAGACCGAAGGGCTCGACCGCCGCGGCATGCCGGCCTTCGGCGAGCAGCTCAGTCCGGAGCAGATCGACGCCATCGTCGCCTACCTGAACACGCTGCCGTAACGCGGTGACCGATCCGGCCGCGCGCCCGGAACGCGGCGTCCCCGTCATGATCGGCGCCGACGAGATGGCAGGCATCGACGAGGCGGCGCAGAGCCTCGGCCTTGCCGAGGACGCCCTCATGGAATCGGCCGGCGCAGCGGTCGCCGAGGTGGCGCAGGCCGAGCTGGGACGGCTGGCCGAGCGCGTTCGTGGGCCCGCCGGCCCGCTCGTGCGCCCGTCGCTGGTGGTGGTGCTGTGCGGGCCGGGCAACAACGGCGGAGACGGCTTCGTGGTCGCCCGGCGGCTGGCCTCCACCGGTCGACGCGTGCTCGCCATCCTGGTCGCCGACGCCTCCAAGCTTTCCGGTCGCGCCGCCGGCCACAGCTGGAACGTGCTCCAGGCAATGGCCGCGTCGGGGTCGCTCGAGCTGTTCGTCGCCCCCACGCCGGAGCTGCTGCTTCGCCTGCGCGAGCGGATCGCCGAGGCGACGCTGGTCGTCGACGCGCTGCTCGGCTCCGGTGCATCGGGACCGCTGCGGGAGCCGATCTCGACGGCGGTCGACCTCGTGAACGCCACCCGCACCCACGCGCAGGCGGCCGCCCGACCGATCTCCGTCCTGGCCGTCGACACCCCGACGAGGGTCGATCTCACCGGTGGCGCGCGCTCGACGCCGGTGGTCACCGCCGATGTGACGGTGACCTTCCACCGCGCCAAGGCCGGCTTCGCGCTCGATCGCGAGGCGCGACGGCTGGCGGGCCGTTACCTCGTGGCGCCGATCGGGATTCCGCTCGAGGCCGAGGAGGGGATCGTGCCGCCCGACGGCGAATTTCCGCCCGGTCGTATCACCGAGATCAACTGGCAGGAACCGGTCGACCGCGCCGATGCCGCGCACCGGCCTGGCGGCGGGATTCCAGCCGGACCCGGTCGAACGGACTGATCCGCCTGTCGCCTCGGCCTCCCCGCGACCAGCCTATGGAGCGAACGCGCACGCCCGTCCCCCACTAACATCTGACCGATGTTCGAATACGCCGAGGCTGCGGTGGAGGCGGCCCTCGCCGCGGGAGCCCGCTATGCCGATGCTCGCGTCATGGACAGTCGCCACGAGTCCATGGCCGCCCGAAACGGCGAGATCGAGGAGCTCAGCCAGGAGTCATCGGTCGGAATCGGCGTCCGCGCGCTCATGGGATCCGGCTGGGGATTCGCCTCGACCGCGGACCTGACACCCGCATCGGCCAGGCAGGCGGGGTCGCAGGCGACCGCCATCGCGCGCGCCAGCGCATCGGTCTCCGGGCCGGCCCTGGAGCTGGTGCCGGTCGAGGTTCGGCGGGACAGCTGGGCCAGCGAGGTGCGCGAGGATCCGCTGGCAGTGCCACTCGCCGAGAAGGGCGACCTGCTGGTGGCCGTCACCCGGACCATGAAGGAGCACGGCGCCGATACGGCCAACGCCGGCTACGACATCTGGGACACCACCAAGTGGCTGGCCAGCAGCGAGGGCCACCGCATCGAGCAGCACATCGTCGAATGCGGCGCGCGGATGGACGCAATCGCCAACGGCGAGACCGAGACGCAGCGGCGAAGTTACCCCGGCATCCGTGGGCAGTACGGCACGCGGGGGTGGGAGCTGGTGCGTGAGCTGGATCTCCCCGGCAACGCGGCGCGCATCGCCGAGGAGGCCCGCGCGCTGCTGACGGCGCCCGCCTGTCCCAGCCACGACGCGATCGACCTCATCATCGGCTCCGAGCAGATGGCGCTGCAGATCCACGAGTCGGTCGGCCACGCCGTCGAGCTCGACCGCATCCTGGGCTGGGAAGCCGCCTTCGCCGGCACGTCCTGGCTGGACCTGTCGCAGATCGGCTCGATGCGCTTCGGATCCGACCTCATGAACGTCACCGCCGATGCGACCCTCCCCGGCGCGCTCGGCAGCTTCGGCTACGACGACGAAGGTACGCCGGCTCACCCGGTCGACATCGTCCGCGACGGCACCTGGGTCGGGGTCCTGTCCGGGCGCGATTCAGCGGCATTGGCCGGCCTGGCTGAGTCCGGTGGGGCGGTTCGCGGCGACGGATACAACCGGCTGCCGATGGTCCGCATGACGAATGTGGGTCTCCTGCCGGGCACGTCCAGCCTCGAGGAGATGATCGCCTCCACCGACGACGGCATCCTGGTCGACACCAACCGGTCGTGGTCGATCGACGACAAGCGGCTGAACTTCCAGTTCGGCTGCGAGATCGGCTGGGAGGTCAAGAACGGCAGGCGCGGCCGAATGATCAAGAATCCCACCTACACCGGGATCGGCCCACGATTCTGGACGAGCCTCGACATGCTCGGCAATCGAGACGAATGGACCTTCTGGGGAACCCCGAACTGTGGCAAGGGTCAGCCGGGGCAGATCGGGCACACCGGGCATCCATCGGTCCCGTGCCGCTTCCGCAACGTGCGGGTCGGGGTGACCGGATGAGCGAGCAGCTTCTCGACCTGTGCGAGCGCGTGCTCGCCCGCGTCCCTGCCGAGGCCGAAGCCGAGGTGACTGTCACGGCCGGCGCCGATGCGCTGACCCGCTTCGCCACCGGCTTCATCCACCAGAACGTGGCGGACCGGGAGCGGCGGATCCGCATTCGGCTCGCGCTCGACGGGCGCGTCGCCGAATCGGTCGCCAACCAGACCGATGACGATGCGCTCGACCGGCTCGCGCGGTCCGCCGTCGATGCTGCCCGGTTGCGGCCGGTCGATCCCGCCTGGCCGGGCCTTGCGCCGCCGCTTCCGGCGCCGTCGCTGGAGCATTGGGACGCAGCGACGGCCGATGCCGATCCGGACGAGCGAGCGCAGCGCGTCGGCGCCTTCGTTGCGGCCGCGGGTGGGCTCGAGACAGCGGGATTCTGCTCGACCTCGGGAGAGTCGGTGGCCTTCGCCAATTCGGATGGGCAACGGCTGGAAGGCCGGGCGAGCGTGGCCATGCTCGATGGCATTGCCCGCACGCGGACCTCTGACGGGAGCGGCCGCTCGGCATCCGTGCGCCTGGCCGATATCGACGGGGCGGCCGCCGGGAACGAGGCGACCCGTCGGGCCCGCGAGGCCGCGGACGCGACCGATCTGGATCCCGGCCGGTACGAGGTCGTGCTCTCGCCGTCCTGCGTCGTCAACGTGCTCGGATTCCTGGCGCTCTACGGCTTCAACGGGCGGGCAGTCGAGGAAGGGCGGTCCTTCGCCCGTCTCGGGGAGGCGCAGTTCGATGCTTCGATCTCGCTGGCCGATGACGTGTCTCATCCCCTCTCGGTCGGCGTGCCGTTTGACGGCGAGGGCACACCGAAGCGGCGGGTGGACCTCGTCCGCGACGGCGTGACGGCCGGCCTGGTGCACGATCGGCGCACCGCGAAGGCGCTTGGCGCCGAGTCGACCGGCAACGCCGTCCCCGGGCTGGGACCGTTCGGTGTGCTGCCGGCCAACCTCGTGCTGCATCCGGGATCGAATACCGAGGAAGAGCTGATCGGCGCCGTCGAGCATGGACTGCTGGTCACCGACTTCTGGTACACGCGCATCCTCGACCCGCGAACCCAGGTGGTGACCGGACTGACGCGCAACGGGGTGTGGCTGATCGAGGATGGGCGGATCGTGCGTCCGGTCACGAACCTGCGCTTCACGCAGTCATTCCTCGAGGCGCTCGGTCCCGGCCAGGTTCTCGGCGTGGGGTCCGACGGGAGGCTCATCGGCGGCGCGACCTTCGGCGTCGGCTCGTGGGTCGTGCCCTCGCTGCACCTGGCGTCCTGGAACTTCACCGGCGGGGCGAGGGGATAGCCTGCTCCTCACGCGCTGGTGCCCGGCTTCCGCAACGGAATGCCCGCCGCGCACGGCTCGCAGGCTTCGGGGTGCCACGACGGGATCTCGATGCGGCCGAGGGAGTGCAGCGGGAGACCGATGTCCACTGCCTCCACCGACCGATCGACCATGACGGCCGCCGCAACTGGCTCGACCCCGGCCGCCCGGACCGCGTCGACCGTCTCCACCAGCGAGGCGCCGGTGGTGAGGATGTCGTCCACCAGCGCGACCCGCTCGTCGGGCGCGATCGACCAGCCGCGCCGCAGCGCCCGGCCGCCGGCGGGGACCGGCTCCGCGAAGGCGGCACGGACCGCTCCGTCGAGCTGCCGCGCCGTCTCGAACGACAGCAGCACGCCGCCGGTCGTCGGCCCGACCACGAGGGAAGGCCGGTACGGGGCGAGCACATCGGCGAATCGGCGGCAGAGCTCGACGCCGTAGCGGGGATGCTGAAGCACCAGGAACTTCTCGAGGTAGCGGCCCGCGTGCCGCCCCGACTTCAGGAGGAAGTGGCCCTCGAGCAGTGCGCCGGCATCGGCGAACAGGGACTCGACCGTCGCCTCTCGGAGGGACGCATCGGTCATTCGTAGACGGCGGAGAAGTCGACTGCGGGATAGCGCTCTGCGAGCGCCTCGGTCACCCAGTGCAGGACGTCGGCCGGATCATAGAAGGCCGCGATCGTCCTGGCCTCGGTCACCATGAGCCCCGCCCGTCGGGCCTCCGCCGAGGCGACGACATCCTCCGGCCGGTCGGTGAGGTCGAGGCTCGTCTCGAACCGTCCATCGGCCCTCAGGATGAGCACGTCCTCCGACTCGTCGAGGAGGGGGAGGTCGCCGGTTCGGCGCAGGACCTCCTCGGCGTTGGACGTGAATTCGCGCAGCAGTTGCGCCTGGGCGGTGCCGAGCTGGGTGCGGTACGCATCGGCCAGCTGCCAGAGCCGCTGGGCGGCGAGCGTCTCCTGCTGCGAGGTCGGCAGCTCGGCCTGCCAATCGTCCGACGCCGGGCCTTCCACCAGCTCTTCCTGGTGGGCGAGCTCGTCGGCGGCCACGAGGTGCGCGGGCGCGTCGCGGGCGGCCTCGATCAGCCACGCGAAGATGTCGGCCGGGTTGTACAGCTCCACGAGCTCGCTGATGGTGTCGACCAGCTGCTCCTGGTCGTACCACTCGTTGTCGGCCGGGTCCTGGTAGGTGAGGCGGGTGGTCCAGGTCTCATCGACCGGGTGGTAGAGCAGGTAGTCCTGCTCGTTGTCCACCAGCTTGATCGGACCGATCTCGCGGAAACGGTCCCGGTTCTGATCCAGGAAGCGCCGCAGCTGCTCGGTCGCCTCGTACAGGAAGTCGCGGCGCTCGAGCTCGGCCTCGGCGGCCAGCTCGCGGAGGGCGATCAGCCGAGGAGACGGCGCGGTCACGGCTTGAACACGAAGTCGGGACCCATGCGCTCCCGCAGGAAGATGGTGTGCTTCTTGTCGAACACCGATTCCGCCACGCGGTGGCCGAATCCGCGCATCGACGGGTCGGCATACAGCTGGTCGAGCACAGCGTAGTTGGGCAGGTCCAGGATGATGACGTTGTTCCAGGTCGAGCCCTCGGTTACGTTGAACCAACCGACGAAGCGGATCCCGTACTTCTCCTCGGTTTGCCGCGCGGTGCGGGGGAAGAGGTGGCGCATGCCGCGCTTGAACATGATGTCGCGCCCCTTGCGGACGTTGAAAAAGGTCATCATCAGCGGCATTCAGCGGTTTCCTCCAGGCCAGCTCGTGGCGACACCGGCGGCCACCCATGCGTCCGGCGCCAGGGCCGGCTTCGAGCGTCTCTCAGTCATCACTCGACCTCCTCCTCATCCCGGCTGCTGATCACGCGCGTCGGTCGGCTCGTCACGCCCGTCTGCCGGCCGCGCCCGCGACGCCGATCGGCGAAGAAGACGCGCAGCAGGAAGACGCTCGTCATGCTCACGAAGAAGAGCAGGACGAGGGCGATGAACAGCAGGGTCGCCAGCAGCCAGACCGGCCACTGGAACGTGAAGAGCCCGACCGGGATAAGGAGCAGGATGACGGCGAACAGGATCGCCTGGGTGACGAAGCATCCGAAGCCGGGGCCCTCGTTCGGGTCGAGCTCTTCGTTGGTGCGGATTGACAAGCCATTCCTCGTCTGATGAGAGCGGCGAGTGGCGGCCGCATGGTCCCACATCCCGGGTGGGGACGCGCACGGCGCGGGTCATACGCGCCCGGGAATCGGTGGGTGGAATCAACGAGTGTGCAGGTGCCTTGACACTCAATGCGTCGTGCTGCTCGACAGCCCGCGACGCCGAGCCTACGCCCGATATGTGATGCGTCCGTCGGCGACCGTGAGCCGCACCACGCCCGGCAGGTCCATCCCCAGCAGCGGCGTATTGGCCGATGCCGACGCGAGATCGGTGTCCGCCACCCGCCACCGCGCAAGGGGATCGAAGACGACGAGGTCAGCCGGCTGGCCGGCGGCCAGGCTGCGACGCTCGCCGATGATCTCGGCTGGGCGAATCGAGAGGGCGGCGACCAGCCGCGAGAGCTCCAGCCGGCCGGCTTCCACGGCGGCGAGGCAGACCGAGAGCGCGGTCTCCAGGCCGATCATGCCCGCGGCGGCCTCGGCGAACGGTACGAGCTTGCGTTCCGGCGGATGCGGCGCATGGTCGGTTGCGACCGTGTCGATCGTGCCGTCGACGAGGCCGGCCAGCAGGGCCAGCGCGTCGTCACGAGACGGGAGCGGCGGGTTGACTCGGCAGGATCCATCGAAGGCCCGACCCGGATCGAGCGCTGGATGGGCATCCGGATCCTCCCACGCGAACTGGCGTGACCCCGCCACCCACGCGTCGGTGAATGCAAGGTGGTGCGGCGTCACGTCACACGTGACTGCCAGGCCTCGGCCGCGGGCGCGTCGCACCGCCTCGAGCGCCGTGGCGGTCGACAGGTGGGTGAAGTGCACGCGCGCGCCGGTCTCGGCGGCCAGCGCAATGTCCCGCTCCACGATCGTCAGCTCGGCGCTCGGCGACCAGCCTGCGAGTCCGAGGCGGGTGGCGGTTGGCCCGGCGCGCATCACGGCGCCCGAAGCGAGGGATGCATCCTCGGCATGCTCGATGAGCGGCCGCCCCAGCCCGCGCAGGTAGCTCAGCGCGGCGCGCGCCAGGCGGGGCGACTCCACCGCCGCCCCGTCGTCCGAGAAGCCGACCGCCCCGGCATCGGCCATGGCGCCGAGCTCGGTCAGCGAATCGCCGGCCCGGCCAACCGTCACGGCGCCGATCACCCGCACCCGGCACGGCGTTTCGCGCGCGCGCTCGACGACCCAGGCGATCCGTGCAGGCTCGTCGAGCGGGGGCTCGGTGTTGGGCATGGCGCAGACGGTGGTGAACCCACCCCGAGCGGCAGCCCGCGTCGCGGAGGAGATCGTCTCCGCGGCCTCGCCCCCCGGTTCCCGCACATGGGTGTGCAGGTCACAGAAGCCGGGCGCGGCAACCAGGCCGGCGGCGTCGATCCGCTCGGCACCGCGTGGCACGTCGGCAGCGCCGGCCAGGAAGCCGTCGACCACGGCGAGGTCGCGGACGGTGTCGGATCCGTCATTCGGGTCGATCACCCGGACGCCGGCCAGTACAAAGGTGGCGGGCGCATCGGTCAGGCGCCCGAAGGAGCCCTTGCTCACGCCGCTCCCGCGACCTGTGCGAGGACGGCCATGCGGATCGGGACGCCGTTCTGAACCTGGCGACCGATGAGGCTGCGCGCGCCGTTCGCAAGTTCGGCGGTGACCTCCACGCCCTCGTTTGTCGGGCCCGGGTGCAGGATGGGAGCTTCCGGTGTCGCCATCCGCATGCGCGTCTCGTCGAGGCCCCAGCGGCGCGCGTATTCCCGCAGCGACGGCACTCCGCTTCCGGCGGCACGCTCGAGCTGGACGCGCAGGGTCATGACGGCATCCGCCCCGGCCAGGGTCGACCGCAGGTCGGCGGCGACCTCGACACCGGGCCAGCCCTCGAAGGCTCCCACCCAGGCGGGCGGCCCGCCGATCCGGACTCGCGCTCCCAGCCGGACGAGCGTGTGCAGGTTCGAACGTGCGACGCGGGAATGGGCCACGTCTCCGACGATGGCGACAAGCCGGCCGTCGAGGGATCCGAGGGCCTCGCGCAGAGTCAGGGCGTCGAGCAGCGCCTGGGTCGGATGGGCGTGCGTGCCGTCACCGGCATTCACGATCGCCATCCTCGTGCTCCGAGCGGCAAGGTAGGGAGCACCGGAGGCGGCGTGCCGGAGCACCAGGGTGGTCACGCCGGTGCGCTCGAGCGTGCGCAGGGTGTCGACCAGCGACTCGCCCTTGCCGACGCTGCTGCCGGCAACGCCCAGATCGACCACCGTCGCGCCCAGCGCCTTCGCGGCCAGCTCGAAGCTGACGCGCGTCCGGGTCGAGCCCTCGTAGAACGCGAGCCCGACCGTCTCGGCTTCAAGCATGGAGCGATGCGCCCGCGCCGCACGCGCCTCCCGCATCTCAGTCGCCAGATTCAGGACGCGCTCGATCGCCTCAGAGCTCATGCCGTCCACGTCGAGCAGGTGGCGCTGGATCCCGGCGGCGCGCGGACGGTCGATGATCATGCCGCTTCCTCCGGGCGCTCGATGACGACCTCGTCGGCATCGTCGGTCTCCACCAGGCGGACGTGGACGATCTCCTCCTCGGCGGTGGGCAGGTTCTTGCCGACGAAGTCGGGCCGGATCGGAAGCTCGCGGTGCCCGCGATCGACGAGGGCGGCCAGTCGCACGGCGCGCGGGCGCCCGTGATCGGTGAGGGCGTCGAGGGCGGCCCGAACGGTGCGGCCGGTGTAGAGCACGTCGTCGACGAGAACGACCGTCTGGCCGCTCACCTCGGCTTCCAGGTCCGAGCGCTTCACGATCGGGGCGTGGGCCAGGCGGGTGAGGTCGTCGCGGTAGTACGTGATGTCGAGCGAGCCGACCGGGACCGATGCGCCCTCGTGCTGCTCGATGAGCCCCGCCAGGCGCCGCGCGATCGGGACGCCTCGGCTCCGGATTCCCACCAGCACCAGGTCGTCGATCCCGCCGTTGCGCTCCACGATTTCGTGGGCGATCCGGGTCATCGCGCGTCGCAGGTCATCGGCGTCGAGGACGCGGCGTTCGGTCATTCGTCTCCTTGGCGGCCTCGCTGGACCGCGTTAAAGGGCTCGCCGCAGAGTATACCGGTGCGTGGTGGGAGCTAGGGCGCCTGGGAGGAGTTCGACTCGGGATCCGGCTGGAAGACCGCGGGCCCGGCCCAGCCGTCGCGGGCCACATCGAGGACTTCGAAGTCGTCGGCGACATCGCCGAGGTTGCGCGTGATCAGCCGCAGCTCGGCGCGCGGCGCGTCCAGGACGCCGCTCGACCGCTCCCGGGCGGTCACCAGCAGGTGCGTGCCGGTCGGCGCTACCTCCACGTCGACCACCGCCATCCCCTCGGCAACGTCAGCCCTGTCGAGTGCGTGATCCCGCGTCATGCCGTCACGATCGGTGGCCCGGCCGAGATAGACCCGGTTCGGATCGGGATACGGCGCCTCCGGGGACGTCTCGCCCAGCCAGTCCGTGTGCCAGATGGCGTACGCGTTTCCGTCGAGGCTCCAGGTAATTGCGGCCGACCTGAAGAGGTTCCCGCGACTCGGCAGGTCAGTGAAGACTGGCCGGTCGTTGACGAAGGCGTACGTACCGTCCTCGACGTCGAGCTCGGCCAGCTGCGGCGCGCCATCGACCGCGAACACCCAGCCGTGATCGCGATCGGTCGCCATCTGGCCGCTCCAGAAGATGGCGAGCGCTCCGTTCGGGCTCACCAGCGGCTGGAAGATCCCCTCGGCGACTGCGACCGGTTCGTCACCGGGATCCATCGGAGCCGCGTCCGCCGGCAGCTCATGGAGGGTGCTCACGGGTTCGTCGCCGGCGTTGCTGATCCAGAGCCGCGTCATGGCGTCGTCCTCGCCGGCCGGCATGAAGCTGGCCGCATAGGCGGTGCCGCTCTCCGTCAGGCGACGGATGGTCGCCTCGGCGGTGTCAAAGACCCAGACGTCGGAGTTCACCTCGTCCGCCTCTTCGCCCGCATCGGGATCCATGAGGGTGTACGCGAGGTGGGCGCCGTCCGGCGACCATGCCAGGCGCTCGAGGAACGGGCTGCCGGCCACCGACACCCCGAGGTGCACGGTCTGGCCGACCGCGGCCGTGGAGTCGACCGGCGGCGAGGCGTCGGCATCCGTCGGCTCGGGTGCTTCCGAGAGGCGGGTGGCCCAGACCTCGTTCTGACCGGATTGACCCATCTCGGTAATGAAGGCAAGCCACTGCCCATCGGGCGAGAGCTCGGCCACGATCGGAGGACCGAGTGGCCCGACCGGCTCGCCGGCGGGATCCTCTTCGGGAGCCTCGACGTCGATCACCTTGTCGCCGGTCGAGCCCTCCACGACCGAAACGGACAGGTCCTCGGCAGGCCCGGTCACCGCCATGGCGATGGCCGGCTCCGGCGTCTCCACGCTCGGAATCTGGGTGGCGCTTGGCGCGGCGGTCGGTTCGATGCCCTCCGCCGGCGAGGCGTTCGGTGTCGGCGCGGCGATCGGAGGCAGAGTCGGGCGCGCCGTCTCGCTCGGCTCAGCGGCGGCCATGGACGCGGTCAGGCTGGGTTGGCCGACCTCCCGATGCGGTGGCGAACCATTGAGGATGACGATCGCAAGGAGGGCGCCGGCGACGGCCGCCAGGCTGCCGCCGACGCCGGCGAAGATCACGGCGGGGCGGCGCCACCAGGGGATGTCGACGAACGCGCCGCGCTCGATGCCCGTGCGCACCCGTGCGCCGAGATCGCGCGGCGGCGCGACGTGCCGCAGGCCCGCCATGATGCGCCGCTGATCGGCAAACGCGGCGAGCGTGGCTCGGCATGCGTCGCACGAGTCGAGATGGGTATCCAGGCGCTGGCGTTCGGTGGCCGTCAGATCACCGGTGAGGGAGGCGCTGATGAGCTCCTCGAACGCCTCGTGGCGGTTCACGGTCATCGCGCGAAGCCCTCGGCCGACAGGGCTCGCCGCATCTCGCCACGTGCACGGCACAGGAGGGTGCGGACGGCCGCGTAGGAGAGGTTCATGACTTCGCCGATCTGTTGCGCGCTCATGTCGTCCAGGTCGCTGAGCAGCAGGCACTGACGATGATTGGGCCGCAGCGTCAGCAGCGCGCGTTGGACGCGCTCGTCGAGGGTGGACGCCATGACCTGCGCCTCGGGACCGGGACCCTGGTCGGGCCGGTTGGCGAAGGCCGGTGCGTCGTCGCCCATCGGCGTCACCATCCGACGGCGGCGCATGTCGTCGATCGCGGTGTTGGTGGCGATGCGGTACAGCCACGACCGGGTGGAGGTCGCCTCGGTCACAGTGTCGAGCTTGCGGTATGCCTTGATGAACGTGTCCTGCGTGATGTCGGCTGCGCGGTCGTGGTCGCCGACCATGCGCAGCACGTAGTTGTGGATGGGGGCGGAGTACTCCTCGAAGAGCTTGGCGAAGGCGATCTCGCGGCTGTCGGCGGCACGGCGCGTCACCGCGGGGACATCCCACGGAATCGGGCCAGGAACCGCCATCGAGTGCACCTCGTCCTCCGCACTACCGCCCCTCCTCGGTCAGCCTGTGACGCATCGGCCCGCCTGTCTGTTACCGATCCAGGTGTGTTCGCAGCACCTCGGCCGCATATTCGGGCGCGACGGGGTTCACCGCCAGGGCGGTCGCCCGCTCCAGACCGGCGATGACGCGCAGGCGAGGATGGATCTCCCAGTGCCAGTGGAAGGTCTGGTCCAGGCGCTCGCCGGCAGGCGACGTGTGCAGGAACAGGTTGTACGGCGGGTTGCCCAGCGCGTCGAGCGCGTGAAGGGCGCGCTGAAGTGTGGCTGTCGTGGCCGTGATGGCCTCGTCGTCGAGCGTGGTGAAGTCGGCGGTGTGCGCGCGCGGCACCACCATCATCTCGAAGGCTGAGCGGCTCGCGGCCGGGGCGAACACGATCGCGTGGTGGTCGGCGAGAACCAGCCGCTCCCCATTCTCCTCCTCCGACTCGGACAGGGCGCACCATACGCAGCGTCGCGACTTGATCATCTGGCGGGCGCCGCCACCGATCTCCTCCGCCACCCAGTGTGGAACCTGGGGGATGGCATACAGCTCGACGTTCAGGTGCGAGGTCCGTGATCCGGCCTGCCGCCCGTGGCTCTGCACGACCTGGATGTAGAGCGGCTCGGTCGTCCCGTCGGTTCCGGGCTCGCGCGGCTCCGCGGCCAGCGCGCGCATGACGTCTCGGGCCGCCCTGACCAGTGCGCCGGCGAGCTGAGGTGCCGCCTCGGCCATGCGCTCGTGGTGATCCCTGGGACCAACCAGGATCTCCCACGATCCGGTGGCGCGCTCGACCTCGCTGAGACTGAGCTGCGCGGCCCGCGCCTTCGACGAGTCGATGCGATGGAACGCATCCGAGCGCAGCGGCACACGCCGCACCTGGTGCGGCTGCGCCTGGGCCGGCGCATCTTCGCAATGACGGCAGTGCGTGCCCTCGACCGGCTGCGCCTCGACGGCGAAAGAGTCACGCTCGAACGCCCGATCGGCCACGATCGCCGACCACCAGCCGGTGACCGGGTCCCGACGCAGCTCGAACACGGCGGCATCGTACCCGAAGCTCAGCGGAGGGCCTCGACGAGGTCGTACGGGTCCGAGCCGACGATCGGGGTGCCGTACAGTTCCATGCCGCCGATGTCGGACGGACGGCTGAACGGGTCCCCTCGGTCGACGAGGCGGGCGATGGGCGGAATGCCCTGCCAGCCCGTGGCGCGGGGCGCTTCGGCGCCCAGTGGCGGGCGCCACACGGCCATGTTGAAGGAGCGCACACCGATCCGGTCCCGGTAGGCGATGAGGGTGCCTGCCAGCGCGTCGGCGAAGCGCGGATCGGTCTCCTCCATGCCGGCGGTGCCGACGACCAGGAGCTCGCGCTCCTTGCGCGGGGTGAGGCTTGCCACGAGGGTCACGCCGTCGGCCATCTCGATCGTCAGGTCGACGCTGCGGTGCACGGCGACCAGATCCTCGACCAGGTCTGCGCCGTATCGTGCCTCGTAGGCCACAACGTCTCGTCGCAGACGGTCGATCTGCTCGTAGTGGCGCCCCGCTCCGAGGAGCGCCTGCGCGTGCCCGTGGACGATGGAGCCACCGGCCCGCCACAGGCAGTTCCAGATCAGCAAATAGTTGGTGGCCGCCGGGTCGTCGGTGCGGGCCTGGTCGGCCCAGGCTCGCCCGGTCTTCAGCACGTCGGTCACCAGCTTGGCGTCGAAGCCCAGCGGGTCGTGCGAGTCGAACACGACGACGGCGTGGTGGGCATCGGCGAGGGCAGCGTTGGCGCCGGTCACGACGCGCGTTCCGCGGACGCGGCCGAACGGGTCCGCCGGCGTCCCGCTCTCGGGGTGGCAGAACGGGTCGCCCTCGGTCGTGGCGATCTCCGCTGACAGGTCATTGCCGCGGGTCGCACGGTCGATCGGGCGGCGGTCGCGAAGCGGAGAGAAGATCGTCGACTCCAGAGTCGCCGGGTTGGTGACCTTGACGATCCTCTGCTCACGGACGGCGTCCACGGACCCGAAGGTGGCGACCAGCCACGGCTCCAGCTCGGGCGGGGGCACCGTTCGGCCTTCGACGACCCGTGCCTCGACCAGGCGGGAGGCGCGCTGCCGCATCGGTCCGGACAGCGCCTCGAGGTGCTCCGGGAGCTGCAGGACGCCCGTCAGTCGTACTCCCAGCTGCGCCGATGCGGCTGGGACGTCCACTCGTCCCGCAGCAGGCTCATGACGTCGACGTCGATGTGCTCGCCCCGCGCGAAATGCGCGCGCCGCCGCGTCGCCTCATGGGTGAAGCCCGCCTTCTCGTACGAGCGGCGCGCGCGATCGTTGCCGGCGTATACCTCGAGACCGATCCGCTCGAGCCGCAGTGAGCCGAATCCGAAGTCGCAGATGGCGCGCAGCGCATCGGTCCCGTACCCCTTGTTCCATTCGCCCTTTTCACCGATAGCGATCCCGAACTCGGCCGTGCCGTTGAGCAGGTCGACCCGGTGGAGGCCGATGGTCCCGATTGGCTGAGCGTCCGCCAGCAGGCAGATCACGAAGTGGTAGTCGGTCGACCCCTGCGCCGCCTTCATGCGGTCGAACCAGGCCTCTTCCGCGGCGTCGCTCATCGGCGCGCGCATGGCCAGGTTGCGCAGGACGTCTGCGTCGTTGAACCAGCGAACGAAAAGCGGGAGGTCGTCTCGCTGGGATGGCCGCAGGAACACCTGCTCGCCTCGGATGATCGGCCGGCGTTCGGGTACGCTGCTCATCTGCACCCGAGTCTAGCGTCCAGCAGGAGGACCGAAACCTTGGCTGCCACCCGTACCGCCACAGTGACCTGGAACGGCAACCTTGCAACCGGCTCGGGGACGGTCAGCGCCGGCTCGAGCTCACTCTTCACCGACCTGCCCGTCTCGTGGACAGCCCGCACCGAGGAACCACAGGGTCGGACATCGCCGGAGGAGCTGCTCGCCGCCGCGCACGCCTCCTGCTTTTCGATGCAGCTCTCGGTCAATCTCGACCGCGCCGGCACGCCACCCGATCACCTCCACGTATCGGCCTCCGTGACATTCGACAAGGTCGGCGACGCCTGGACCGTCACCCGCTCGCAGCTCGACGTGGTCGGCGTCGTCCCCGACATCGACGAGGCGGCGTTCGAGGCAGCGGCGGACAACGCGCGGACCAACTGCCCGGTGTCGCGC
>JALZDF010000034.1 GCA_030862645.1 Chloroflexota bacterium
CGGAGCTCGAGGACCGGCGCATTCATGGCACCACCACCTCGTCACCTTCGACCAGGTCGCCACTGACCTCGACCCAGCCGTCGGCGAACAGGCCGGCGTCGACCGCCACGAGCTCGGTGCCCCCGTCATCGGTCACCCGCTCGACCGCGTAGCCGCCCTCGAGCAGGGCCAGGAGGGCGTTGACGGGCACGGCCAGGACGTCAGGCCGCTCCTGGCGGACGAGCTGGAGGCTGACTGGGCCATCGGGGACGTTCGCATCGGCCTCGGCCAGCGCCAGGCGCATGCCATAGGTCTGGCTGCCGTCCTGCGCCGTGGTCGGGGCGGCGTCGATCTCGGTGACCGTTGCCTCGACCACGCTCCCATCGCCGAGCTCGACCTCGACGCTGTCGCCGGCTTCGACACCGTCGCGCTGCGATGCCGGCAGTGAGGCGGTCACCACGCGCTCCGTATCGGTCACGCGGAGCACGGGGGCGCCGGGCCCGACGCCGCCGCCACGGAGGCCCTCGAGGCCGGCGACGATGACCGCATCGGGCTCGAAGACGACCTCCCCCTGGTCGACCTGGCCGTCGGCGACCATGCCCGCCGCCTCCTGCCACGCGATGACCGCGGCCGTCGTGGCGTCGTCCCAGTTCTCGTCGACGGTGAGGCCGTCGCCGAAGCCGAGCTCGACGAGGTTGGCCTCGAGCTGCTGGACGTCCGGTCCGCTCATCCCGGGTCCCAGCGTCCGCCAGGCCGGCATGTCGCCGTAGAGGAGCACCGTCGGCTCGCCGTCGACCTCGAACAGCGTGCCGCCACGCTCGATCACGTCGCCGACCTCGGGCAGCGCGGTCAGCGTGCCGGGCGCCCCGCCCGAGATCGGTCGCTCCTCGCCGTGGCCCAGCACCCCGTCCAGGTCCTCCCGCACCCGCAACGTGCGCGACTCGACGCTCGCCGTCTTGCGATCGTCACGGGCCTCCGGCTCCGCATCGGCCGACGCGGCGAACCCGGTGACCCAGATCGCCATGCCGACGGTGGCCACGACCGCCGCGGCGCCGATGACGAACGACGTTCGCCGCCTCATGGCCGGTTGACCTCGAGGCGCGGCTCGTCCAGGCCCTCGACGCCCTCGAGGTGCTCGTCACACTCCTCCCGGGCGGCCTGAAATTCCTCGCTGCGGGGATCGAAGCTCGGGCCCTCTTCGTCGCCCGAGCCCGGACCGATGCGGACGGCGCCGCCGCGGCCGAAGTCCGGCATGTCGATGCCGTGCTCGCGCATGCACTCGTTGAAGGCCAGGAATGCCTCCTCCTGCTCGGGGGTGAGCTCCGGCACGTCGGCCGGCTCGAGTGCGCCGAGGCTTTCGAGGAGGTGCCCGCACTCCTCCTCCGCGGCGATGAACTCGTCGCTGTTCGGGTCGAACGGTGGACCGCCGCCTTCGCCCGGCTCGGCCTCATCGGTGATGACGCCCTCCTCGTCGGCTCCGCTGCCGGCCTCGACGCGCCGGATGACCGGATCGGGCATGTCGATGCCCTGCTCCCGCATGCACTCCGCGAAGGCGTACATGGCCTCCTCCGGGTCCTCCGGACCTGCCGACGGCGACGGTGTCGGGGTCGCGCCGTCGGCTCCGTCGATCGTGGCGACGCCGGAGATGGTGCCGCATGCGGTGAGCAGGATGAGGATCGCGACGATGCCGACGGACAGCGCGCCGTCACGCGTCCACGATCGTTGCTCGTTCATCTTCAGGAGACCTCTTAGCGTGTGAGGTCCTCAGCCTCACCGCAGGTCCTGAAAGGCGTCTGAGATTCGCTCCGTGCCAATCAGGCGATCGGCAGGTCGACCACGAACCGCGCCCCGCCATCGGGCCGGCCCTCGGCGCGGATGCTGCCGCCGTGGCCGTCGGTCACCCATCGCGCGATGGCGAGCCCCAGCCCGACGCCGCCGTCCGTCGCGGTTCGGGCGCGATAGAAGCGGTCGAATACGCGCGACAGTTCGTCCTCGGGAATCCCCGGCCCCGCATCGTCGACCGTCAGGACGGCTCGCGCGTCCGCCTCCTCCAGGCCGATGCGCACCGTGGCGCCCGCCGGGGAGTGCCGGATGGCGTTGTCGAGGAGGATGCCGACGAGCTGCTCCAGGCGACGCCGGTCGCCGATCACCGTCACCGGCATCGGGCTCGTCTCCAGCGTCACCTCCGCAGCACGGGCGAGCGGGGTCAGGCGTTCGGTGCTCGCAACCACGGCCTCGTCCAGGCAGACGGGGCCGCGTTCGAGCTCGATCGTGCCGGCCTCCATGCGCGCGAACACCAGGAGCTCGTCGACGAGCTCGGTGAGCCGATCGGCCTGGCGGTCGATCTCGTCGAGGGAACCGGCAACTCTGCCGCCGCCCGGTGAGCGGCGGGCGTCCTCGACCGCAGCCTTGACCACCGACAGCGGCGTGCGCAGCTCGTGCCCCGCATCGGCGGCGAACTCACGCTGGCGACGCATCGACTCGCGGATCGGCACGAGCGCCCGCCCGGCGTAGAGCCAGCCGAGGATGAGTGCCGCGGTCAGGACCGCCAGCCCGCCGACGAGGAGGACCGTCCGCAGCACGTCCAGCGCGCGCTCCTCGGCGGCGAGGTCCTGCAGGATCTGGACGACGAACGTGCCCAGCTCGGTCTCCACCGGCAGGCTCAGGATCCGGACCCGGCGGCCGGCGACCTCCGCCTCCCGCACGTCGGTCCCGCCCGCCTGGGCGGCCGCCACGCCCTCCTCGTTCGGCAGACCGAGGGTCGTCACGACGGGCCCGGGGATGCCGGAGACCTGGCCGCCGGGCGCGACGATCAGGGCCAGGCTGCCGGACGAGGGGCCGAACAGGCTGAC
>JALZDF010000054.1 GCA_030862645.1 Chloroflexota bacterium
TTGGTGCACCGGAATCGGGTGTGGCCGTCGGCGCCAGCGTCGGTGCCGGGCTCGGCCGGGGCGAAGAACTCGGGGTGGCCGAAAGCGGAGACAGTCCAGCGCTGCGCGGGACGAAGTATCCGGCCCAGATGCCGTTGGTGATCCCGAAGTATGTCCGGCCGTTGATCGTGGCGCGGGTAGCAGCGGTAGCCCAGGAGGCGCGGGACAGGGTGGCGGTCTTCCGTGCAACGATTGCACCGCGCGGGTCGATCTTGATTCCGGTGATCGTCCCGGGGTCGAAGTGAACGGCGACCGACGGGCTGAACCGGGTGCCGGACGAAGGCTGCATCCCGGTCGTGAACGTCCAGGAGCTACCGCGGAGCGCCGCCCCCGACAACGCCCGAATGCCGGAAGTGAGGGACACCCCGTATCCGCGGTTCGGTTTCAGGCTGTCGTTCCAGATGAGCCGAGCGCGGAACGTGGCGGGGTCGTACTTGATCGTCGCCGGCACGGTGCGGCCGCTCCCGTCGCGGAGGGTGAACGTCGATGGCCCGACTCCGGTCACTGGCCGATCGAACCTCACGGCGACCTCGCTCAGCACGGAAACCCCGGATGCGTTTGGTACGATCGACCGACCGACGACCGTTGGCGCACCGGTCGCCGCATCGGCCGTCTGGCCGGTCAGGACGAGGGCTGGGACGAGCGCGACCATGACAAGCGTCGCGAGGATGTCCCGCAGCTGTCGAGGTCGAGCCGGGACATTCGACTCGGACCGTTTGGCTCTGCCCGGGCGCGGGTCCTGCGTCCTCACGCTCAGGGGAAGTGACTTCACTCGCATTCGGGGGTTGTCTCCAGGTGCTGCTCGGTGCGGTTAGGAGCGCGCGAGCGCCCACGGGGTTGACCTCTGGATGTCGCCGCCGATGGAGACGGCCCAGGCGCGGCACACTAGAGCCGACCCTCACCGGCGTCACTGCCCCGATGGTCCCCCCGAGCGCGAGCCGACGTCGCCCTGCAAGAGGGCGGTCGTCCCCAGAGTGCACCGGACGGCACCGCACGCCACCGAACTCGGTACCCGAGTCCCACATACCATCTACCCCACCGCCCATTTCCCGCCGTTCGCCTACAATCACGGCCGCCGGAGGCGGTGATCGACAGCCGCGCGGGGGGTTGAGTCCCGGCGCCCCGAGTGAAATGGATTTGGAACCTGCTACATGACGACGTTGCCCGACTACCGCCTGAGCCATCTCGACACACTCGAGGCGGAGGCGCTCCACATCATCCGCGAGGTCGCGGCGGAGTCCGAGCGCCCTGCCCTGATGTTTTCGGGCGGCAAGGACTCGATCGTGATGCTCCACCTGGCGAAGCTCGCATTCTTGCCGGCGCGCATCCCGTTTCCCATCCTTCACGTGGATACCGGCCTGAACTTTCCCGAGGTCATCGCCATGCGCGATCGGCTGGTGGATCAGCTCGGCACCAGGCTGGTCGTGGCATCGGTACCCGAGGCGATCGAGCGCGGCATCGTTCGCCCGGAACCGAACGGGTCGCGGAACCGGATCCAGACGCCGGTCCTGCTGTCGGCCGTCGAAGCTCACCGTTTCACGGCCCTGTTCGGCGGCGCTCGGCGCGACGAGGAGAAGGCGCGAGCGAAAGAGCGCGTCTTCTCGTTCCGCGACGAGTTCGGCCAATGGGATCCCAAAAACCAGCGTCCAGAGGTGTGGAACCTGTACAACGGCCGGATTCACGCGGGCGAGTCGATCCGGGTCTTTCCGCTGTCGAACTGGACCGAGCTCGATGTCTGGAAGTACATCGGGGCGAAGCGTCTGGAGATCCCGGATCTCTACTTCGCGCGTGAGCGGGAGATCTTCGAACGCGACGGGATGCTGTACGCGGCCAACGACCTGTGCCAGCCGCGAAACGGGGAAACGATCTTCCTGGCGCGGGTCCGGTATCGCACCATGGGTGATGCGAACCTGACCGCCGCGGTGCGCTCGGAGGCCAGCACGGTCGACTCGATCATTGCTGAGGTCGCCGCAACACGCTTGACCGAACGCGGAGCGACCCGCGGTGACGACCGTGTCAGCGAGGCTGCGATGGAAGATCGCAAGCGTGAGGGGTACTTCTGATGGACCTGCTTCGCTTCGCCACGGCCGGCTCGGTCGACGACGGCAAGAGCACGCTGATCGGCCGGCTCCTGTACGACTCGAAGGCGATCTTCGACGACCAGCTGGAGGCTGTCGAACGCACCAGCCAACAGATGGGCGACGACTACACGAACCTGGCGCTGCTGACGGACGGGCTGCGTGCCGAGCGCGAGCAGGGGATCACCATCGACGTCGCGTACCGGTACTTTGCTACGCCTCGCCGAAAGTTCATCATCGCGGACACACCTGGCCATGTGCAGTACACACGCAACATGGTCACCGGTTCGTCAACGGCAGACCTGGCGATCATCCTCGTCGACGCCCGGAAGGGCATGCTCGAACAGAGCAGACGCCACGCGTTTCTCGCCACGCTGCTACGCGTGCCCCATCTCGTCGTGGCAGTCAACAAGATGGACCTCGTGGACTTCGACCAGGCCGTGTACGACAACATTCGCGACGAGTTCACGTCCTTCGCGGCCAAGCTCGAGGTTGCCGACTTGACAGTTATTCCGATCTCGGCGCTCCAGGGCGCCAACGTCGTCACTCGGTCATCCGAAATGCCGTGGTACGAGGGCTCGTCGCTCCTCCACCACCTCGAGCACGTCCATGTTGCGAGCGATCGAAACCTCATCGACGCCAGGTTCCCCGTGCAGTTCGTCCTGCGTCCACAGTCGACCGAGGTGCGCGACTATCGCGGCTACGCCGGGACCGTGGCGGGAGGCGTCTTCAAGGTAGGCGACGACGTCGTCGTCCTGCCGAGTGGTTTCGAGACGCGGATCGCGGCGATCGATGGTCCGAATGGCGAGGTGGACGAGGCCTTTCCGCCGATGTCCGTCGCGCTCCGCCTCGAAGACGATCTCGACATTTCGCGAGGGGACATGATCTGCCGTCCGCACAACGCCGCCATCTCGTCCCAGAACATCGACGCCATGGTTTGCTGGATGGCTGACGGAGCGCTGTCTTCGGGACGTCAGTTCGCGATCAAGCACACGACCCGGACCGCACGCGCGCTCGTCAAGGAGCTGCAGTATCGGGTCGACGTCAACACCCTCCACCGGGACGAGGCTCCGCCGGGGTTGCGGTTGAACGAGGTGGGGCGCGTCAGGCTCAGGACGACGTCACCGCTGTTCGTCGACGAGTATCGCCGCAACCGGACCACCGGCGGATTCATCCTCATCGATGAGTCCACGAACAACACCGTGGCAGCCGGCATGGTGCTCGGATCCGACTGATCGTGGCGCCTGGCCGTCGCGCTCGGCCCGCTAGAACGGGAACACGATCGGGACGAGCGCCAACGTCAACACGATGACGATCAGGTTGAGCGGGACGCCGATCCTCGTGTAGTCCAGGAATCGATAGTTCCCGAGGCCGTACACCATCAGGTTCGTCTGGTATCCGATCGGTGTCAGAAACGAGAGGCTGGCGCCGAGGGCGACCACGATCACGAACGGCCTGGGGTCCACACCGAACCCAGCCGCCGTCGCGATCGCCACGGGAAACGCGAGCACCGCCGCTGCGTTGTTGCTGACGAGCTCGGTCAGCGCCATGGTTGCCAACAGGACCGCTGCCAGTGCCCCGATCGGTCCGAATGGCTGGAGCCCGCCCACGAGCACGTCCGCAGCGGCCGTGCCCAGGCCGGTCTCCTGGACCGCCGCGCCCAGGCCGAAGGCCGCAGCGATCAGGATCACGATGTTGAGGTCGACCGCGTCGCGAGCCTGGCGAAGGGTGATCACGCGCGCGAGGACCACGATCAGCGCCGCGATGAGCGCGCCGTTGAGAAGCGGCACCATCCCCGAACCGACCAGCGCGACGAAGCCGATGCCCACCGCGGCGACAAGTGCTGCTTTGCGCGGCTGCGTCGGACTGATCCCCTTGCGCGGTGCGACCAGCAGGAATTCCTGACTGCCGCGGAGCCGTTCGCGAAACTCAGCGTCGGCAAGGACGAGCAGCGTGTCGCCGAAGTGCAGCGTGACATCTCCGAGCTTGCCTTCAATGCGCTGCCCCGACCGGTGGATTGCCAGGACGGCCGCACCGTACCGGGCGCGGAATCCGGTATCACGGAGCGTTCGACCGACCAGCGTGAGGCTGTTGGCGACCACCACTTCGTAGAACCGGTGTGATCCTCCCCCCAGCCGATCGATCTGTCGAGTCTCGGTGGACTCCAGCCCGGGTGTTCGATGCAGATCGACAACCTGGTCAATCTGACCGACGAAGGTGAGGACGTCGCCGCCGAGGAGCGTCTCGTCGGGTCCCACCGGAGCGATGACCCGTCCTGCGCGGTCGATCTCAACCAGGAAGACGCCCTTGAGGTGACGGAGTCCGGCCGCTTCCACCGAGCGACCATCAGCCGCGCCTCCTGCCCGTACCGTCATGCTCACAGCGAACTGCCGCTCCGATTCGGCCCGCTCGTCGAGGCGCGATCGCTCAGGCAGGAGCCGCTCCGACAGCGCGATGAGCGCCAGGCAGCCGAGGAGCGCGATCGGCACACCGATCGGCGTCAGCTCGAGAAGCGATAGGGGCTCCATGCCATTCGCCGACAGCAGGCCGCTCACCGTCAGATTCGTCGAGGTTCCGATCGTCGTCGTCACGCCGCCGAGGATGGCTGCGTAGCTCACCGGAATCAGCATGCGGGATGGCGACAGGCCCTGACGACGGCAAAACTCGAGCGTCGGGGGGACTGCCATCGCAACGAGCGTCGTATTGTTGACGAATCCGGAGAGAGCCGCGAGCGGGACGGTGACCCTGGCGATGAGCGCCGTTCCGCGTGATTGGCCGAACAGTACGCGCACGATCGGCTGGAACACTCCCGACACGTCGACGGCCCGGGCCACGACGAGGAGAGCGGCAACTGCAATCGGCGCTTCATTGCTGAACCCGCTGAACGCCTGCGCCGGGGAGATAATGCCGAGAAGCATCAGCGAGATGGTTGCGAGCAGGACGGCGAACGCCGGCTGCAGGACTTCGCGCGCCATCACGACGAGCAGGGCGACCACGATGGCGAGCGTGGCCCACGCTTCGAGGCTCAACCAATTACTCCTGGCGACTTGGCATCCATCGGACCTCCGGTCGCGACAGGATAGCGATGGCGCTGGCCTCGAGCGCCGTCGCGTCGCGGCGTGCTGGCCGAATCCCTCCGATCAGTCGGAGCCGGCGAGCAGTTCGGCGAGTTCGCCGAGCAGCTTCGAGCGAGCCCACATGGGTCCGAGTCCGGCAGCTCGCGCGTCGGCGTGCGCCTCGAGGTCCGTGTGCTGCCCGAACAGCACGAGCCGTGAGCCGGCTCGGCCCCGAAGGGCATCGGTCCAGCCGGGTTGGCGGGCGGACCAGTCGACCAGGACGAGATCGAGGTCACGCGGTAAGTCAACGGGCGAATCGACGCGCACAAGGGTCGCATCGGCCTGCGTCGCGGCTGACTCGATGCGGCTGAACAGCATGAGGTCGCCGATGACCGCGCCGACCCTCATGCCTCGGCGGCGTCCTCGTGGACCGGCTCGTGCGAGGGCGCTGCGTGTGGGTGATAGCCGTTGCCATTGGAGGCCTGCTCGACGACGAACCGAGCGATGCGCATCGGATAGATGCCCACGACCACCGGCGCGCGCACCTCGACGGAGAGCTCGACACCGACCTCGTCACGCTGCCAGAGGTCCTGGAGCTTGGTCGCCTCACGTTCCGGCAGACCTATGTAGGCCGTCGTCCCGTTGCGGGACACGACGCTCATCGCATCGGGCTCGAGTCCGAATCGACGCCGGATGTCGGCGACGGCGATGTAGGGGCGGGATGTGAGATATCGGCGGAGGCTCGAGGTGCTCGGCCGTTTGGAAGCAGACATGGCTTGTGCGGGTAGAGTCTACCCCCCAGCAGCCGACCTTTCAGGAACGCTCGCCGAAGACGCTGCGCAGGACGAAGACAACGTTGGCGGGCCGCTCAGCCAGACGCCGCATGAAATAGGGATACCACTCCGTCCCATACGGCACGTACACGCGCAACCGATACCCCTTCTCGACGAGACGCCGCTGGAGATCGCGCCGTACGCCATAGAGCATCTGAAACTCGAAGCGATCGTGGCCGATGCGATGCTCCCGCACGAATGCGACCACCCGGTCGATCATCTCGGGGTCGTGGGTCGCGATGCCAGGGTAGGCGTCGGCGCGGAGCAGGGTTTCGCAGAGTGCCACGAACGCATCGCCGACAGCGACGCGATCCTGGTGCGCGATCTCGGGACTCTCGGCATAGGCACCCTTGCAGACGCGCGTGCGCACACGGGCCGCCGCGTAGCGCTCGACGTCGGCGGGAGACCGATGCAGGTAGGACTGGATCACGGGGCCGACGTCGTGGCCGTCGGCGCGCAGCCTGTCCACCACCTCGAGCGTGCGCTCCGTATACGCCGAGCCCTCCATGTCGACGCGGATGAACGTGCCATGCCGATCCCCCGCCGCCACGACCGGCTGCATGACGGCCAGGCACTCGTCCACCCCGAGGTCGAGACCCATCTGGGTCAGCTTGATGCTGACGTTGGCGTCCAACGCCTCCGCGGCGATACGCTCGATGGTCTCGACGTACGATGCGGCCGCCCGATCGGCGGATGCGCGATCCTCGACCGACTCACCGAGGACGTCGAGAGTGGCGCTGGCGCCCGAGGCGTTGAGCGCGCGGACCGTCTCGACCGCCCGGTCCAGCGTCGTGCCGGCCACGAAGCGGAGCGGCATTCGCCGCAGCACCGGCGTCCCGAGCGCAATACGTGCCAACCACCGACGGTTGCTGAGCCAGAGAAAGAGGGCGCGGAACGCCGCGGCGAGCATCCGAAGTCAGCGGCGCCCGTGACCCCAGCCGCGGGCGCGCTCGACCGCGCGCCGGATGAGCGGCTTGGGCGGGATGGCATCGTCGCCGTACGGCCGCGACGCCAGGCCGATGGCTCCCTCCCAGGCAGGATCGATGTCCTCGCCGTCGATGCGGATCATCGGCGACCCATGCATGCCGAGCAGCTCCGCATCGGCCTCGGAGGCGACCGCGATCATCTGGATCGGCGTCTCGAAGGCGTCCTCGGTGAGCACCTCGACCAGGTTCTGGCGTGCGGGCATGGCAGCCGGATCCCCATCCGCGTACAGGAGCTCGACCCGCATCAGCTGGTCAGGAAAAAGGCGAGCAGGGCGAGCAGGCCGACGATCCCGAGAGCGGCCCCGGTGTACAGGCGGCGGCGCTCCTCTCCGGTCATCCCCTCGCGAACGCGCGAGGGTTGGCCGCGGACCGCACGCCCGCGCCAGGCCAGGTAGCGCTCGGCGTTCAGATCACGGGCGTCTCGAGAGCGGTACGACCGCCAGGCCGGCCAGGCCAGCAGATACCCGGCGGCGCCGGCGACGAGCGCGACGACGAGCCAGATCAGCGCCGGCATCGCATCAGCCGGCCGCCGCTGCGTCGATGAGCCACTCCACCTGGCCCCCGTCGACCCGGGCCGCCGGGAGCGACGAACCGCCATCGCGGACCTCGCGCAGGGCATCGGCCTTGTCGCCGCCGGTGACGACGAAGAGGACTTCGCGGCCGGCATTGAGAACCGGAAAGGTGAGCGTCATGCGCCACGCGTCCTGCGAGGGGGCAAAGTTGCCGATCACCCAGCGTTGGTCCTCGTCCAGCCCCTCCGAGCCCGGAAACAGGCTGGCGGTGTGGCCGTCGGGTCCCATCCCGAGCCAGATGAGGTCGAACGCCGGCGGCTCGCCCCCACGGGCGCCGAACGCCAGGCGCAGCTCGCTTTCGTGGGAGAGCGCGGCGGCGTCGAGGTCGGGAGCCTCGGCAGGCATGCGGTGGATGTGGTCCGGACGGACGGACGGCAGCTGCGAGATGAGCATCCCGTAGGCAACCCCGAAGTTCGAGTCGGGGTGATCCGGCGGGACTGCCCGCTCGTCGCCCCAGAAGAACTCGACCGCTTCCCAGTCGACCGCGCCGCGGCGGGCCGGCTCGAGGAGCAGGGGGTACACCTGCTTCGGCGTGCCCCCACCCGACAGCGCCACGCGGAACACGCCGCGCTCGTCGATCGCCGCCCGCGCGGCGCTCACGAAGCGGTCGGCGGCCGTTTCGGCGACCGCCGCGGGGTCGCGGAGGACAGTGAAAGTCGTCACGCCGCTGCTTCCCGCGACGAGGCCAGCAGGATGGCCGCCGCGCGCAGTGCGTCCTCGTAGACCGGATCGGCGACGTCCATGGTGAGCTGGGAGCTCAAGAGCTCAGCCTCTCGCGGCGACTCCATTGGCACACGTCGCAGGAGCGCCGTCATGCCGTCCGCGTTGGTGGCCACCATCGCGTCGTCGCCGTCCCGGTCGATGATGAATTCAGCTGCCCCCGTCTCCCCGAGGGAGCGGAGCCGAACCGAGAGCAGCTCGCCGGGGCGCACCGCATCGGTGGGCGTTGGCTCCACCAGCAGGTCGACCATCTCGTGGCGGCCCTCGAGGCGCAGCCGGAAGCCGCCCTCGCGGTGCGGCTGCACGGTGCGGTGCCGGCGCCAGCCGAGCCGGGTTGCGATCCAACCGGCGTACAGGAGCGCCTGTGCCATCGGCGCCGGGATGCCGTGCGCGACCTCCTGGTCCTCGTCGTGACGAGCCGATGCCGGCGGCGGCACGGCGTACCGGATGGCGAGACGGCTCAGGTTCGGCAGGTAGCGGCGAAAGCGCGGCGCGTCGAAGAACTGCGCGGTCAGCTCCTGCCACCACGACATGCGCTCCCACGACAGGTCGCCGACCCCGCTGCGCCGCCGCAAGTTCGCCGTGCGCCGCAGTCCGCCCAGGAGCGAGCCGAAGTCGGCCGAGTCGACGATGACCCGGTCCCCCATCTCGACCAGCTGCTCGAACACGGGATCGCCCCACGGTGGGTCGCCCGGCCACCACACGTGGGTCGGCAGGTCGTGGATGAGCAGCGGCGCGACGATGCCGGACAGGTGCTCGGCTGCCTCGCCGCGAACCGTCAGCACGACCTCCTCGTAGCAGATCTGGTCTCCGCCGCCCGTCGCGTCGTTGCAATGGGTGGTGATGCGCGCATCGATAGGATCGCCCGCGGCGCGGTGCTGTGGGACCAGCACGATGGCCCGCGACGGATGCCGCACGCCCAGGCCCACCAGGGTATGCACGACCCGGTCGGCGGCGGCTTCGTCGACGACCGTCACAATCAGATTGAGAACCGAGGCGCGCGCGTGCGGCAGGCCCTTCTCGGTGACCAGCGGATCGCCGCCATCGTCGAGACCGTGCGGCGAATCCCACAGGGAAGCAAGATGCGCCGCCACGGCGCGCACGCTGGTCCCGCGCTCCTCCCACATCGGCGTTGCGAGGCTCTCGGCGTCGCCGAATCGCATGAGGCGCCGATGGACCGCCTGCTCCTCCGACGGCGGCGGTTGGACGCGGTTCACGGGCGCCGCCAGGCGCGGCCGTCGCGGCCGAGCAGCTCGTCGGCGGCGGGCGGTCCCCACGTACCGGCGCCGTAGAAGTGGAGTGGGCCGCCCTGGCCGGCCTCCCACGCCTCGATGACCGGGTCCAGGATCTCCCAGGCGCGCTCCACCTCGTCGTCACGAGTGAAAAGGCTGGCGTCGCCGACCATCGCGTCCAGCAGCAGCGTCTCGTACGCGTCCGGCGAGTCGACCGCGAAGCTCGATCCGTAACGGAAGTCCATGTTGACCGTCCGGATCTGCAAGCCCTGTCCCGGCACCTTGGCGCCAAAGCGCAGCAGGATGCCCTCGTCCGGCTGAACGCGGATGGCCAGCACGTTCGGCTCGATCTGCGGCACCCCGGCCCGCGCGAACAGGGCCAGCGGCGCCTGCTTGAACTGGACCGCGATCTCGGTCACGCGGCTGGGGAGCGCCTTGCCGGTGCGCAGGTAGAACGGCACGCCGGCCCAGCGCCACGAGTCGATCCCAAGCTTCAGCGCCGCGTACGTCTCGGTCTGCGACTCGGGCTGAACCTCGGGCTCGTCTCGGTAGCTGGCCACCTTCTCGCCCTCGACCCACCCGGAGACGTACTGGCCGCGCACCGTGTTGGTGGCGACGTCCGCCGGCGACATCGGCTTCACGCCGCGCAGCACCTTGAGCTTCTCGTCGCGCAGGTCCTCCGCGTGGAACTCGACCGGCGGATCCATCGCGAACATCGCCATCAGCTGCAGGGCATGGCCCTGCACGATGTCGCGCAGCGCGCCGGTCTCGTCGTAGAACTCGCCGCGTCCCTCGACGCCCACGGTCTCGGCCACGGTGATCTGGACCGAGTCGATGTAGCGCCGATTCCAGATCGGCTCGAAGAGGCCGTTGCCGAATCGGAAGACGGCCAGATTCTGGACGGTTTCCTTGCCGAGGTAATGGTCGATCCGATACACCTGCCGCTCGTCGAAGACTTCGCCAAGCTCGTGGTTCAGCGTGCGCGCGCTCTCGAGGTCCGAGCCGAACGGCTTCTCCACGATGACGCGCGTCCAGCCACGGCCGGTGCCGGTCCGCCGTCGGTCGCTGCGCGACGCGAGGCCGGCCCGGTCGAGCTGGTTGACGATCTCGGGATAGAGCGTCGGCGGGACGGCGAGGTAGAAGAGCCGGTTGCCGGCCGTGCCGCGGTCGCGGTCGATGCGGTCGAGCCGCTTGGCGAGCTCGGCGAAGGCGGCCGGGTCGTCGAAGTCGCCGCGGTGGTACTCGATGCCACGCGCGAACGACTGCCAGATGGCCGGCTTGGCCGGGCGATTGCGGCTGAACTTGTTGATGCCGCCCAGGAGATGGTCGCGGAAGGACTCGTCGCTCAGGTCGCGCCGCGCGAAGCCGACGACGGTGAACTCGGGTGGTAGGAAGCCACCCAGCAGGCAGTTGTAGAGCGCCGGTCCAAGCTTGCGCTCGGTCAAGTCGCCGGTCGCCCCGCAGATGACCATGGTGCACGGCTCGGCCATGCGCTCCAGCCGCAGTCCCTCGCGCAGCGGGTTGGGACGAGGCTGACGCGACTCCGTCGTGCGGCGGTGAGCCCGCTCGCGCTCCGGGGCGCTGGTGAGATCCTCGGCCTCGAGCCGGGTCGTCATGCTCTAACCGCGGTCCTTGAGCGCGTGGCCACCGAACTCGTTGCGGAGGGCGGCCAGGACGCGATCGGTGTAGGAATCCGGCGCGCGCCGACTGCGGAACCGCTCGATCAAGCTCAGGGTGATGACCGGCGCCGGCACGTCATGGTCGATCGCCTCGGCCACCGTCCAGCGGCCCTCGCCAGAGTCGGCGACCCAGCCGGTGATGCGCTCGAGGTCGTTGCCCTCCCTCTCGAATGCATTGCCGGCCAGCTCGAGGAGCCAGGACCGGATCACCGACCCGTTGTTCCACATGCGAGCGATGGCGGTCAGGTCGAGGTCGTAATCGGATGCGTGCAGGATGTCGAAGCCCTCGCCATAGGCCTGCATGATCCCGTACTCGATGCCGTTGTGGACCATCTTCGTGTAATGGCCGGCGCCCGCGTCCCCGCAGTACAGGTAGCCGTTCTCTGGAGCCAGCGTCTTCACGACCGGCTCGAACCGGTCGAAGACCTCGCGCCTTCCGCCGAGCATGGCGCAGAAGCCGACCTGCAGCCCCCAGACGCCGCCGCTCACGCCCATGTCGAGCCACTCGATCCCCTTCTCGGCCAGCTCGCCAGCGTGGCGCCTGGAATCGTGGAAGCGGCTGTTGCCGGCGTCGACGATGACATCGCCCGGCTCGAGGATGCCGGCCAGCTGATCGATCATGTCGTCGGTTGCCTTACCCGAGGGCACGCTGATCACGACGTGGCGTGGTGCCGCCATCATCTCGACCAGACGCTCGATCGGCTCCGCCACGGCGACGCGGCCCTCGTTCTCCGCCTCGCCGGCGATCTCCGTGGCCACCGCCTCGGTCCGGTTCCAGGCAACCACGTCATGGCCGCCTCGGGCCGCGCGGCGCGCCATGCCGGCGCCCATCCTCCCGAGTCCACAGATTGCGACCTGCATGCTGCTCCCTACCTTCGAATGCCGGAGCGGTGTCGGTCCACGCTGCCACTCCACCACCCAGTTCCCGACGACGTCATCGTGCCACCCCGACGGCGGCGTCGATCATCGCCTCCAGCCGCTCGAGCCCCGCATGGAGATCGCCGAAGTGCAGCCGCAGCGCGCGCCGGCCGCGACGCTGGAGCGAGGCGAGGTCGCCCAGCGCCTGGGCCGCGATGAGGGTGCCGAAGGACTCCTCCCACCCCGGGATCGGAAGGTCCTTCGACGCATCAGCGGTGAGCTGGAGGAAGACGCCGGTGTCGGGACCGCCCTTATGGAGCTGACCGGTGGAGTGCAGGAATCGCGGACCGAAGCCAAGAGTGGTGGCTACGCCGTGCGTCACCCGAATCCGGTCGCGAAGCCGCTGGAGGCGTTCCACGACGTCTCGGTCCGGGGGCAGGTAGGCGAGGATCGCGAAGTAGTCGCGGCCCGGCTGGAGCAGCTCGAGCAGCTGCCGAACGGCGCCCTCGGCGGTGACCGGCGCGTCGCCCAGGGCGGCTGGATCGGCGGTGGCGGCGATCCCCGGCTCGCTCACCATCGGTGCGGGCTGCGGCAGGCTGCCGGCCGATCGATACGCCTCCAGGAGCTCCTCCGTCGCGTCCTTGCTCTCCTGGACGTTCGGCTGATCGAACGGGTCGATGCCGAGGACGATCCCGGCGGCCGCCGTGGCAACCTCCCACTGGATGAACTGGCCGCCGATGGCGAGATCGTCCTCGAGGACGATCTCCTCGTCCGCGAGCGCGCTCATGGCCGCATTGGATTCGTCGGCGAAGCGCAGGTAGACGAAGATTCGATCGTTGCCATAGTCGGACGGATCGCCCGCGGGCTCGCCGACGATCGGCACGATCCCAACGCCCGCCTTGCCGGTGCTCTCGGCCACCAGCTGCTCCGCCCAGTCGCCGAACGGTGCCAGCCGGTCGGATGTCAGGACCGTCAGCTTGTCGCGGCCCGCCAGCGCCGCTTCGCCGATGAGGGCGCCGAGGCGAAGACCGGGATTCGCAGACGCATCGGCCTGGCGGCACGCCCGGGCCATGCGCCGCGCGCGCTCGAGCAGGCCACCGACGTCGACTCCGCTCAGCGCGGCGGGCACGAGGCCGAAGACGGTGAGCGCCGAGTAGCGGCCGCCGACGTCGGGCGGCGCCTCGACGATGCCCCGGAACTCCTGGGCACGCGCGAGCTCGGCGAGTGAGGTGCCCGGGTCGGTGATGGCGAGGAAGTCGAGCGCGGGCGCGATCTCGCTCATGGCGGCCTGGTAGGCGTTCGGCTCGATCGTGGACCCGGATTTGGAGCTGACGCAGAAGATGGTTCGCTGGGCGCCGGCCCATGAGCGGAAGCCGCGGACCACGTCGGGATGCGTCGAGTCGAGGATCCGCAGCTCGAGACCCTTCTCGAGGCCGAACACGCGGCTGAACAGCTCTGGGGCCAGGCTGGAGCCACCCATGCCGAGCACAGCGGCGCGCCGATAGCCATCCTCCCGGACATCGCGTGCCAGGTGCTCCAGCTCGGAGACCCGCGCCGACATCGTCTCGGGCAGGTCAAGCCAACCCAGCCAGGCGGCGACCTCGTGCGCTGCCTTCCCGGACGCCGCCCACAACGACCCGTCCCGGTCCCAGAGCCGCTCCGCCACGCGGTCGGCCGTCCACGACTCGAGCCGCCCGGCGACCGCGGCGTGGACGTCGCTCATGCCGGAGCCAGCTCCTCGCGCTTCGACTCGATGGTGCTGATGAGCTCGTCAAAGCTCTTCGCGAAGCTGGCAACGCCCTCGGCGATGAGCTCGTCGGTCACGCGCTCGAGGCGGATCCCCTGTGCCTCGACCTCGCGAATGGCCTGGCGGGCCGCATCGAGGTCGCGGTCGAGCGTGCGCTCGACGTTGCCGTGATCGATGAACGCCTTGATCGTGTCGAGCGGCATGGTGTCCACGGTCTCGGGGCCGATGAGCTCCTCGACGTACATGACGTCGCGGTAGTCGGGATTTTTGGTGCTCGTGCTCGCCCACAGGCAGCGCTGTACCTGCGCGCCGGCCGCGCGCAGTTCGGCGAACTCGTCGCCACCGAAGATGCGCTGGTACGACTCGTAGGCCAGCCTGGCATTGGCGATGGCCGCTCGACCGCGCGCCTCGAGCGCCCCCCGCGTCCCGAGCTCGTCGAGCTCCTTGTCGATCTTGGTGTCGACGCGGCTCACGAAGAAGCTGGCCACGCTCGCAACGCGGCTCACGTCGGCGCCCCGCTCCTGCAGCCTGCGGAGGCCGCCGATATAAGCCCGAGCCACGCGCTCGTACACCTCCACGCTGAACATGAGCGTGACATTGACGTTGATGCCTTCGGCGATGGCTCCTTCGATGGCCGGGATGCCGGCCTCGGTGGCGGGGATCTTGATGAACACGTTCGGTCGCTCGAGCCGCGACCAGAGCTCCCTGGCACGAGCCAGGGTGGCGTCGCTGTCGTCCGCCAGGTCGGGCTCGACCTCGATGCTGGCGAAGCCATCGGTCCCGTTGGATGCGTCGTACACCGCGCGCAGCACGTCGGCGGCGTCGCCGACGTCCGCGACCGCGATCTCCTCGTAGATCTGGCGGGCATCATCCCCGGCGTCGATCTCACGACGGATCAGTTCGTCGTACTGACCGGTGGCGACCGCCTTGGCAAAGATGGTGGGGTTGCTGGTCAGGCCGCGAATGCCATCGGCGACCATCTGCTCGAGCTTCCCGCTCGTCAGCAGATCACGGTCGATGAAGTCGATCCAGGGGCTCTGGTCCTGCTCGGCATGCAGCCGGTGCAGCGCATTCGTCATCTCATGTTCTCCAAACTATTCGCGCCGACCGGAGCCGACCTCGGTTGCCTCGCGCCCGCGAGCGCCGGCTTGCCCGACGATCTCTCGGGCTGCATCGGCGATGTGTGATGCATCGATTCCGGCGGCGGCCAGCAGCTCGGCTGGCTTGCCGGAGCCCGGCATGCCGCGCACGGCCAGCTTCACGACCGGCGGGTGCGGCTGCTCTTCGGCCAGAACGTCGAGGACGGCGTCGCCGATCCCGCCCTCGGGCCAGTGATCCTCGACGGTGATGATGGCGCGGGTCTCGCGAGCCGCGAGGCGCACCGTCTCGGCGTCGATGGGCTTCAGGCTATAGAGGTCGATCACCCGAGCGTTGATGCCTTCGCCGGCCAGGGTCTCGGCGGCCCTGAGCGACTCGTGCAGGGTGATGCCGGCGCCGATGAGGGTGACGGCGTCGTCGTCGGTCCCGCGCACCACGCGCGAGCCGCCGATGTGGAACTCTTCGCCGGGCTGATACAGGATGGGCGTCTTCTCGCGGGTCGTCCGCATGAAGACGATGCCCTCGCGCTCGGCCATCTGCGGTACCAGGGCCGCCGTCTGATTGGGGTCGCTCGGGTAGAGCACGGTCGAGCCGTGCACCGCCCGCAGGCTGGCGAGGTCCTCGAGCGCCATCTGCGACGGGCCGTCCTCGCCGATGCTGACCCCGGCATGCGAGCCGGCCAGGGCGATGTTCGCCCGGCTCACCGCGGCCATTCGAACGAAGTCGTACGCCCGGCTCAGGAAGGCGGCGAACGTGGCAGCGAATGGTTTCCAGCCGCGGACCTGCATCCCGACCGCGGTCGCGATCATCTGCTGCTCGGAGATGTAGGACTGGACGAACCGATCCGGCAGCGCCTCGGCGAACTCCTCCGTGTAGGTGCTGTTGCCGACCTCCCCGTCGACGGCGACGATCCGACCATCTGCCTTGCCGACCGCGACGAGCGCGTCGCCGAACGCCTTGCGGGTGGCCTCTCTGGTGCCCGGCTCGTACGAGGGCAGGGTGAGCTTCCCTGTCGGGAATTCGTGCGGGCGGCCTTCGAAAGCCGGCTTGGAGACCTCGACGTGGATGTCGCGCATCCCGCCGAGCTCGGCGATGGCGGCCGCCTCGTCATCTATCGGCTTGCCATGCTTGCCGGGCAGGTTAGCGACGGCCTTCACGCCGTGGCCCTTCTCCGTCCTGGCGATGATCACCGTCGGTTGACCGGTGGTGTCGACGGCGGTCGCGTAGGCCCGGTCGATATCAGCGACGTCGTGGCCGTCCACTTCGATGGCCTTCCAGCCGAAGGCCTCGGCGCGGCGGCGGTAGGCATCCAGGTCCCAGGCGTGCATCGTCTCGCCGGTCTGTCCCAACCGGTTGACGTCGATAATCGCTGTCAGGTTGTCAAGCGTGTGGAACCCGGCGTGCTCGAAGGCCTCCCACATCGAGCCCTCGGCCATCTCGGAGTCGCCGCACAGGCACCAGACCCGATACGGGAGGCGATCCAGCTTCTTGGCGGTGAGCGCCACTCCGACGCTGATCGGAAGCCCCTGCCCAAGCGAGCCGGTGGCGACGTCGACCCACGGCAGGACCGGCGTCGGATGGCCCTCGATGCGGCTGCCGAACTGCCGGAAGGTGAGCATCTCCGCGTCGCTGATGGCCCCGGCCGCCTTGAACATGGCGTAGAGGAGCGGCGACGCGTGGCCTTTGCTGAAAATGAGGTGGTCGTTGCGTGGATCGGCGGGAGCGCGGAAGTCGTAGTGAAGGTACTTCGACATGAGCACCGCCATGAGGTCGGCGGCCGACATCGATGACGTCGGGTGGCCGCTGGCCGCCGCGCTGCTGGACCGAACCGAATCGACCCGGATCTGCTGCCCCAGCTCGCGCCATTCGTCGTGCTGACTCGTCATGAGGGTTCAAGCTCCGCAAGTTGTCTGCCGGACTGAGCGTGGCCTCCACATGATAGGACGCCCGCGCCGATACGGCCGCTCGGCGGCCAAGCGATGGAGGTCGACGTTACTGCGGATCTTGGGGGCTGATTTCACGCGGCGAACGGATCGAGAATGAGCACGGGCGGCCCCGAAGGACCGCCCGTCGTCGGCGTCGCGAATGGGACGAGGACTAGCCGCGCATCATCCGGAAGCAGTCGGAGCAGTAGACCGGCCGCGCCCCCGTCGGGCGGAACGGCACCTGGGTCTCGTTGCCGCAGCGGGCACAGACGGCGTCGTGCATCTCGCGAGGACCCTGCGAATAGCCGCCCCCATTTCCATAGCTGGTGCCATTGCCGCCGTTGCCGGCCGCCCGGCGCTGCGCGCGGCACGACGAGCACCGCTTCGGAGCGGAGGAGAAGCCCTTCTCCGCGAAGAATTCCTGCTCGGAAGCGGAAAAGACGAAGTCGATTCCACAGTCGCTGCAGGTGATCACCTGATCGGTATAGGTCACGAAGACCCCTCCCACAAAGGATGTTGAACCATCGTCGGTTCCGTCGGCTCGGCGCCGGCCCGGGATCTTGCCGCTGCCCCGAGGCCGACGGTTGGACGTGGTGAGGGGAGAGGAAGGGAGAGGCTGGTGGCGCCGCGCTTCTGCGGCCCGACCGGCGGAGTATCGCGCGAGCGTCCGTGCTCCGCAAGTGCTTTTCGACCGGTACGATCGAGGCAGGCGGAGCGGTCACCTGGCGCTTGGCGGCTTCGCCGTCCTGTCCTGCCCGGTGTGGATGGCTCAGGGCCTCGATCTCCCGTTCGTCCCGCACTTCATCATCGGCGACCGAGCCCCGATCGCGCTTGGTCCGGCTACCGTCGTGGGCGGGGTCGGCCTGCTGGCGGGAGCCGACGACCGAGGGCGGGCCGCCCTGGCTGCGCTTGTCGGTCAGCCCTCCTCTGCATCCGTGTTCGGCGGGATGACCGGCTTCACGCCCGCCGCGCCGCTCTCACCTCCGCGAGTTCCGACGAAGGCGCTGATGAGGTCCATCGGCAGCGGGAAAATGATGGTGCGGCTCTGATCCGAGCTGATGTCTGAGAGGGTCTGCAGGTATCGCAGCTGGAGAGCAGAGGGTGCGGCGCTGATGATGTTCGCCGCCTCCGACAGCTGCTGCGCCGCAAGGAATTCGCCCTCGGCGTGGATGACCTTGGCGCGTTTGTCGCGCTCCGCCTCGGCCTGTCGCGCCATGGCCCGCTTCATCTCCTGCGGCAGCTCCACGTCCTTGACCTCGACCACGCTTACCTTGATGCCCCACGGTGCGGTTTGCTCGTCGATGATCTGCTGCAGCCGGGCGTTGATTTCTTCACGCTTGCTCAGCAGCTCGTCGAGCTCCGATTGTCCGAGCACGGAGCGCATCGTGGTCTGCGCGATCTGTAGCGTAGCCACGAGGAAGTTCTCGACACGCACGACCGCGGCCTCCGGATCGACGACGCGGAAGTAGCACACGGCGTTGACCCTCACGGTGACGTTGTCACGCGTGATTGCCTCCTGGCTGGGAATGTCGAGCGTCACCGTGCGCAGGTCGATCTTCACCATCCGATCGATAAACGGGATGATGAGGAAGAGCCCGGGGCCCTTCGCTCCGACCAGCCGGCCGAGGCGGAAGATGACCCCCCGCTCGTACTCCTGGACCACCTTCACCGCCGCCCCGACAAGGCTGAACATCACCACGGCGGCGACCACCAGCACTGGGAGCAGCCCGAGCAGCTCGTCTGGCACCATCACGACTCCTTCCTCTTGGCGTTCGCCTCGCCGTCTCGGCTGAGTGGCTCGACGATCAATGTCAACTTGTCGCGTCCCATGACGCGCACCTCGCCCTCGGCCGGCAGCGAAGAGCCATCGGCCTTTCGGACGCTCCACAGCTCACCCGCCACATAAGCCGATTCCGGCCCACGCATGATGGCGGTCAGGCCGACCATGTCGTCGCCACCAATCGCGACGGCTCGGCGCCGGGAGCGTGCTACCGCGCGTAGCGTGACGATGCTGAAGAGCAGCAGTGCCAGCGTGATCCCGTACATGAGCGGGCGGCTCACCTCGAGGAGCGGGGCCTGCGTATCGTCAATGAGCAACAGCCCGCCGAGCAGGAAGGCGACTGCGCCGCCAACGCCCAGCACGCCGCCCGACACCACCCAGATCTCCGCGCCCATGAGGGCGAGGCCGAGCAGCAGGAGCGCGAGTCCGGCGTAGTTGATCGGCAGGCTGCCGAGGCTCAAGAGACCGAGAATGATCGCAATCGCGCCCAGGATTCCAGGGAAGAACGAACCGGGCGCGCTCAGCTCGAAGTAGATGCCGAGCGACCCGAGACTGAGCAGGATCACCGCGATGTTGGGGTGGCTGATCGCCATGAGGAGATCCTCGAATGGCGACATCGGCAGCTCGACGACCGCAGCGTCTGCCGTCTGCAGCGTCACCTCGGAGCCGGCGACCGGGACCACGCGCCCATCGATCTCGTCGAGCAGCGACTCACGGTCCTCGGCAACCAGGTCGACCGCCCCGATCTCGACGGCCTCGGCGGCTCCGACGACGTCCGCGTCGCGTACGGCGTCCTCGGCCCATTCGGCATTCCTGTCCCGCGCCTCGGCGATGCTGCGCGCATACTCGGCGGTGTCATTGACAATCTTTCGCGCCAGGTCTTCGGGAATCTCGCTCCCGTCGCCGCTCACCGGGGTGGCCGCACCGATCCGAGTGCTGGGCGCCATGGCCGCGACGTGGCCGGCCATCGTGATGAAGACGCCAGCCGAGGCCGCATGGGTGCCGGGCGGGGTGACATAGACGATCACCGGCACCGCGGCGCTCAGCATCGTGCCCGTCAGAACCTGGGTCGCCTCGAGCAGGCCGCCCGGAGTGCTGAGCTCGATGAGGACAGCGGCCGCCCCCTGTTCAGCCGCCTCATTGATTCCTCGCTCGACGTAACGGACCGAGATCGGGTTGATGATGTCGTCCACGGTGAGGAGATGCACGTCGCCCGCCCCCGCCCGAGCAGCGCTCGGAGCGAGCAGCCCGGCCATGCCCGCAGCCGCGCAGATCGCGGCAGTCCAGCGCAGGATCGGTCGGGTCGACGACGGCATAGGGCCTCCACGGAAACGAATGAGAGACCACCGGTTTGTACCAGCAGTCTCCACCTCGTGTCCCAGGTCAGGGAAGGACACGATTCCCTGCGGATAGCGTCATCCGCTGCTATTCACGTATCAGAGGGCACGCTAGGCGCGGCCCATCGGTCCGTCAAGCCAGTGCGACGCCGGCCTCCGTCATCTCCGCCAGAGCACGATCCCCGTCCTCAGGCTCGCGGTTGACGGCCGCGACCGCTTGGCCAAGGAGGGTGACACTGAAGCGGAGCCGGACCGCATCGAGGGCTGTTGCCCTGACGCAGTAGTCGGTCGCGATGCCGCAGACGCAGATCCGCTCTATCCGCCGCTTGCGCAGCAGCCCTTCGAGCTCGGTGGGTATCTCCTGCCCGCTCTGTGGATGGCGCATGGAGAAGCCCGAATAGCCGTCCTCCCCGTTCGCCCCCTTTCGCACCCGGGGCGCGTCGGCCGGCACCTCGAAGGCGGGATGCAGCTCGGCGCCCCACGTGCCGGCGACGCAATGCACCGGCCAGGTTCCGCCGTCCTTTGCGAAGTGCGGGGTCGACTCGGGATGCCAGTCCTGCGTGGCCACGACGAGCGCGCCGGCCTCGAGAGCCTCGCGGACGGCTTCGTTCACCGCCGGGATGACCGCCTCGCCACCGGTGACCGCAAGGTTCCCGGCCGGATCGGCGAAGTCGTTCTGGAGATCCACCACAACGAGGGCGGTGCGATCGTCGTATCGCCTCATGGAAGCAAGGGTAGCCGCGCTATGGTGCGCGCGTGGACGCACGCCTGCTGACCGGTGATGACCTCCTTCTGCGGCCGGGGCGCGGACAGCGGTCGCCATGGCTGCGCGAGGCGCTGGCCGACGAGGGCGATCCGCCTCCGGCCGCGCCGTTGGCGGCTGACACCGATGCCGACGTCGCGATCATCGGCGGCGGGTACACGGGACTATGGGCGGCCGAGCACCTGCTGGCTCGCGACCCGTCGCTGCGCGTGGTGGTGCTGGAGGCCGACATCTGTGGCGGCGGACCCTCGGGCCGCAATGGCGGGTTCGTCAACAGCTGGTGGGACGAGGCAGCTGGCTTCGTCGAGCTGTTCGGGGCCGAGGGTGCGGCCGCCTGCCTGGAGGAGGTCGCCGGATCGGTCGCCGCCATCGGAGCCTGGTGCGAAGAGCACCGCGTGGACGCTCACTACCGGCGCCGCGGAATGCTGACGGTGTCGACCGCGCCTGCCCACGACGGACGCTGGACCGATGACGTTGCCGCCGCCCGCCGGCTCGGCGATCCGGATGCATACCGGGAACTCTCTGCCGAGGAGGTCGCGGCCCGATGCCGGTCGCCCCGATTCCGCGGCGGCGCCCTGATGCGCGACGGTGCGACGGTCCATCCGGCCAGGCTCGTCCGGGGGCTTCGGCGGGTCTGCATCGGCCGCGGCGTCACGATCCACGAGGGTACGCGGGTCAGGCGCATTCGCGATGGGGACGGGAAGCGGCTGCGAGTCGTCACCGACAACGGCGATGTGCGCGCCAGGCATGTGGTGCTGGCAGTGAACGCCTGGGCGGCGGGGTGGCCGTTGGCACGCTCCCGCCTCCTGGCGTGGGGCAGCTTCATGGTCCGCTCGGAGCCGATCCCCGCGCTCGTCGATGGCGAGCTCGGCTGGACGGGCGGCGAATCGATCGTCGACGCCCGATTCAGCGTTCACTACCTGCATGTCACGCGCGAGGGACGGATCGCCATCGGCGCCGGCGGCGGACGGCCCGGCTTCGGCGGCCGCATCGGCGCTTCCTTCACCGACGACGTCGGCTCCGCGCGTCGCGCGGCCTTCGCCTTTCGCTGGCTCTTCCCGCAGCTCCGAGAAGTCCGCCTCACCGATGCGTGGGGTGGCCCCATCGACATCAGCCCCGACCACCTGCCGCACGCGTGGTCCGATCGGAGGGGCAGGCTCCACGTTGCCGCCGGCTATTCGGGCAACGGGGTGGCGCCCTCGCATCTGCTCGGCCGCATCCTGGCCTCGCTGGCACTGGAAGCCGATGAGCCGATCACCCGTCTGCCGATCGTGGGCCGGCCCAGGCACTGGTTCCCGCCCGAGCCTATGCGCTACGTCGGCGCCCGCATCATGCGCGAGGCGATGATCCGGCGGGAGGATGCCGAGGAGCGCGGCGAGGTGCCGAACCGGCTCCTGCGTGAGATCAGCCGGATCCCGCGCCGTCTCGGCTACCACCTTGGACCCGGGGCGTAGCGGCTCAGCCCGGAAAGATGCGACGCAGCCGGCGGTAGGCGCGCGACGCCGGACTGCGCAGCTCGGCGGAAACGACCGGTGCCTGCCGTGGGCGGGGTGGTCGAGGCGCTGACTCGGGCGCCTGGGCCTGGGACGCCCGTGGCTCCTCGTTGTCGTCCTCGTCGAGCGTCCCGCGGTGCGGGGCGACGGCATCGAGAGAAGCGAGCGCTTCGTCCAGCTCGTCCGCGCCGGGCAGCCCGCTGGCCGAGGCGGTTGGCTCGCTCTCCCGGCGACCGGTGCTGGCGACCTCCATCTCACCGGCGGCGTCCTCGGCGGGCCAACCGGCCGGCTCGGACGGCTGAGGCCGACCACCGAGCCAAAGCATCGTCTCCTCTCCCCGATACGGCTCGGGCAGCGGCGGCTCGTCGGCTGCCGGCTCGTCGGGCGCGCTGCCTTCGACGGCGGTCTCCGCGGGCTCTGGTCCTGACTCAGGCGCTGGCTCTGCGACGGGCTCAGCGACGGGCTCGGTCCAGACGCTCTCGTCCGGGGTCCACCAATCCGGTTCCTCGATCTCGGTGGTGTAGCGTTCCTGATCCCATCTCGGCTCCGGTTGTGGCTCAGCGGAAGCTGTCGCTGCCGCCGCCCCGGGCTCGGGCTCCGGCGTGGCCATCGCTTCGGGCTCCGGCTGCGATTCGGCGGCAGCCATCTGGTCCTCGCCCGGCTCCACCCCGGGGGTGGCCGCTAGGACGATCGGCTCCGGTTCGCCATCCGGCTCGGCGATCGCCTCGGGCTCCGGCAGCGGTGCAGGGGTGGTCGCATCCGCGGCCGACTGGACGTCGCGGGCGGCCGCCGGCGTCCGTTCCGCCGGGCCCTCCACGTGCGCCACGTCTTCCTCGGGGGCGGCCTGCGCTTGGAGATCCGCTTCATCGAGCGTGGCCTCCATGATCGGGCCGCCTCCCACCGCGGGTTCTATCTCCATCTCGGGCTCCGGCATCGGCTCTACGTCCAGCTCGAGCTCCGGCTCCGGCACAGGTTCGGGGGCCACCTCGACCTCCGGCAGTGGCTCGGCTTCGGCAATGGCCTCGGCGTCCGGCTCGGGAGCCGGCTCGATGACCGCTTCAGCCTGCGGCAGGGACTCGGCCACCGCGATCGGCTCGGCGGCCGGAAGCTCGCGCGGAAGAGCTGCCTCCGACAGGTCGAGGTCCGGCCAGGCGGGTTCCTCGCCTCCGGCCGACCGATCGTCCTGGAGCGCCGCGTGGGCCGCACCCGCCTGCTCCGCACCGGGGAGCACCGCCGGATTCGGGTCCTCGGCGCGGGCGAGCGCCTCGGCGAAGTCGTCGCTGAAGTGCGGCCGGCCGCGCTTCCGGCGGGCCGCTCGTTCCACCTCGTGATCGATGTCGACTGCTGTCTCGGTCTCCGGCGTCGGCGCAGGAGGAGACGGCTGATGGCCCGTCGCGGGTTTCTCGATCGGCCCGACCTCGGGCGCGCGCGGCTGGGGTGCAGGCGGCGCGGCCCAGCCGGTCTCGCCGCCCATCGGCAGGCGCAGGTCCATGCGCGCCTCCAGCACGTCGACCCGGGACCGAAGCGACGCCACCTCACCGCGCGCCTCGCCGAGCGCCAGGAGCGCCTGGCCATAACGTTCGGTGAGGTTCCGGAATTCCGTCAGCAGCTCGCGGAACGGCGAGGCCTCCGCCTCGGACTCGCGCGAGCGGCCATGCCCGTTCGACGGCGGCGCTTCGTTGACCGCCGGGGGAGCCGGCCGCGGCTGGAGGAAGACGCGCATGCCGGTCTCGCCATCGGCCGTGCCGGAGAGGACGCCACGGGCCAACAGCTCCCAGACGCGCTCCGTCGGCACGCCGAGAACCGATGCCGCCTCCGTGACCGAATAGCCGTCCATAGGGCCGCTAAGGGTACCGCCTCACCTCAATACCGAACACGGAGGCGGTCCGGTCAGCCGGCAAGCTCGAGCAGGGCGTCATGCAGACGATCGACCTCCCCAGGCGTGTTGTAGTGGACGAGACCGATGCGCAGCAGCCCGCCTGCATCCTCCAGCCCGAGCGCCCGAATCAGTTCCCAGGCATAGAAGTCGCCGTCCCAGGTGCTGATGGCGCGGCGAGCGAGGTGGTGGGCGATGGCCCGCGGGTGTTGGCCGGCCAGCGTGAACGAGAAGGTGGGCACCCGCTCCGAGACGCGCTCCCGCTCGCGGATCCCGAACACCCGCAGGCCGGGCACCGAAGCCAGCCGCTCCAGCACGGCCACCGACATCCCACGTTCGTGGGCGTGAATGGCCGACATGGCAGCTCGCAGCCGGCCACGGCGGTCGGACCGGTCGGCCACCTCGCCGTAGGCCATGCCCAGCGACTCGAGGTAGCGGAAGGTTCCCAGCAGGCCGGCGAGCGCCTCGTGGTTCTGAGTCCCGACCTCGAGCTTGCCAGGCAGCGCCGCGCCGGCCGGTCGCACGCGGTACGCCCGGAGCTGCTCGAGGAGGTCGCGACGGCCGTAGAGCATGCCGAGGTGCGGCGCGAAGAACTTGTAGGGACTCGTGACGAGCAGGTCGGCGCGGAGGGCCGAGACGTCGATCGGCAGGTGCGGCGCGGCATGCACCGCGTCGACGTACACGAGCGCCCCGACCGAGTGCGCCGCCTCGATCACCCGGCCAACGTCGGTCACCGTGCCGAGCGCATTCGACGCGAGCCCAACCGCAACGATCCGGGTGCGCGGCGACAGGATCTCGTCGAGTGCCTCGAGGTCGAGGCTTGCCCCGTCCTCGGCAAGCTCCAGCCAGCGTACGGTGGCTCCCCGATCCTCGGCGACGGCCAGCCACGGCGCCACGTTCGCATCGTGGTCGAGGCGGCTGACGACCACCTCGTCTCCCAGCGCCAGGTCCCGCCCGAGGGCGCGGCTGATCGCAAAGGTGATGGTCGTCATGTTGGGGCCGAAGGCGATCTCGGCCGGATCGTGGGCGCCGAGGAAATCAGCACCGGCCGCGTGAGCCTCGTCGAGGACCGCATCGGTCTCGAGCGAGGCGGTGAAGGCTCCGCCGTGGTTGGCGTTGCTGCGCTCGAGGTAGGCTGCCATGGCGGCGATGCACTCGCGCGGGACCTGGGTGCCGCCGGGCCCATCGAGGTAGGCCACCGGTACGCCATCGATCGTCCGGGCGAGCGCTGGAAAGTGATCGCGGGCGGCCAGGACGTCAAGGCCGCGTCGTTCTCGGATCGACGTCATGAAGAGCATCGTACGCCGCCGCGCCGCTATCATCCCCACCCGTGACCACATCCCTTTGGGTTCCGACCCTTCCCGGCCATGACTTCAACCTTCCCGCCGGCCTCGAGGGCCTTGGCGAGCTCGCCTACAACCTGTGGTGGAGCTGGACGCCACGGGCGCAGTCGCTCTTCAGCCGCATCGATTCGGGCACGTGGACCCGTCATCGCAACCCGATCCAGGTCCTCACCACCGTCAACCAGGGCCGCTGGGCGGAGCTGACCGGCGACGAGGACTTCATGGTCGACGCCAGCCGGTTGCTCGACGAATTCAACCGATACCTGGCCAACGGCTCCGACTCCTGGTACGCGGGATCGCCGGATCGAGCGCTTCCAGGACCGATCGCCTACTTCTGCGCCGAGTTCGGCATCCACGAGTCGATGCAGATCTACTCGGGCGGCCTCGGGATCCTGGCCGGCGACCACTGCAAGTCGGCGTCCGACGCGGCCCTGCCTTTCATCGGCATCGGCCTCCTCTACCGCCGTGGCTATTTCCGGCAGCAGATCGACGCCGACGGCCACCAGGAGCACGCGCAGCCCGACCTCGATCCTTCTCAACTGCCGCTCCGCCGAGCACGCGCGCGCGACGGGTCACCGCTCCAGGTCAGCGTCGACGTCGCGGACCGCGTGGTCCACGCGGCGGTCTGGGTGGCGCAGGTGGGTCGCGCGCCGATCCTGCTGCTGGACACCGACATCCCCGCCAACGACCCGTCCGATCGACCGATCACCCACATCCTCTACGTCCGCGGCCGCGAGATGCGCCTCTGCCAGGAGCTGGTGCTGGGCATCGGCGGCGTCCGCGCCCTGCGAGCCCTCGGCATCACGCCGGCAGTCTGGCACCTGAACGAGGGCCACTCCGCGTTCCTGCTGGTCGAGCGCGCCGGCGAGCTCGTCGCCGCCCATGCCAACCTTGCCGCCGCCGAGGCCCTGCGGCGTGTCGGCCGTGACGCCGTGTTCACCATTCACACCCCGGTCCCGGCCGGTAACGAGGTCTTCGGACGAGACCTGGTGACGCGTGCGCTGGACGGATGGTTCGGCGCGACCCGCATGGAGCCCGGCGAGCTGCTGGAGCTCGGCCGCGGTCACACGGACGATCCGGACGCGCCGTTCGACATGACCGCCTTCGTCCTGCGCCACGCCACCGGCGCGAACGCCGTCAGCCAGCTCCACGGAGCAACCGCCACCGACACGTGGCAGTCGCTGGCCGGCCATCCGATCGATGCCATCACCAACGGCGTCCACGTCCCGACCTGGCTGGGGCGCCCGGTGCGCCGCCTGGTGCAGCGCGCCATCGGCGTGCCCATGGGCGTCGACATGAACGGCCCCGAGCCCCTCGCCACCCTCGGCGACATCGACGACGAGGAGCTGTGGGCCGCCCACGAGCAGCAGAAGCGCGAGATGGTCGGTTTCCTGGAGGGCAGGTTGGCACGCCAGTTCGCGCGCCACGGCGAGTCCCCGGAGACCCTGCGCTCCCTTCGGGGCGTGCTCGATCCCGACGCCCTCACGATCGGATTCGCACGCCGCTTCGCCACCTATAAGCGCGCCGACCTGCTCTTCCGCGACGAGGACCGGCTGTCGCGCATCCTGGATGCATCGGACCGGCCCGTGCAGGTCGTGATCGCCGGCAAAGCCCATCCGGCCGATCGGCCCGGCCAACGAGTCATCCAGCACATCTTCGAGCTCTCGCGGTCGGATCGGCTGCGTGGGCGGGTCTTCATCGTCGAGGACTACGACATGCGCATCGCGCGCTTCCTGGTCGGCGGCGTGGACATCTGGCTCAACAACCCGCGTCGCCCGATGGAAGCCTCGGGGACCTCGGGCATGAAAGCCGCCATCAACGGCGTCCCATCAGTCTCCATCCTCGACGGCTGGTGGGACGAGGGCTTCAACGGCACGAACGGTTGGGCGATCGGAGACCGGCAGTCCGACGGCGACGACGGCGCGCAGGATGCGGCCGACGCGGCCGAGCTGTATCGGCTGCTGGAGGACGAGATCGTGCCGCGCTTCTTCGAGCGGGATGGGAACGGGCTGCCCGGAGCGTGGCTGACCGTCATGCGCGCCTCGATCGCCAGCGCGCTCTGGCAGTTCAGCACCGCGCGCATGCTCTCGGAGTACGTGGACCGGCTCTACCTGCCGGCCGTCCGAAGCCCCGTCTCGGCCTGAACTCCGCCTAGGGCAGATACCGCCGCGGGTTCTCCCAGACGCCGCGGTCGTTGATGGCGAAGTGCACGTGGCACCCGGTCGACATGCCCGTGGTGCCCTCGTAACCGATGAGCGACTCGCTCGTGACGACGGTGCCCGGCGAGACAACCACGCGCGCCTGCATGTGCCAGTACCAGGTCTGGATGCCACCGCCGTGGTCGATCACCACGCCGTACCCGCTGTCCCACGGCATCAACGGCTGGCCGGAGGCGACGACCACGCCGGCGCCTACCGAGTAGATCGGCGTGCCGCAGCCGTTGGCAAAGTCAATCCCGGCGTGGAAGTGCGGGTAGTAGGTGCCGCGGTAGGTGTACGGCGGCTCGAGGGCGAAGCCGGTCGGGCCCCACTCCTGAGTGACGCGGAAGGAGCGCTCCGGCCATCGGAAGCCGTAGCCCGATGTGGCGTTGGCCCTGGCGGCAGCTTCCGCCGCCTCGCGGGCCGCTGCGCTCGAGGCGGCGTCGCGGGCCGCCTGCTCGGCCGCGGCCCGGCGTGCTGCCTCCTCGGCGGCACGACGCCGCGCCTCATCGATGGCGGCCTGCTGTGCCGCCGCCTGCTGCTGCAGCTGGCTGGCGAGACGCGCGGCGGCGGCGGCGGCCTCCTCGTTCTTGGCGACCTGCTGCTCCACGCTGCCCTTGGCCTCGAGCGCGGCGTTGAGCGCCGCCTCCTGCTCGGCGCGCTTTCGATCCGCCGCGGCGCGCAGCTCGGCGAGCTGCGCCTCGAGCGCGGTCAGCTGGGATCGGCGCGCCTTCAGGGAGGCTTCCTCGTCGCGCGCGACGGCGCGCGCATCGGCGAGAGCACGGCGACCATCCTTCAGCGTCTCGCGGCGAGTCTCGAGCTCCTCGCGAATGGCGCGGATGTCCTCGGCCAGGATCTCGTCCTGGTCCGAGACGCTCATCAGGTACCCAACCTGGGTCGTCGCCTGGTCGAGGGAATCGGCGCCCAGGAGCACCTCGAGCAGGGAGGTCTGGCTGCGCTCGTAGGCGGATCGCAGGTGATCCTGGAGCAGCGCCTCGCGCTCCTCCAGCGCGGTGGTGCGGCGGGCGATATCCGCCGCCAGGTCGACCAATTGCTCGTCGAGCGCGTCGATCGCTGCATGCAGCTCGGCGATGCGCGCCTCGATCTCGGCGACCTGCACGCGCACCTGCTCGAGCAGGCCGGCGACGCGCTCGTACTCCGCGGTGACCGCTTCCAGCTCGGCTTCGGCGAGGTCGAGCTGCGTGTCGAGATCGGCGGACTTGCGCTGCAGCTGGGCCAGCTCGGTACGTTGCCGCTGGAGGGTAGCCTCCAGTGACTGCTGCGCCGACTGTGCGTCTGCGAGCTGCGCGCGGGTTTCGGCCAGTCGGGCCTCGGGATCAGCGGCAAGGGCCGAGCCGCTGGGCTGTGTTGAGACGACGCTCCATCCGACCGTCAGCAGGGCTACGAATGTGACGGCGAGACGAGATCGCCGCCTCATCGAGCGGTGATCCGAATGTGCAATTTGCCCTTGTGCCCCGTAGCGAGTCGTTGCGGGGCGATGGTGACCGATGCCTGGTGGCTCCGGAACCGCCCGAATGTACTACACCGTGTCTAGTCCGGGCAGCGTGTGCGCTCGCTCAGTCCTCGTCGTCGCGCCTGATGAAGCGATCGGCGACCAGGCCGATGACCACCCCCCCGCCGAGGACGATCCAGCGTGAGATGCCGCGTCTCGGGCTCGCCGCCGCCCTCGGCGGAGGCTCAACCGGAACGGGGAGGAACCGGGGATCTGCGGCCGCCATGGCTCCGATCTCGTCCTCGATGGCGCCGGCACGGGCGAACTCCGCCCCGAGCAGCACGATGACGCTCGCGAAATAGAGGAAGACGAGGAGGGTGATGCCGGTCGAGATCGGTCCGAAGGCACTTTCGTAGTCGGCGACGCTGGTCGCGTACCAGGTGAAGCCGAAACGCAGCACGGTCCACAGCAGCGCCGCCGCGATGGCGCCCGGCAGAACCTCGCCCCACGTCACCGGCCGGTTGGGGACGACCCGGTAGATCACCCAGAAGGCGATGAAGATGAGGAGGATCGGCACCACCAGCCCGATGAGCCAGACCGCGCCGCTCCCGCCGGGGATACGGGCGAGCACGTCGTGGGCCGCGCTCTGCAGGATGCCGGTCGCGATCCCGATCACGAGCGAGGCGATGGCGAGCAGGCCGGTGAGCGTCATCAGCAGCAGGCCGATCAGCTTGTCCTTGAGGAACGGGCGCGGTGGGGCGTTCTCGAAGACCCGGCTGATGCCGTTGGATAGCGCCGAGAAGATGCCGAGCCCGCTCCACAGCAGGAAGCCGAAGCTGACGATCGTCATGCTGCCGCGTGACTCGATGGCGGCATCGATCACGCCGGAGATCGTGTCGGTATCGAGCGGCGTCCCGGCGCGCACCTGCTCGATCACGAGGTCGCGCGCCTCGCCCTGGCCGAGGACGTACGAGCCGACCACGATGCCGAGGACGAGCAGCTGGAAGATGGAGAGGACCCCGAAGTAGGCCATGCTGCCGGCGTACTGGAGCCCTTCGTGCGCCAGGAAGCCGGTCACCGCCCGGCGGGAGATGCGGGTGGGTGCGTGGCGCATGCTCCACTCGTCAAGTTCGGCCTTGAGGCGCCTGGCTCGTTCGATCATCGCTGGCTCCGCTCGCAAGGGTCGTGCCCGCTCCGGCGGCGCAGGCTACCCTTGTCGCCGATGGCGCGCACCGAGTCGGAGACCCTGGCCCTCGACGGCCACGAGGTCACCATCACCAACCCCGGCAAGATCTTCTTCGCCGATGCCGGCATCGCCAAGATGGATCTCGTCCGCTACTACCTCGCCGTGGCCGATGGCGCCCTGCTGGGGGTGCGGGATCGGCCGATGGCGCTCAAGCGCTTCGTCGACGGCGCCGCCGGCGAGGCCTTCTTCCAGAAGCGCGCGCCGAAGTCGGTGCCGGAGTTCGTTCGCACCGTCGAGCTGTCCTTTCCTTCCGGCCGCACCGCCGACGAGGTGGTGGTCGACAACGCAGCGGCACTCGCGTGGGTCGTGAACCTGGGATGCATCGACCTCAATCCCCATCCGACCCGATCCGGCGACCTGGAGCATCCCGACGAGCTGCGGGTCGACCTCGATCCCGGGCCGGGCGTCCCGTGGACCGACGTGCGCTCGGTGGCGATGGTCGTGCGAGAGGTGCTCGAGGAGCTGGGCTACACGGGCTGGCCCAAGACCTCCGGCTCGCGCGGCATCCACGTGTACGTCCGGATCGAGTCGCGCTGGGCGTTCTCCGACGTCCGGCGCGCAGCCCTGGCGCTGGCCCGCGAGGTCGAACGCCGCGCCCCGTCCATCGCGACGTCGAAATGGTGGAAAGAGGAGCGGCACGGGGTGTTCCTCGACTACAACCAGAACGCGAAGGACCGCACAGTCGCGTCCGTCTACTCGGTGCGGCCGCGGCCCTCGGCGACGGTCAGCGCGCCGCTGACCTGGGACGAGGTCGTCTCGGCGGAGCTTGAGGACTTCACCCTGCGCACGATGCCCGAGCGCTACGCTCGACTTGGCGACGTCGGCGCCGGGATCGACGAACGCGCCTTCTCGCTGGAGCCGCTGCTGGAGTTGGTGGCCCGTCATGAGGCGGACGGGCTGGGCGACGCGCCATGGCCTCCCCACTACGCGAAACAGGCTGGTGAGCCGCCGCGAGTCCAGCCGTCGAAGCGTCGCCTGCCGCCGGAAGGCCCAGTGACCGACCCGTCCGCGCCCCGAGGCCGTGCCGGCTCCGTTGCACCGGCGATGCCCTCTGCCCCCGCCCGCAATCCGGATGGGACGGTGCCACCCACCGGCCGCCGACGTTCGACACAGCCGCTGCTGGTCATCTCGCAGGCAGCCGACAAGGCCGAGGCGCTCGCCGGCCTCGATCGCTGGCGCGATCGCCATCCCGATGCTGCCGCGTCCGTGCACGATCCCGAGGATGTGTTGGTGGACGCCATGCGCGGCCGCTACAAGGTGTGGTGGCGCGTCCGCGTCAACCTCCGGAACGTGCCGGAGGCCCTGCGCCCTTCCGCCGAGCCACCCGACCCCGACTACGACCCCTGGACCGAGGGAGGAGCCTGACCGGCGGCCGCGCTGGGCTTCCAAGGCCGGTCGTTCGGCCCTTGCGACGACCGAGGATCCCGGACACCGAAGCAGATCTCCCTCACAGGTTGAACGGCGGCGGCGCAGGCTCGGACGGGGCGCCGAACAGGTCGTTGAGCAGGGCGGGCGGCGTCTCCTCCAGCTGATCGTAGCGGCACTCGTCGGGAGATCGGTCCGGGCGCCATCGCACGAAGGTGGTGGCATGGCGGAATCGGTCGTTCTGGAGGTGGTCGAAGGCGACCTCGCACACGAGTTCGGGCCGCACCGGCTCCCAGGAGAGGTCCTTGCCGCGATTCCAGCGTGACTGTGCCCCCGGCAGGCGCCGGCCCTGCTCGACCGCGGCCGCCTCGGCGATCGCCCAGTCACGCCAGGGATGATCCTCAACGCCGGACCGATATGGGTCCAGGAACTCCACCAGCTCCGAACGGCGAGCCATCGTAAAGGACGAGGTCACCCCTACCGACTGCAGGAAGCCGGCATCGTTGAAGAGGCCCAGCATGAGCGAGCCGATGAGAGTGCCCGGCCCGTTCTTGTGCCAGCGGAAGCCGGCGACGACGCAGTCGGCCGTCCGGGCGTGCTTGATCTTGGCCATCGTCCGCTTCCCCGGTGCATAAGCATCGGCGGCCCGCTTGCCGATGACGCCGTCGAGCCCGGCTCCCTCGAACACGTCGAACCAGTGGCGGGCCATGGCGGGATCGGTGGTGGAGGGCGTGAGGCGCACCGATTCCGGCGGCCGGGCGAGCAGCCGCTCCAACCGCGCACGACGCTCGGAGAAGGGAGTGTCGCGGAGGTCATCGGCCTCATCGGCGAGGCAATCGAAGGCGACGAATGAGGCGGGCGACTCCTCGGAGAGCATCTTCACGCGCGAGGCGGCCGGGTGGATGCGGAGCAGGAGCGCGTCGAAGTCGAGCGCGCCGTCGGGCCGTGCGATGACGACCTCGCCATCGAGCACGAATCTCGAGCCGGGACCGCCGACCGAGCGCAGCGGCTCCTCGATCTCGGGGAAGTAGCGGTTGAGCGGCTTGAGATCGCGCGACTGAACGTACACGTCGCTGCCGTCGCGGAAGACGAGTGCCCGGAAACCGTCCCACTTCGGCTCGTAGATCCAGCCTTCGCCGGTCGGAATGGACGGAGTCGGCTTGGCCAGCATCGGCGGAATCGGCGGCTCGATCGGGTAGGCCATGCGCCGATGATAGGACCGCGTGGCATCATCGGGCGGATGCCCGACCTCGGCCGACGCCTGATCATCGGACTCGGAGTCATCGCCGTCGGCATCATGGCCGTCGGCTACGCCTACATCTTCGGCGGCATCGCCAAGCCGGTGAGCGGCGCTCGCGCAGTACTCGATCTGCCACCGAGCGGCACGGCATCGGCGGCACTGCTTGACGACGGGCGGCCGGTCTTCGTGGTCAACGACCCGGAGGCCGGCATGTGGGTGCTCGACGCCCAGCGGCCGCAGCCACCGGGGACCGTCGGCGAGGTGGTGGCGTGGTGCCCGCAGACGCGCCTGTTCGTCAACCTGGAAGAGGGCACGACCTATGCGTCGGACGGCCGATTGCTCGGAGGGCCGGCGGACCAGGGCCTCGTCGCCTTCGCGACGCGCGCGTCGCCGGACGAGCCGGGGCGGATCATCGTAGAGACCGACACGGAGGTCCGTGGGCGCTCAGCCGCGGGGGTCGAACCGGCGACCGGGTGCGCGAACGGGATGGTCGTGCACGAGCCGCACGGTGACGAGACCTTCGATCCGTCCGTCGCGGCCGACCAGGAGCCGCCGGGATGGATCTGGCTCGAGGGCACCGTCCGCGTCGTCGACGACGCGGTCCGCCTGTGCGACGGCCGCGGACGCACCTGCGAGGGCTTTGCGCCCACGGTCGGCATCGATCCTGCCAGCCTCGACGACGACGCCGCCGGCGTCGGGGGACGTTTCATCGGTCGCGTGCGGGACGGCGCGATCGAAGGCCTGATGCTCGTCCCCGACACGCTGGAGGCTTCATGAGCATCACCGTCCAGTTCCTCGGGGCGGCCGGCTGCGTGACTGGCTCGCAGTTCCTGGTGTCGGTGGGAGAGCGGCGGGTCCTCGTCGACTGCGGCATGTTCCAGGGATCGCCCGAAGAGACGGAGCGCAACCTGCTGCCGTTCGCCTTCGAGGCGGAGACGCTGGATGCGGCGATCCTGACCCACGCCCACCTCGATCATTGCGGCCGCCTGCCGGCACTCGTGAAGGCGGGCTTTGCCGGGCCGATCCATGCCACGCACGCAACCGCAGACCTCGCCGAGATCGTCCTGCTCGACTCGGCCAAGCTGCAGGTCGAGTTCACGGAGCGATGGAACAAGCGTCACGCGCGCCACGTGGCGGAGGCCGCTGCAGCCTCGGAGGCCGCCGCCCAGCAGACCGATGACGAGTCGCTCCCCGAGCGGCTGCGCACCGCGCCGCCGGAGGGAAAGACCGAGACGCGGACCCCGCTCTATGACCAGCACGACGTCGAGGCAACCATGCAGCAGTTCCGCGGCGCGGACTACGGGGCCCAGATCGCCGTCACCGACGGGGTGACCGCCGTGCTCCACGACGCCGGCCACATCCTCGGCTCCGCCATCGTCGAGCTGCGCGTGACGGACGCCGGCGAGACCCGGACGCTCGTCTTCTCGGGGGACCTGGGCCGCGATGGAACGCCGATCCTCCGGGACCCGTCGCCGATCAGCCACGCCGATCACGTCGTGGTCGAGTCGACCTACGGCAACCGCGAACACGCCCCGCACACGGAGGCGATCGAGGAGCTCGTGGCGGCCATCTCCGAGGTCAGCGCCGGCGAGGGCGTGCTGCTCGTGCCGGCCTTCGCCATCGGCCGCACGCAGGAGCTGATCTGGGTGCTCGACGACCTCGCGCGGGACGGGCGCATCGAGCGCGTGCCCCTCTATCTCGACTCGCCGATGGCGTCGCGGGCCACCTCGGTCTACCACGACCATCCCGAGTCGTACGACGAGGACACCGCCGCGCTGCTGCGCTCGGGCGACTCGCCGCTCGAGTATCCGGGCCAGCAGTTCACCGATACGGTCGAGGAGTCGAAGTCGATTCGCGTCGCCAAGCGGCCGATCATGGTCGTGGCCTCGTCGGGCATGTTGACCGGCGGCCGGATCATGCACCACCTCAAGGACTTCCTCCCCGACCCCAGGTGCACGCTCCTGTTCATCGGCTACCAGGGCGAGGGGACGCTCGGGCGGCGGCTGCAGGATGGCGGAACGTCGGCACGCATCGATGGCCAGGAGATCGAGGTTCGCTGCCGCGTCCGCTCCATCTCAGGCTTCTCGGCCCACGCCGACCAGCAGGAGCTCGAGGCCTGGCTCAAGCACTTCGCCAACGGCGATGCTCCGAAGACGGTGTACATCGTCCACGGCGACCCCGATGCGGCCGAGGCGTTCGCGCGCCGGATCCGATCCGATCTCGGGATGGAGGCGGTCATCCCGAAGCACCGGGAGACGGTGTCGCTCGCCTGAGGTGGATCGGCGGGTGTAGGCGTCGGAAATCGGCCGCCCCGACCCTGCGCCGTGCACAGGTGTCTTGCCGTCTCCGCGGCCGTCCGTGCCGCCGCTAGGATTGCGCGCATGACCTCGACCGAGCGCCCGGTCATCGGCTTCCTCACCGACTTCGGGCTCGATGGAGCAGCGGCGACGTGCCGCGGCGTAATGCTCTCCATCTGTCGCGACGCGCAGATCGTCGACATCTCGCATACGGTGCAGAAGTACGCGATCCGCGACGGAGCATTCATCCTCCGTGCCTCGCTGCCCTACCTGCCCATCGGGATCCACGTCGGTGTGGTCGACCCCGGCGTGGGTACGTCCCGCAGGCCCGTCGGGATCCGCGTCGGACGGGGCGATGTGCTGATCGGGCCCGACAACGGGCTGCTCATGCCCGCAGCCGACGCACTGGGCGGCGCGGTCGAGGCGCGCGTGCTCGCCAACCGCGACCTGTGGCTGCCGACCACCAGTGCAACATTCCATGGCCGGGACGTTTTCGCCCCGGTGGCCGCTCATCTCGCCACCGGGCGAACGGGCTTCGACGCCATCGGCGAGCCGCTCGAGGTCCCGACGCTCGTACGCCTGCCGCGCGCGACGCCTCGGGCCACGCACGGACACATCGAGACCGAGGTGGCCTACGTCGACAGCTTCGGGAACGTGCGGCTGACCGGCGGTCGCGACGAGCTGACGTCGGCCTTCGCGCAACCGCGCGCAGGAGATCGGTTCACCGTCTCGATTGGAGCACGCCCGCCGCTGGAGGTCGCCTTCGCGCCCAGCTTCGGCCACGTGGAGCCGGGCACAAGCATCCTGTACATCGACTCGAGCGGCGACCTCGCCCTGGCCGACAACCAGTCCGACTTGGCCGCCCGGATCGGCGTCACCAGCGGGGAGCCGGTCCGGATCAAGACAGCCTGAACCGAACCGATCGCCGGAGCGGCTACACTCTCGCTCGTTCCTATCCGCACCCACACGGAGCGCAAGAGATGTCCAGGGTCCTCCGAGCAGCGGCCATGACCGCCACCGTCGCTCTCGTGGCGGCGTGCACCGGCGGTGGCGCCAGCCCATCAGCCGCGACTCCCTCGTCCACCGCGACGAGCGAGAGTTCCGCGCCGCCCGCGTCCGCATCGGCGGCAGCCGAGGCGTGCTCGCCGGATTCGCTGGCGACGAAGACGCCGGGGCGGCTCACCATCGGCACCGACAACCCCGCCTTCCCGCCCTACTGGCAGCCGGCCCCCGAGGGCGAGGAGCCAACCCCGCCGTGGGAGCTCGGCGACCCGACCAACAAGGGCGGTTTCGAGGGTGCGGTGGCGTGGGCGGTCGCGGAGCAGCTCGGCTTCGGCGACGACACCGTCGACTTCATCCCGGTGCCGTTCGACAACTCATTCGCGCCAGGCGAGAAGGAGTTCGACTTCTACCTCGCGCAGGTCTCGTTCGCCGAGGAGCGTGCCGAGGCCGTCGACCTGAGCGATGGGTACTTTTTCTCGAACCAGGCGCTCGTCGCCAATGCCGACACCCCGATCACCAGGGCTGCCTCGATCGCGGACGTCCGCGAGTTCCGACTTGGCGTGCAGGTCGGCACCACCAGCCTCGCGTACATCGAGGAGCAGATCCAGCCGAGCGAGGAGGCGTCGGTGTACAACTCGAACGACGCCGCCATCGCCGCGCTCAACGCGGGGCAGGTGGACGGCATTGTCGTCGACCTGCCGACGGCCTTCTTCATCACCGCGGTCCAGATGGAGAACGGCACGATCGTCGGGCAGTTCCCGCCGGCCGGTGACGAGCAGGAGCACTTCAGTCTCGTGCTCGAGCAGGACAGTCCGCTCACCGACTGCGTCAACCAGGCGATCGCGTCGCTCCAGGAGAGCGGCGAGCTCGAGGCGATCACGCAGGAGTGGATGTCCGAGAGCGCCGGCGCGCCCATCCTGGAATAGGCGCCTGACCCGCGTGGCGCACGCGTGATCGAGGGAACGCCGGGAGCGTCCGGCGCCGTCCCACCGCCTCGCGCCACGCAGGGTCCGGGCCTCGGCGGGTCGGGCCGGCGTGCGATCGCCATCGCAATCGTCAGCACCGTGGTCGTCTTCGGCCTGATCGGCTGGGTCGTGGTGAACGCGCCGGGATGGGAACAGGTGCGGCGCTCATTCCTCGACGGCGAGAACTTCGTCCGCTCGGCGCCCGGGATCATCGCCAAGTTCCAGGTCAACCTGCGTCTCTTTCTCATCGCCGAGGTCATGATCCTGGCCGTCGGCCTGCTGCTTGCCGTCCTGCGCGGTCTTCCGGGCCCTGTGCTCTACCCGGTCCGCCTCCTGGCGACGGTGTACGTCGATCTGTTCCGCGCGCTGCCCGGGGTCTTGGTCATCTACGTCCTCGGATTCGGGATCCCGGGCCTCCGCATCCCCGGCGTGCCGAACGACCCCTTCTTCTGGGGCGTGGTGGCGCTGACGCTGGTGTACTCCGCCTACGTGTCGGAGGTTTATCGCGCAGGCATCGATTCGGTGCATCCCAGCCAGGCAGCCGCCGCCCGATCCCTTGGGCTCACGCAGGCACAAGCCCTACGGTTCGTGGTCCTTCCGCAGGCGGTCCGCCGCGTGATCCCTCCGCTCCTCAACGATTTCATCGGCCTCCAGAAGGACACCGTCCTCGTCTCGTTCATCGGCGTGGTCGAGATCTTCCGGCAATCGCAGATCAGGCAGTCGGCGTCCTTCAACTTCACGCCGTACCTCGTCACCGCGCTGGTGTTCCTGGTCGTCACGATCCCACTGGCGCGGATCACCGACTGGCTGGTGGCGCGCGAGCGCGACCGCCGCTATGCGACCACTGTCCAGACCGCTGGCCGGGGAGCGCGACGCGGGCGACTGTGGGGTGGGGTCCGATGACCACGACGGCTCAGGCGCCGCTGCGCATCGAGGGACTGCACAAGTCGTTTGGCGCGCTGGAGGTGCTCAAGGGGATCGATCTCGCGGTGGCCGAGCACGAGGTGGTGTGCCTCATCGGGGCCTCGGGCTCCGGCAAGTCGACGCTGTTGCGCTGCATCAACCTGATCGAGCCGATCGACGCCGGCCGGATCGTGGTCGAGGGCGAGGAGATCACCGGCCGCGGCGTCGACGTCGACCGGATGCGGCGCCGGATCGGGATCGTCTATCAGGCCTTCAACCTGTTTCCCCACATGTCGGTGCTCGACAACGTGACCCTGGCGCCGAGGCAGGTGCTCAAGCGCCCGCGCGCCGAGGCGGAGGCGGAGGCAACGAGGCTGCTCGAGCGTTTCGGGCTCGTCGATAAGCGCGTCGACTTTCCGGACCGGCTGTCCGGCGGCCAGCAGCAACGGGTCGCGATCGTGCGGGCGCTCGCCATGGAGCCCGACCTCCTGCTCCTCGACGAGGTGACCAGCGCGCTCGATCCGGAGCTCATTGCCGAGGTGCTCAACGTGATCCGCGAGTTGGCGTCCGAAGGCATGACGATGGTCATCGCCACACATGAGATGGGCTTCGCGCGCGACATCGCCAGCAGAATTCTTTTCCTGGACGAGGGTCGCATCCTCGAGGAGGGGCCGCCGGACCGCATCTTCCGCGATCCTCACGAGCCGCGGACACGCGAGTTCCTGCAGCGGATCATCGACGCCGGGCGGCTGTGAGGACTTTCCACCGGTGTGGATAACCCGTTGATAACTCGGGGCGGCTGCGTCCAACTCGTGGATTAACCCCCTTGGCACCTACCCGTGGCGGCGGTACAGTCTGGTTGTCCCGGAGGGATCCGTGGACCCAGAGATTGCATCAACGGGTCTCGTGGTTCCTTCGGGACATTTCTGTGCCTCGCGCCGCCCGCGGGACCTCACGCTCCCCGAAGCAGATAGCCGCGATAGCCCGGCCTGAAGCCCGCTTCTCGGAGCAGCGGCTCGAGCGATGACTCGGCCACCGGATGGCGATCGACGCGCTCGATCCGCAGCTCGCGATGCGCGCCCTGCGGCCGAACCAGCGACGGCAGGATCCTCACGGCGCGCGCCGCAGCCTCCGGATCGGCGGCGGATGGCAGGGTGAGGATCCCTCGCCCCCCGCGCTCGAGGTAGAGGACGGGGCGACCGTCGACCAGCACGACGTTGGCACCCCCCGCGCGCTGGAGTGGCAGCCGCTCGTCATCGGCGCCGCGAGGCCAGGGCAGTGCCGCGCCGTACGGCTGAGCCGGGTCCGTCGCCGCCAGGATCCGGACCGCTGGATCGTCCTCGCGCACGGCGCGCAGCCGATCGACCGCCCCGGGAAGTGCGAACTGGGCGGCGCCGAGCCCGGCGACGAAGTACCCACGCCGCGCACGCCCGGACTCCTCCATGGCACGCAGCACCGGATAGACCGACGCGTATCCGCCGGCGATCCCCTCGGCGGCGACAGCCTCGCGGGTGACGACGCCGTGACGCTCGAGGAGGGTGATGGCGAGCGCATGGCCTCGCTCGGTTGGCGTGCGCTCCTCGCCGATCAGATCGGCAACCAGCGACCAGCGGCCGGCGCCCCGCGGCGGACCGAGTGCCAGCAGGCGACCCGGTCGGGGCGCGGCCTTCGAGCGGCTGCGAGGCAGCGAAAGCGAGCGGAGTGCCGCGAAGGTGTCATTCGTGAGCTCGCCGGCCCACACGAGGTCCCACATTGCGTCGAGCAGCTCGTCGTCGCGGCGTGCCTCGGGAATGGCCGCGCGGAGCTGCGGGAAGAACGAGGCGCCTCGGCGCTGTAGGTGCTGGCGGACCGCCTCGTGGATCGGCTCCGAGGGACGGTCTTCGGCGGTGCCGGCGCTGGCCAGCAGGTCGACCCGGTCGCGCCGGTACAGCGCCACGCGGCCGTCATCCCGCCCGAGCGAGCCGCGGCCAATCCAGACGACGTCGCCGGCGGCGCCCAGCTCGTCAAGCAACCGCGGCGTGTAGCCTGCCACCCGCGCGGGCAGCACGTCGCGCTCGATCACCGATGCCGGAATCGCCACGCCCTCGAGCTGGGCAACCGCCTCGACCAGACGGCCGAGCCCGCCGGCCGTTCCGCCGATGCCGTGCCAGGCGGGCAGAAAGCGCGCGAACACCTCGGGCTCCACCGGCTCGACTTCGCGCCGCAGGCGGGCCAGCGACCGTCGGCGCAGCTGGCGGAGGACGTCCGGATCGGTGAACTCGTGCGCGGCGCCGCCCGGGCGAAAGGCCCCTTCCAGCAGCGCGCCGTCGGCGGCCATGCCGTGCAGCCGTTCCTCGACCGTCCCCCGCGCGATGCCCCACCGATCCGCCGGGGCGTCGGCAGTGAATGGGGCGTGGCTGCGAGCCCACCGTGCAAGCAACGCATCGAGCGGGGCATCGGCGGGGGTGAGCCAGGTCCCCGCCACGCCCGGCGGCGGGCTCGCCCCGACCGCGTCGCGGTAGCGGGCCACATCCTCGATCGCGATCCAGCGCTCTTCGCCGGCGACCCGGACGCGCACCGCGCGACGGGCACCCTCCAGCTCGGCCAATGCGTGCGTGCCGTCCACTCCGTCCGTCGTCCGTGCCTCGACCTCGTCGGTACGCAGGTCACCGATACGACGCAGCAGGTCTGCGACGGCATCGACGGTTCGTGCCTGGCGGGATGCGGCCAGGGCCTGGAGTTCCAGCTCCAGGTCGGCGACCGCCTCGGGATCGAGCAGCTCGCGCAGCTCCTCCGTGCCGAGGAGCTCGGCCAGCAGGTCGCGATCGAGGGCCAGGGCCTGGGCACGGCGCTCCCCCAGCGGCGCGTCGCCCTCGTACATGAATGAGCCGAGGTAGTCGAACATGAGCGAGGACGCAAACGGCGATGCCGACCGCGACTCGACGCTGACCACGCGGATGCGCCGCGCGCGGATGGCCGCGAGCAGATCGACGAGCGCCGGCATGTCGAACACGTCGCGGAGGACCTCGCGGTACGTCTCCAGGATGATGGGGAAGGAGCCGTAACGGCTTGCGACCGACAGCAGGTCCGCCGACTTCTGGCGCTGCATCCACAAAGGCGTGCGCTGTCCCGGCCGTCGGCGCGGCAGCAACAGCGCGCGGGCGGCGTTCTCGCGGAAGCGGGCGGCGAACAGGGCCGAGCCGCCCAGCTCGGAAGTCAGGATCTCCTCGATCTCGTCGGGCTCGAGCAGGAGTGCTCCCTCGATCGTCGAGCCATCAGTCTCGATGCCCTCCGGCAGGCGCACGGCGATGCCGTCGTCCGACCACATGGCCTGCACGTCGACGCCGTGGTGCTCTCGCAGCCGGGCCTCGATCGCCATCGACCACGGCGCGTGCACCCGGCCGCCGAACGGCGTGAGCAGCGCGACCCGCCAGTCGCCAAGCTCGTCCCGGAATCGCTCGACCACGATGGTGCGGTCGGTCGGCAGCACGCCGGTCACCTCGCGCTGATCGGCCAGGTAGGTCACCAGGTTCTGAGCCGCCAGCGCATCGAGGGCGTGCGACTCGCGCAAGCGCGCGATGGCGGCAGCGGGCTTCATCGGCTCCAGCTCGCGCAGGAAGGCGCCGATGGCCCGGCCCAGCTCGATCGGCCGGCCGACCGCGTCGCCGTGCCAGAAGGGCATCTTGCCCGGCTCGCCCGGCGCCGGGGTGACGATCACCCGATCGGGCCGGATCTCTTCTATCCGCCAAGACGAGGCACCGAGCAGGAACGTCTCCCCGACCCTCGACTCGTAGACCATCTCCTCGTCGAGCTCACCGACGCGACGCCCTCCGCGGCCGGCATCGTCCCCCGGCAGGAAGACCCCGTACAGGCCGCGGTCCGGGATCGTGCCGCCCGAGGTGATCGCCACGACCCTCGCGTCGTTGCGCGAGGCGACCTCATCGGTCTGGCGGTCCCATACCAGCCGCGGTTTGAGGTCGGCGAACTCGTCGGACGGGTAGCGCCCGGAGAGCATGTCGAGCACGCCCTCCAGCTGCTCCCGCGACAGGTCCCGGAAGCTGTCCGCGCGGGTCACCAGGGCATGGAGCTCCGCCACCGTCCAGCGGTCGTGGGCGCAGATCGCGACGACCTGCTGCGCCAGCACGTCGAGCGGATTTCGTGGGATGCGCGTCTCCTCGATGGCCGCCGCCTTCATGCGCTCAACCACCACCGCCGCCTCCACGAGGTCGCCACGGAACTTCGGAAAGATCTTGCCGACACTCGGCTCCCCCACCTGGTGGCCGGCGCGGCCGATGCGTTGCATCCCCGACGCGACGGACGGCGGCGCCTCGATCTGTACGACGAGGTCGATCGCCCCCATGTCGATCCCCAGCTCGAGGCTGCTGGTCGCCACCAGGGCAGGTAGCCGGCCGGCCTTGAGCTGCTCCTCGATTTCGAGCCGCTGCTCCCGCGCCACGCTGCCGTGATGGGCCCGAACCAGCTCTTCGCCGGCGAGCTCGTTGAGGCGCGCGGCGAGCCGTTCCGCCAGCCGGCGCGAGTTCACGAAGATGAGGGTGGATCGATGCTGACGGATCAGCTCCAGCAGCCTGGGGTGAATGCTCGGCCAGATGGAATGCCTTGCCTCCGGTCCGGCGGCGGGGCCCCCGGGCGCCTCGTCCACGTCCATCGCCTCGCCCATGCGCGCCATATCCTCGATCGGGACGATCACCTCGAGGTCGAGCTCCTTGCGGGCCCCGGCATCGACGATCTCGACGTCCCTGCCGTCGCCACCGAGAAAGGATGCGATCGCCTCCAGCGGTCGCTGGGTCGCCGACAGGCCGATGCGCTGCGGGTCGACATCGGCCAGGTGGCCCAGGCGCTCGAGGCTCAGGGCCAGGTGCGATCCGCGCTTGGTGGCGGCGATGGCGTGCACCTCATCCACGATCACGTGCTCCACGCCGCGCAGGACTTCGCGCGCCTGGCTGGTGAGCAGCAGGTACAGGCTTTCCGGGGTGGTCACGAGGATGTCGGGCGGCGTCCTGGCCAGCGCTCTCCGGGCATCCGCGGGCGTATCACCGGTACGCGAGGCGACGCTGACCTCCGGGATCTCGACGCCGAGCCGCTCGGCGGTGCGCCGGATCCCCGCCAGCGGAGCCCGCAGGTTGCGCTCGACGTCGTACGCGAGCGCCTTCAGCGGGCTGACGTACAGCACCCGCACCGTCTGCCGCGCCGGCGGCGGCTCGGTCATGAGCCGATCGAGGCACCACAGGAACGCGGCCAGCGTCTTGCCGCTGCCGGTGGGAGCGTGGATCAGCGTGTGGCTGGCACGGCTGATCGCCTGCCAGCCGAGCTCCTGGGCACGGGTGGGAGTGGCGAAGGCTTCAGCGAACCAGGTTCGGGTCGCCTCGCTGAACGGGGCGAGCGGGTCGGTGCGAGTCGCGGTGGTCACGGCGTGGTCCAGTTTATCGGTCCCTCAGGATGAGGCCGATTCCTGCCACCCGCCGGCAAGAATTGCGATTCCAGCGTCGACGACACGACGACCGCCACTCAGCCGTTGGCTGACGATGCGTTGGCTGCGCGTCAGAGCGACCTCGAGTCTGACGTATCCCCGCGGCCAGCTCCTCGATCCCTCCTTGATGCCGTTCCCTTCGACCTCGAATCCGGATCACGCCGTGGGTCGGCGCGGCGAAAGCCGAAAATACCGGCCCTCGCTCACGATGTGACGGCGCGCCCCTCG
>JALZDF010000064.1 GCA_030862645.1 Chloroflexota bacterium
CAGGAGTGCCTCCAGCTGCTGGCGCTGACACTCGCCGACTTCGAAGCCAACTACCGGCAGATCATCGGCGAGCTGACCGATGCCCTCCAGGCCGGCAGCCCCGGGGCTCGCCTGGCGGTCATGACCTACTTCAACCCGTTCTCCGGCACCGAGGCGGCCTACGAGGCGGCCGGCGAGCTTGCCCTGCTCGGCGCCGATGGAGGAATCGACTGCGCGGCCGATGACGCCAGGTCGCGGGGCATGAACGACATCATCGTCTGCATCGGCGAGGAGCTGGGCGCCATCCCGATCGACATCCAGCCCGCCTTCGCCGGGCTGGGGCTGGAGCTGACCCATATCGGCGCCGAGGACATCCACGCCAATGACGAGGGGTACCGGGTCATCGCCGACCTCTTCGTGACGGCACTCCGACGCTGACCGTGATCTCGCGCCTCTTGGTAATGCATCAGTCTGAGTCTGCCGGAGTAGAGGTCAGTTTGGGTCGACGGCATAGGATGAGCCGTGATCGAAGTTTGCTGAGAGGGATGTATCCGTGTCCGAGCAGGAGCTGAACGACACTATCGAGGCGTTCCGCGAGGCCCTCCGCGTGTACGTAAAGGGCGACGGGGAGCCCGCCTTAAGCTTCTTCTCGACGCGCGAGGACGTAACGCTGGCAAATCCGATCGGCCCGCCAGTGCGGGGACCCGCAGCAGTCAGGACACGCACGATCGAAGGCGCGGACTACTTCAAGGACGGCGGCCAGGTGCGGTTCGCGGAGGTGTCGAGCCGGTTCGAGGAGGTGTCGCGATTTGCCGTCTCCGAGCTCGGTTACGTCGTCCAGCTGGAGCGGCATGAGGGGCGGTTGGTCAGTGGCGCCGAGACCGTCATCGCGCTCCGCGTCACCCTCATTTTCCGTCGGGAGGAGGGTCGCTGGCGGATCGTTCACCGTCATGCGGACCCGATCACCACCGCCCGACCTATCACCACGACTATGCAGTCCTGACACGTTCGAGCGTCGGAGGTCTAGGCCGGGTCGAGCAGCGCCGCGACCTCTTCGTGCACTGCCGGTCTCTTCGAAGCGTTGACGCGCAAGACCGTGTGAGGGCACACTCCGCGAATCGTCGGCGACCGCCGGCCAGCCATGGGGGACCAGTCCAGTGCGCGCCACCCATCTGTCGAGGACGGTGCTATCCGTCGCGGTGGTCATGAGTGCCCTGGGCGCTCCGCAACCGGCCACCGCATCGGATGGGTCGGAGCTGTTACCGGACCTCGGAATGCTGGCGCCCAAGGACTTTTCGATCCAGTCGCGCCCGCGGGGAGTCCGGTGGCTTCGCTTCGATACGGTGGTGGTGAACGTCGGCCCGGGGGTGTTCGAGGCCATCGGCCGCGGACCGGATGCCCAGGATGGCACGCTGGGGGTGGTGCAGCTGCTCGAGGACGGTTCCGGAGGGCGGACCGAGCTGGCGACGCCGGCGCGAATGTTCTACGCCGGCGACGGCCATGACCACTGGCACGTGCGCGATTTCCAGGAGTGGACGATCGCGAGCATCAACGACCGCGCCACGGTGTTGCGTCGGGGCGCAAAAACTGGCTTCTGCTTCTGGGACAACTACGACTACACGGCGGCTGAGCCGCCGGCGTACCACCCGAACACGACCTCCGCGTGCATGCAGCGCGCCGATGGATCGGTGCCGATGGGCCTTTCAGTCGGGTGGGGAGACGAATACCCATCGACCATCGCCTTCCAGTACATCGACATCACCGGCCTGCCGAACGGGGAGTACGTCGTCACGCTGGAGGGCGATCCGGCGAACGAGTTCCTCGAGGCCGACGAGAGCAACAACACCGCGTGGGCCACGATCAGGATCAGCAGAAAGAGCCTTACGGTTCTCGCCACCGGGACTGACCTGGCTCCCTAGGCCAGCCCATATCGGGGTTGCGTCGCCAGCGTGCCCTCGGCTCATTGCGCCCGCCGCCCATAATCGCCGTGTGACCAGGGCGGATCCGACCCCGAGGAAGCCGACCGACCGGGACGAGGAGTTCTGGCGCGAATTCCTCACAAATGGCGGCGACACGATGCACAACATCGGCCGCCGGGTCTTCAGCCGCCTCCCCGCCGATCCGCGCTGCCGCATGTGCGCGGCTCCGTTCGCAGGGCCCGGCGCCCCGATCATGAGGTTGGTCGGCAAGCGCCAGTCTGAGGCCAACCCCAACTGGTGCACCTCCTGCTTCGATTTCATGACGAAGCATCACGGCGGCGCCGAGGTCCCCGGCGCCATGCTCTTTGCCGACATCCGCGGCTCGACCTCGCTGGCGGAGCACATGTCCTCGGGTGCCTACCACGATCTCCTCAACCGCTTCTATGCCACCGCGTCCGGGGTGGTCTTCGAACACGACGGATACGTCGACAAGTTCGTCGGCGACGAGATCGTCGCGCTCTTCTTCCCGCTACTTGCCGGCGAGCGCTACACGGCACGGGCGGTGGAGGCCGCCCAGGCCTTGCTGCGTGCCACGGGCCATGGGGAGGCTGAGGGTCCGTGGGTGCCTGTCGGCGCGGGGGTCCACGCCGGGCTGGCCTGGTTCGGCGCAGTGGGAGACGGAAGCTACGTGGAGCTGACGGCGCTGGGGGATACCGTCAACACGGCCGCTCGTCTGGCCTCTGCCGCCGGCCCCGGCGAAGTCCTCGTATCGGCGGAGGCAGCCACCGCTGCCGGGCTGGATCCCAATTTGGCGCGTCATACCCTGGACCTGAAGGGTAAGGCGCTCGGCACCGAGGTGATCTCCCTCCGCGTGGACGCCCCCGCCAGTCCATGAGCGACGATATCGACCCGCGGGACCGCTGCGCCATCTGCGGTCGGGAGCTGTGGTCGGACGGCCTCCCGCCGGCCCAGGATGGCGAGGCCTGGATCTGCGGCGATTGCGATCAGGCCCGCAACCTCGAGGCGCTCGACCCGTCATAAGGGTCCATCTGGACCGACACCGGCAAGCGCCGCGCGAACTGCACGGCCGTGACCTCTGCCCGTTCACTTGCGGCACCCGGCCTGCAATCCGGCGATCGACGTGACGACCCGGCTCGTGCTCATCGGCGACACCCATCTGCCGCGCTTCGGTCGTGCGCTGCCTGCGCCAGTGACCGATGCGCTCCGCGCCACCGACCTCGTCCTCCATGCCGGCGACCACACCGAGCCGTTCGTCCTGGAGATGCTCGAGGCGCT
>JALZDF010000068.1 GCA_030862645.1 Chloroflexota bacterium
CCCGCCCCGACGGGTTGATGCTCAGGACCGGGCCTCAGATGAGGCCCTTGTCGGTCAGCCACTCGGTGGCGACCTCGGCCACGTCGCGCTGCTCGACCGCGACCTGGACGCCGAGCGAGGTGAGATCATCGGTCGTCATCTGGGCGCTCACGTTGTTGAGCACGTCGGCAAAGTCGCCGCCGAGCTCGTCGAGCTTCTCCTGATTGATGACCGGCGCGAGGTTCTCGGCCGGCTGCGTCCGCAGGTCGTCTTCGAGGCGAACGAAGCCGAAACGCTCGATATCGGGCTGCGTGCTGCACAGCTCCGCCACGTCGACCACGCCGTCGTTCAAGGCGGTGGCGATCGGGGCGTCGCAGGCGGCCAGCAGCTCGATCTCCAGTTCCGCGAACGGAATTCCGTATTCGTCCTCCAGCGCCCCGGCGCACAGGGGGTTGGTCTCGCATTCTGGCGGCAGACCCCAGACGAGCTCCGTCGCCACCTCGGCGAGATCGCTCATCGTCTCGAGGCCGTGCTCCTCGGCGGTCTCTGAGCGCACGACGAACGCGTTCTGGTCCTGGCCCTCGGTGTAGTCGAGGGCGGTGAGCCCATCGGCCTCGATGAGCTCCGTCAACGCGGCGAGAGTCTCGTCCGGGTCGCCAGTGGCCTGGCCGTCAAGGAAGGTCGTCAGGCTGCCGATGTACTCCGGCATCATGTCGATCTGGCCGCTGGTGAGCGCGGGATACGTCTCCTCGCGCGTGCCGATGCCAAGATTGCGCTGGACGGTGTATCCGGCCGCCTCGAGGGCCTGGGCATAGATCTCCGCCATGAGCTGCGACTCGTAGAAGCCCTGCGAGCCGATGCTGACCGTGCCGCCGGCAGCGCCGTCGCTGGCAGGTGGCGCCGCGCTCTCGCCGGGGCTTGCGCTCTCACCCCCACCCGGTGCGCAGGCGCTCATCACGAGCCCCAGCAGCACCGCCCCGAGGGCAAGTGTGCGGTTCTTCCGCATTGGGTCCTCCTTCACTGGTGGATGCCCCGGACGCTAGCGTCGCCGGAGCCGAGCGAGTCTAGCAGTGGCCGCTCGACGCTTCATGTCATGAATACGGCCCAGGTGACCGCTCCGATCACCGAGCTCACATCCCGTCCGTGCCGGGCAGCTGTCAGGGCTGCCGTCGCGCCTGGGTCGGCCATCCCTTCAGACCTGCGGAGACGGAGCGCCGCTCGACGAAGCCGAACGCGAGCTCGGTGGCGATCGACATCGCCGCCACGATCAGAGCGCCGGCGAACACCTCCTCGTACTTGCGCTGCGCGATGCCGTCGATGATGTATCGCCCCAGCCCGCCGGTGCCGAAGACCGCGCCGAGCGTGGCGGTGGCCACTACCTGGACCGCCGCGGTGCGGACGCCGGCCAGGACGACCGGCAGGGCAAGCGGCATCTCGACGCGCCGCAGGACCTGGGTGGCGGTCATGCCCAGGCCTCGGGCGGCCTCGACGAAGTCGCGCTCCACCTCGCTGATGCCGACGTAGGTGTTCGTGATGATCGGCGGGATGGCGAGGGCCGCCATCGCCACCATGGTCGAGATCTCGCCGGCCTCTCGCCGCAGGCCGATGTCGACGAGCCACCGGCTGAGGAGGATGGCGGCCAGGGCCATGATCGCCAGGGACGGCACCGCGCGCCCGATGTTGCTCACGTTGACCGCCGGCCCGGCGAACCGGCCGGTGTGCCCGACCCAGGCGGCGAGCGGAAGGCCGACGCCGACGGCCGCGAGCAGCGGCACGGCGGACAGGAGGAGGTGCTCGGCGATGCGGATCGGGATGCCGTCGTCGCCGCTCCAGTTGATCGGATCGGTGAACCAGCCGATGACCTCGCCCGCGAACTCCATCGTCAGGCGGCCGTGCGGCGGGCAGCCCAGGGCGTCAGGACACGCTGGAGGAGGACGAAGGCCCGATCGGCGATGACGGCCAGCAGGATGGCCCCGAACGTGCCGGCGATCGTGGCAGTCAGGTTGAAGCGCCGATAGCCGAGGTCGATGATCACGTACCCGAGGCCGCCGAGGCCGATCAACGCGGTCACCGTCACCAGGCCGATGACGGTCACGGTGGCGATCCGAATGCCCGCCACGATCACCGGAAGCGCGATCGGCAGCTCGACCCTCCAGAGGCGCTGCGACGAGGTCAGTCCCATCCCGTCCGCCGCCTCCATGACGTCGGCCGGCACTCCGTCGAAGCCGGCCAGGAAGTTCCGAACCAGGATCAGGATCGTGTAGCTGACGAGCGCGATCTCCGCCGCGAGCAGGCTCTGCGGGCCGGTGAAGGGAATGAGGATGGCGAAGAGGGCGAGGCTCGGGATGGCGTACAGGGTGCCGCTGACCGCGACGATCGGTCCGTGCAGCGAGCGCCGATGGCGGATGAGCAAGGCCAGCCCGAAGCTGATGACCGAGCCGATGCCGACCGCGAGCACGGTCATGACCACGTGGTCGACCGTTCGGAGGGCCAGCTCATCCAGGTTGCGGCCGAGCCAGGCGAGGTCCATCAGGGGCTGGCCTGTCGGACGGGCTCGAGGGGCGCCCGCAGCGCCTCGCTGATGGCATCCACGCTGACCAGGCCGACGACGCGCTCGCGCTCGTCCACCACCACCCCCAGCTGGACGCTCGAGGAGAGCATCATCGAGAGGGCGTCGCGCAGGGTCGACTCGGGCTGCACGGTCGGAGCGCCGGGAGTCGCCGCCCCGGCGTCGATCGGCCCGTTGCCCCGCAGGTCGTGCTGATCGATCCAGCCGAGCGGCCGGCCAGCGTCGTCGACGAGCAGGGCGTACGTCAGGTCCTCGACCCGATCGAGGCGGTTCCGCACGTCGGCGCGATCCTCGCCGGCGCGCACGGTGACCGGCGCGATGTGGTCGAGATCGCGCACACGGGCCAGCGAGAGCCGCTTCAGCCCACGATCGGCGCCGACGAAGTGCCCCACGAACTCGGAGGCGGGATTCGCCAGGATGGCCGCCGGCGTGTCGTACTGGGCCAGGATCCCGCCCCGCTGCAGGATCGCGATGCGGTCGGCCATCTTGATCGCCTCGTCGACGTCGTGGGTGACGAAGATCACGGTCTTGCGCACCTGGCCCTGGAGGCGCAGGAACTCGTTCTGAAGCCGGTCGCGGCGGATTGGGTCGACCGCGCCGAACGGCTCGTCCATCAGCATCACCGGCGGGTCGGCGGCCAGCGCCCGCGCGACCCCCACCCGCTGCCGCTCGCCGCCGGAGAGCTCGTTCGGATATCGGGACCGATACTGGCCGGGCTCCAGCCCGACCAGGTTGAGCAGCTCGTCCACGCGGTCGCGCACCCTGGCGTCCTTCCAGCGCAGCAGCCGCGGCACGACTCCCACGTTGTCGCCGATGGTCAGGTGTGGAAAGAGGCCGACCTGTTGGATGACGTAGCCGATGCGGCGGCGCAGCTCGACGGCCGGCAGGCTCATCACGTCCTCGCCACCGATCGTGATCCGTCCCCCGGTCGGCTCGATGAGGCGGTTGACCATCTTCATGGTCGTCGTCTTGCCGCATCCGGACGGCCCGACCAGGACGCAGATCTCGCCGGCCGCAACGGTGAGGCTCAGGTCGTCGACCGCGGGCGGCGAACCCGGTGGGCCGTAGCGCTTGGTGACGTGCTCGAAGGAGACGACGGCGCCGGCGGCGTCCTGCATGGGCTCATCATACGGAGGAGATGAATCACGCCACGAAGTCGCCCCGCAGGAACATGGTCGCGAGCTGGCCGAGCAGCAGAACCGATGCGACCACCCACGCCCAGCGGAGCCAGGGGCGCTCGGTGAGGAGCGCGGCGACGACGAAGATGGGAAAGAGCACGAGGACGTAGCGCGTCGTCGACGTCAGCGGCGTCGGCTGGATGCGGGTCGCGATCAGGATCAGTGGCGGCCACGCATAGAGCGAGTACGTCACGGGCATGCGCCGAGCGCCGATCACGAGCAATGCCGTGGCGCCCAGCAGCGCAGCCAGGTTGAGCGCCTGCATGAGGTCGCCGCGCTCGACGATCCAGCTGGCGCTCGCGGCCACCACTGCCCACGGTGGGTGGAAGTCGGTCCCGCCCCACAGCGACTGCGCGTCGTACGGCGTCTCGCCGGTCAGGGCGCGTGCCGCCCATCCCCAGCCGGCGAAGCTGGCGAGCGGCACGGCCGCCGTCACGGCGCCGAGCCCGACCTTCAGCCACGCGCGCGGCGTGCCGAGCAGGCCGTCGGCACGCAGCTCGCGTGCCGCCCGGAACGCCTCCCACGCCAGCGGCACGGCGAGCAGCACGCCCTGCGCGCGCGTGAGCGTGGCCGCGGCGGCGCACAGGAGGGCGAGCGTCCAGCGACGCTGGCCGGCGAAAAGGAGGCACCAGGCCACGGCCGCCAGGAAGAGCGCCTCGGTAAAGGGCGCGAACAGGAAGAAGGCGGTCGGAAACACCGCGAGCAGGCGGATGGTGGCTCGGCCGGCTCGCAGACCGTGGCTGTCGGTCACCAGCCTTAGCAGCCCGGCGATGCCCGCCACGAAGCCTAGCCCTGAGACCATCATGCCGGCAACCGGGTAGGGAAGCGTGGTCAGGGTGCCGACGGCGCGGACGGCCGCGGGGAAGAGCGGAAAGAAGGCGACCGATCGCTCACCGGGCTCGTAGCCGTAGGTGGCGACCTTCATGTACCAGCACGCGTCCCAGCGTTCCCAGATGCCCGCCCACGGGAAGGCGAGGCCGTCACGCAACAGCTCCGGCATCGTCCGCCAGCCATTGAGCGCCTCCTCGAAATGACAGGGCGACCAGACGCCCGTCGTTGCGATGATGGCTCCCAGCAGCGATAGTCCGATGCGCAGCACGACGAACAGCACCAGCGCCTCGGCGACGAGCGCCGTGAGCGGAGGTCGAGCTGCCGCGGTCGAGCTGTCGCCGTGCGTGGGGTGCATGCCACCGGAGCGAAGGGAGACCGATGGTACTCAACGGCGAGGTCGCCGAGCGCCCGGCGCGGGCCGTCGCGCTGGCGCGCTACAGCCGCGCCATCGGCATGGTGGCGCTGGCGTCGGCGGCAGCGCTGCTCTACCTGCTCACCGTCTCGGAGCGGGTTGGGCTCGACAGCTTCCTGCCATTGGCAGATGGATTCCTGCATGGCCGCCTCTTCATCGACCGGCCGATGCCGTGGCTCGAGCTCGTGCCGCGTCCGGAGGGCGGCTGGTACTCGCCCTTCCCGCCGATGCCCGCCATCGTCCTGGTGCCCTTCGTGGTCATCTTCGGCCCTGGCTTCGACCAGGGAATCGCCACTGCCCTGTTCGGCGGCGCCAACGTCGCCCTCGTCTGGCTGCTGCTGCGGAGATCCGGCGTCGCGTTCGGACCGGCCGGCTGGCTGACGGCGGCCTTCGGCATCGGCAGCGTGCACTGGTGGGTGGCCGGGACCGGCACGGTCTGGCTGCACGCCCAGGTGGTGGCGGTCTTCTTCGCGCTGCTGGCACTGAACCTCGCGATCGGTCGTCGCTGGCCGCTGCTGGCGGGCGTCCTGCTCGGCTGCGCGGCCGCCTCCCGGCTGCCGGTCGGTCTGACGCTACCGCTGTACCTTGCTCTCTTCCTGCGCCTGCCGTTTCCGCCGCGCCTGCGAATGCCGCCCGCCCACGACCTTCGCGACGGCGCGCTGCTGGTCGCCGGCGTGGCGATCCCGGCCCTCGTCGTGGCCGCCTACAACCTTGCGCGCTTCGGGACGCCGTTCGAGTTTGGCTACGGGCTCATCCCCGGCGTGCTCGACGAGCCGTGGTACGCGAAGGGCGTGCTCTCGATCGAGTACGTCCCGCGCCATCTCCACCTCATCTTCATGCGGGGCTTCGATTACGTGGATGCCTTCCCCTGGTTCCGCCCCAACTGGAGCGGCGCCTCCCTGGTGCTGACGATGCCGATCCTGCTGTGGCTGGTGAACGCACGGAGCCGGTCGCCTGTCGTCGCCTACGGCTGGATCGCCGTGGTGCTCGGACTCGCCCCGGACCTGCTGCACGGGGCTCCGGGCTTCGCGCAGTTCGGATATCGGTTCGTGCTCGACGTGCTGCCGATCTTGCTGCTCATGCTGGGTTGGGTCTTCCGAGAGCGAATCTCGAGCGAAGCGCGGGTCGCCATCGTCATCGGGATCCTTGTCAACGCCTACGGCGTGTGGGCCGTGACCGTCGTCGACTTCGTGAGCTTCTGATGACGCCGATGAACCAGCGCGCCGCCTCCGTCGCGGCCCTGGTCGTCGGCGTCGTGGTCGTTGTGCTGCTGGCGATCGCCGTCAGCACCAGCATCAGCGACCCGTTCGACTTGGCCGTGATCGGGATCGTCCGGTCGGAGGCCCTGCGGGACCCGTTGGCCCCGCTCCGCTGGATCACCGAGCTCGGCTCGACGGGAGCCGTGACCGTCGCGGCCATCATCACGTTCGTGGTCGGCGTGCTGATCGGTCCGTGGCGGCACGGCCTGGCGGGAGCCGTCACCATCGGTCTTGCCTCCGTCGGCAACCAGCTGCTGAAGGTGACCGTGGCCCGCACCCGCCCGGATCTGCTCGAGCCGATCGTGGTCGAGCACGGCTTCAGCTTCCCCTCGGGCCACTCGGCGCTGGGGACGGTCGCCTACGGGGTCCTCGCGATCCTGGTGATGCGATCACGCCTGCCGCTCGGGGCGCGGCGCGCCGTGGTCGCCGCGCTGACCATCCTGGTGCTGCTCATCGGGCTCTCGCGAGTTTGGCTGGGCGTCCATTACCCGACCGACGTACTTGCCGGCTGGACGGCCGGCGCGGTCATCGTGCTGCTCTATGCGGGGCTCACCCGTTCGGCGTCGCCTGAGCCAGCCGCGGCAGCGGTTGACGCGGATCCAGCAGCGCCACGATCCGATCGACCTGGGCCTGGGTGAGGCGTTCGTCCGCGCTGACCCGGCTCGCTACCCGCTCGAGGTCGCCCTCGATGGTCAAGCCGGTCGGCTCGGAGGAGTCGACGACGACCTCCATGCCGCTCGGCGGCAGCAGCATCGGTTCCACCGACGCCGGGAGGCCGGCGCGCTCCAGGTAGAGGCCCAGGCGGCGTCCGGCAAGGCGGGCGGCGGTGATCGGGCTGGCATCCCAGGGCACCCAGGACTCGGTCGACCGGTTCCAGGTGTACCAGTGGCCGTTGCGGCGGGTGAAACGGCCGCGCTCGCCGACCGTGGTGAGGGTCCAGGTGCCGCCAGGCCCGACCACGACCGCGTCGATGACCGGGATCCCGCCCGGGGCAATCGACCGGAACCAGTGGTAGTCGTCGTCCAGCCGGCGAGCCAGCGCCGCCGCGGTGCGGTCGGCGGAGCCCATGGCGGGAAAACCCAGTCGCCGCGATCGAGAGGCCCGGTGGAGGATCATGACAGCGTCCAACCTCGTCTCGTACGGGCGTCGGATGGGCTGGAGCGAGTGTACCGCGCGCCTGGCGTCGCGCACCGAACTTTGCTCGTCAAGCCCGTATCATGCGGGCCATGGCAGATGCGCACGCCTCGCTCGAGGAGGCGGTCCGGACACTCCTGGCGGAGATCGGCGAGGATCCCTCGCGCGAAGGGCTGGTCCACACGCCGCAGCGTGTGCGGCGCATGTACGACGAGTTGACGGCGGGGTACCACGTCGACCCAGACGCTCTGATCAACGGCGCGTGTTTCAACGTCGACTACGACGAGATGGTGGTTGTGCGCGACATCGAGTTCTTCAGCCTTTGCGAGCACCACCTGCTGCCGTTCATCGGCAAGGCACATGTCGGCTACCTGCCGCGCGGTCGGGTGGTCGGCCTTTCGAAGATCCCGCGCATCGTCGACATGTACGCCCAGCGCCTGCAGGTCCAGGAGCGGCTCACCGTCCAGGTGGCCGACTTCCTCATGGAGAAGCTCGAGCCCAAGGGCGTGGCGTGCGTGATCGAGGCGACGCATCTGTGCAGCATGATGCGTGGCGTGAAGAAGCAGGAGGCGACGATGGTCACCTCCTCCATGACCGGAACGTTCCGGCGCGACGCTCGGACCCGTGCTGAATTCATGGGATTGATCGGAAAGGCCTAGACCGATGCCGTACGCAGAGCCCCTCACCGATGCGGAGCTGGCAGCCGCCCTGCGGGAGCTGCCCGAGTGGACGAGCGACGGCGCGACCATCCGGCGCGCCGTCAAGCTTGCCGACTTCCGCGCCTGTGTCGCGCTCGTGAACGCCGTGGCAGATGCCGCCGAGGCGGCGAACCACCATCCCGACATCTGCCTCACCGGCTATCGCAACGTGTCGTTCGAGCTGTCGACCCATGCCGCAAAGGCGCTCACCCGCCGTGACATCGAGCTCGCGACGGAGATCGATCGGCTCATAATCGGCGCCGCATGACCGGTACGCCGATCCGGATCCTGATCGCGAAGCCCGGCCTCGACGGGCACGACCGCGGAGCCAAGGTGCTCGCCCGCGGGCTTCGGGACGAGGGCTTCGAGGTCATCTACACCGGCCTGCGCCAGACGCCGGAGATGATCGCCGATGCCGCCGAGCAGGAGGACGTCGACGTGGTGGGCCTCTCGATCCTATCCGGCGCCCACATGGCGCTCCTGCCGCGGACGGTCCAGCTGCTGCGGGAGCGGGGGATGGACGACGTGCTCGTGGCGGCCGGCGGCATCATCCCCGACGCCGACGTGGTGAAGCTCAAGGACGCCGGGGTGGCGGAGATCTTCGGTCCGGGCACCTCGATCGGTCAGATCGCGCGCTACTTCCGCGAGCACGTCCACCGCGAGGGGTGAACGCCTTCTCGGAACTCGCGTCGGGGGAGCGGCGTCCGCTGGCGCGGCTCCTGACGCGGATCGAGAACGGCGATCCTTCGGTTCGTCCGCTCCTGCCGGAGCTTTTTGCAGCCGGCCGCGGGGCTCACGTGGTGGGCATCACCGGGCCGCCCGGTAGCGGCAAGTCGACGCTCGTGAGTGCGCTCATCACCGAATGGCGGCGTCGCGGAAAGCGGGTCGGCGTGCTGGCGGTGGACCCGTCGTCGCCGTACACGCGCGGCGCCATCCTGGGCGACCGGATCCGGATGATGGAGCATGCCGCCGATCGGAACGTCTTCATGCGCTCGATGGCGTCCCGCGGCGAGCTCGGTGGGCTGGCCGCCACGACCTGGATCGCCGCTGCCGCCCTGGACGCGGCCGTGTACGACCCCGTGCTCATCGAGACGGTGGGAGCCGGCCAGTCGGAAGTCGAGATTGCGCGCCTGGCCGAGACGACGGTGGTGGTCGAGGTTCCCGAGATGGGGGACGAAGTGCAGGCCATCAAGGCCGGTCTCCTGGAGGTCGCCGACATCATCGCCGTCAACAAGGGGGACCGTCCGGGCGCCGATCGAGCCGCCCGTCAGCTGCGCGCCATGCTCTCGACCGCCGGCGGG
>JALZDF010000072.1 GCA_030862645.1 Chloroflexota bacterium
CGGTCGCGACCTCGGTTCGGTCGTCGAAGACGTCGAGGCCGCCCTGGCCAATGTGGAGTTCCCGCTCGAGTACTACCCGGAGCTCCTCGGCGAGTACGCCGAGCGACAGGCCGCCCAGGACCGCCTGCTCCTGTTCGGCGTCGTCGCCGCGATCGGAGTCTTCCTACTCCTCCAGGCCTCCTACGGGAGCGCGCGCCTGGCGCTGCTGTCGTTCCTGACGCTGCCGTCTGCGCTGGTTGGAGGCGTCCTGGCGGCGTGGGTCAGTGGGGGCGTCATCTCGCTGGGGTCCCTGGTCGGCTTCTTCACGGTGCTGGGAATCGCGGCGCGCAACGGAATCATGATGATCAACCACTTCCAGCACCTGGAGCGCTACGAGGGAGAGACCTTCGGTCCCGGTCTCGTCCTGCGCGGCGCCCGGGAGCGGCTGTCACCGATCCTGATGACCGCCCTGGCGACCGGACTGGCGCTGGTACCGCTGGTCATCGCCGGCACCATCCCCGGCCACGAGATCGAGCACCCACTCGCGGTCGTGATCCTGGGCGGGCTCGTCACGTCGACGCTGCTGAACCTGTTCATCGTTCCATCGCTGTACCTTCGGTTCGGAGGGGGCAGGAGCCGCCCCGCTCAGCCGGAAGGCGGCTAGGCCACGCTGCGGGGCCGGGCCGCCTTCCGTGCCCTCCAGATCACGATGACCATGGCCGCAGCCAACGCCATCCAGCCGAGAACCGAGGTGCCCGACCCAGACCGCAGCGCCGTGTCCGGCAGGAATCGCTCCGGGAACTGGTAGGCGATGCCGGTCGCCAGCAGGTCGCTGACCGCACCCATGTGCTCGTGGGCGTCGCGCCCGATGGCGAACGCGGCAACAAAGTCGCCTGCGCCGTGGGCATCGACCTGCTGCAGCAGATGGTCGGTGTGCATCGCCAGCCCCGAGCGGACGGCATCGGCGTCCAACAGATCGTTGGCCGACAGGAAGAAGTCTGTCGCCCGGTCGGTAAACCCCTCGAGCCCCGTCCTCGCCGAATCCGCGTCCGCCTCCTCGCCGGCCAGCCGCGCGCGGACGTAGTCCACGTAGTAGCCGTTGTGCTGCTCCCAGATGTCGGCGAACCGACGGCCAGCCTCGTCCCCGTAGATATCCGTGATCGCAGCGCCGAGCGACTCGCCGTTGGAGGCAAGCGCCTCGCTGGCTGCGCGCTGGTGTTCCGGGTCGGCATCGGCAAGGCGCATCACCTCGACCGCAAAGAAGGCGTGTTCGCCGAGCAGACGATCGAGGACGATCTGCATGTCGACCGCCGGACCGAAGGCGACGTCGCTGCCGGGGAAGGTGTCGGGGAACTGCTCTGCGATCGCGGCCGCGAGCCCATCGCCGAGCACGAACATGTGGCCATAGGTTTCGCGAGCCAGGGCGTACACCTGGTCGTAGTTTCCGGCCTGAAGATTGCCGACCTGCTGGAGCTGCCCGAGGTGATCCTCGAGCAGGTGGTGGAGCGTCTCCTCGGACAGGTGCGGGTTGGCGCCGGCCAGGAACGACACGAACTCCTCTTGGTACGCGTCCAGGCCGTCGATCGCCCCCTGCTCGGCGTCCTGGTCCCCTGACTGGCGCGCACGGGTGTAGTCCACCACGTAGCCGATATGGGCACGCCAGAGATCGCCGAACCGTCGGCCGGCGTCCTCGTCGTAGATGCCGGCTATGGCGTCCTCGAGCTCCGACGTGTTGGCCTCGAGCGCGCCAGCCGCGGCCGCGAACTGATCGTCGTCGGTGACGCCCGCTTCCAGGGCCTGAACGGTGAGGAAGGCGTGCTCCGAAAGGAGCCGATCGAGCGTCAGCCGAAGGTCGCTGGCCGGGGTGTCGATCCCCTCGATCGCGGCCGCGGACCCCAGGGTGGAAAGGACCAGGGCGAGTGAGGGGAGCAGCGTGGTGAGAAGGCGGAGCCGGAACATCTATTGCATCTCCACTGTCAGGTCGCTCAAGTACAGGCGCGTGGCCCGCGCTGCCGTCATGCAGAACTCGGTCGCCCTCGCGCTGGTCTGCCCGGCCGCCGCCGCCTCGGCCAGGAGCGTCCCGTCGGCGGCGAGCAGGCGCTGTTCATATCCTCCGTCTCCGCTGACGAAGACCCAGCGGTACCAGGTGCCCGGCACCAGCTCGATGCTCTGGCCGCCGGCGACGAGCCGCCCGCCTTCGTCATTGAGCGTCAGGCTGTATGTCGACCCCTCATCCAGCGCAAGGGCCAGCAGCGTCAGTTCACCGTCGGCCAGGCCGTCGATCATGAACGTGGCCTCGAGCCCCGCAAGCTCGAGGTCCAGGTCTTGGCATGCCGTGGCGCCTCCTTCGCCGTCGAGCCGGGCGCTGCGATCAACGGCCGTCGGCTGCGCAGCCGCCTCCAGGCGGCCACCGGCGGACAACGTCCAGCCGTCGATCGGGGTCCCGGTGGGCAGCAGGTCGAAGTCCACCACGAGGCGCCTCGAACTGGCGACGCCATCGGTCGGTCCTGGTGACGCATCCACGGGCTCGTCGTCTTGCGAGGCAGCCGCGGAGGGCTCGGCCGACCCGTGTGGCGGGACGGCAGCGTTTCCTGCTGGACCGGTGGACATGAGCGTGGCAATGAGCACGGCAGCGGTGCCGGCCGCGAGGAGCAAGAGGGCGCGGGTGGCGAGTCCACCTGGAATCCACGACGGGGGACCGCGCACCTCCGCGACATCGAACCCATCGACCATGAGCGCAGAGAGCCGCCTCATCGGGGTGGCCTCGGCCCGGCACCGGCGTTCGTGCGCCGTCTGTCGCACGCAGTCCTCCCCAGGTGCTCGGCTCAGCCGGGCACCGCGCTCTCGGACGGGCCGGTTCCGCCAGTGGCTCCGCACGGTCGGGGCGGCCAGGACAATGGACCGTGCGTCAACGCCTCCCGTCAGACGCCTGCAGCATCGGAAGCCGCGGGCGATGTGTCAAGCGGCCAAGCCGGCTCAGCGCCGCTGGCGTAGGTCCGTCAGCGAGTGCGGACCCGGTTGCCTCCCATCGACGCCATCGCGCTTGCCTGGCATGCCAGACTTGCGCCACCTTCGATGTGGACAGCCAGGCCGATGGGGTCTCCGAGGAAGCAACGATTACCGACCGGTACGCTGACATTTCTCTTCAGCGACATCGAGGGCTCCACTCGCCTGCTCACCGACCTGGGTGATCGGTACCGAGACGCGCTCGAGCGTCACGCCCAGATCCTGCGGACTGCGATCACCACCAATGGCGGAACCGAGGTGAGTACGGAGGGCGACGCGTTCTTCGCGGTGTTTACGTCCGCAATCGGCGCGGTCCGAGCCGCCGTCGAGGCCCAGCGGGCGTTGGCCGCCGAGCCATGGCCCGACGGCGCCACCGTCCAGGTGCGAATCGGCATGCACACGGGAGAGGCCGCGTTTGGCGGTGACGATTACGTCGGGATCGACGTGAACCGCGCCGCACGCATCGGCGCGGCGGGTCATGGCGGGCAGGTCCTGCTGTCGGGCGTCACGGCGGGTCTGGTGGGAGACGTGCTTCCCCCAGACATTGAGCTCCGGGACCTGGGGCCGCACCGGCTCAAGGACCTCGAGCAGCCAATCCGGATCCTCCAGCTCGGGATTCCCGGCCTGCGGGACGCGTTTCCGCCCATCCGGTCACTTGATACCGCGCGGGGCAATCTGCCGGCACCGATGTCGAGCTTCGTCGGGCGAAAGCGGGAGCTCGCGACCGCGCTCGAGATGATGGAGGAACGTCGGCTGCTGACGTTGACCGGCCCTGGCGGTGCGGGAAAGACGCGCCTCGGGCAGGAGGTTGCTCGCCTGATGCGTGATCGCCTGCGCGATGGAGCGTGGTTCGTTGACCTGGCCCCCATCCGGGATGCCGCCCTCGTCCCGCTGGCGATCTGTCGCGCGATGAACATCTGGGTGGACCCCGGGGGTGACGCCATGGCAGTGGCGCTCGGGCATCTCCGGCACCGGGAGGCGGTGCTCATGCTCGATAATTTCGAGCAGGTGCTGGCCGCGCGCGACACGGTGAGCGAGCTGCTCAAGGCGGCCGACGCGCTCAGGCTGCTCGTCACCAGCCGCGAGGCGCTCGGTGTCTATGGCGAGCAGCAGTTCGAGGTTCCGCCATTCGACGTCTCGGACGCCGTGGCACTATTCGTCGACCGAGCGCGCGCCGGGCGACCCGACTTCGCCCTGACCGACGCGAACGCCCCAACCATCGGGCGCATCGTCGAGCATGTCGCCTGGTTGCCCCTGGCGCTGGAGCTGGCGGCAACCCAGCTGCGCGTGCTCACAGCATCAGATCTGCTTGCCCGGCTCGAGCAGCATCTGCCCCTCCCCTCCGCCACCGAGAGCGGCCGGCCCGGCCGACAGCAGACGATGCGCGACGCGATCGCGTGGAGCTACGACCTGCTCGACGAATCTGAGCGTCGAATCTTCGCCCGCCTGTCCGCCCTGCCCGGCGGGTTCGGACTTTCCGCCGCCGAGGCGGTGGCCGATGCGGGCGACCTCGAGCTCACCATCCTCGACGGCGTCGCCGCCCTCGTCCGGAAGAGCCTTGTCCGGCACGTGGAGACGGAGGACGACGATCTTCGATTCGGAATGCTCGAGCCGATCCTGGAGTTCGCTGCCGAACGGCTGACCGTTGGCTTCGACCCCGACGCCACGGACGCGCGCCTGGCGAGGTACTGCCTTGCATTTGCCGAAGAGGCTGCCGATCACCTCACGGCCCACGACCAGGCGATGTGGCTCGACCGATGTCAGCGGGAGGCACCGAACCTGCGCCGAGCGCTGGACTGGGCGATTGACGCGGGCGAGTTGGAGGTCGGTCTACGAACTGCGACCGCCCTGTGGCACTTCTGGCAGCAACGAGGCCCCATGTGGGAAGGCCGCGATGTGCTCGAGCGCCTGCTCTCGGGCGACGGCGGCTCACCGAATGCCCGCGGGCGAGCGCACGGGGCAGCCGGTGGCCTCGCCTGGTGGAGCGGTGACTTCGAGGGCACCGGCCGTCATTACGAGAAGGCCCTGGCTCTCCTCGAGGGCAGCTCGGATCGGTCCGCCGAGGCAGAGGCGCTCTACAACGCCGGATTCGCCTACCTGTGGCGCGCCGCCATGGCCGGCGGCGCGGACGCCGATCGAGCCGATGAACAGTTCACCAGGAGCCTTCGCCTTGCCGAGGCTGACGAGGATCCCCGCGGCATCGGTCGGGCGCTGCGCGGCCTCGGCCTGGTGCGTGGCATCGTGCGGGGCGACCCCGCGGGCGCGATCCCGACCTTCCAGCGCTCACTGGCGCTTGCGGAGGAAGCGGGCGACCGCTGGGAGATGGTGGAGTCGGCGATCGCGCTCGGAAACGGCCACCGCTTCTCGGGAGACCCCGCCGGCGGAAAGCGTGCTTACCTGCGCGGCATCGATCTCATGGCCGGAGCCGGCAACCGTCAGGCCGTGAACGGACTCCTGCCACTGCTCGCCGCGATCGAGAGCGAGCTGGGACGGCACGACCGCGCGGTGCGGCTGTGGGGAGCGGCGCAGGCCGGGCGCGAAGCCTGGGGAGAGCTCTCTCCGCCTGCGCGTGCTCGCCTCGTTGGCGACCCGATGGGCGCGGCACGCGCCGCCATTGGGGAGGAGGCCGTTGAGCGCGGCCTCACCGAGGGGCGCCGCATGGATCACGAAGCCGTCCTCGCCTATGCACACGTCTGACCGTGCCGCGAGCGGCACGGACGACGGAGGTCTTCGCGGCCGATGCGACCCCGCGTTGCGAGTCACACGTCAAGCAAGATTTGACGGGAGATGCGAATGAGCCTGCGTCAACTTCATCCGCCGGTGTGCTGGCTCCGAAGCGGTGGCGGAATCGCCCAGCTCGAGAGCTGCGCTTGGGGAACCGAGGGCGGACGCCGCCGGCGCCTATGGGGCGGGGCGCAGCATGCCGTAGCCGCGAACGTTGTCGCCGACGGTAAACTGGCCGACCGTCCGATAACCACGCCGCTCGTAGTACCCGACATTCGGCTCGGAGAAGGTCTCGAGGTAGCATGCGAGACCGAGCTCGTCGGCTCGACGATGCCCGTGCTCGATGAGGGCGGTCCCGATGCCCTTGCCCTGCAGCGCGGAGATCACGCCGAAGAACTCCAGGCGCAAATGCGGCTCCGTCACCAGTCGCTCGTGATTGGCCTCGATCTCCTCCAGCATGCCGAGCAGCCGGCCCGTCGCCTCCGCCCCACTCTGCTCGAGCACAGCACCGAGACCGTGCGCTCCCATGGCCTCAGGCGACGGCCCATGTCGCTCGGGCCCGAACCAACTGGCGACGCCGGTGATCGGTTCGCCGGTGACGACGATGTCCGCACCCTCGGAGAGCGCAGCCGCCACGAACGTTCGGAAGAAGACCGGCAGGATCGCCGCGCGCTCGCCATCACGGGCCAGGAACACCATCGTTCCGGGATCCGCCTGGAATGCGTCTGCGAGGACGCCCGCGCATTCGTCGACATCCGCAGTGCTCGCCGCCCGAGCGGAATGCATCGCCGTCCTCCCAGTATTCTCGGCTCCCATCATCGGGCCACCCGGCCGACCTGGTCACAGTTTCATCCGGCTTCGGGTGCCGGCGCAATCCCCGTCACGCAAGCGGAACGACAGAGCACGGCGTCATCCTCGCGTACCAGCTCGGGAACACCAGCCGCCGGCTCCACGCCATGCCGAGCGGCCAGTTTTCCACCAGCGCCGAGAACGGGATCGTCGTCGCGCTGAGGCTAGAGGCGGGATCAGCGGCCGGGAAGCTCGAGCACGAAGTTGCTGCCTTCGCCGACGACGCTGCTGACCGTGATGTCGCCGCCCATAGCCCGCGCCAGGTCCCGGCTGATCGCCAGCCCGAGACCGATCCCCTGCCGCGCCGCGCGCTCGGTGGACGGCTCGAGCCGGACGAACGGCTCGAAGATGCGCTCCAACTGGTCGGGCGCGATGCCCTGACCCGCGTCGATGACGCGGATGCGGGCGCGCTGTCCGTCGTGCTCCGCCCGGACCTCGATGGGTCCCGCACCGCCGTACTTGAGGGCATTGGTCCCGAGATTCAGCAGGATCTGCTGGACGGCCCGTGGGTCGGCCCGGACAGCCCCGGCCGCGGGGCGTGGGCTCCGGACGACCGAGCGCCCTTCCTCGTCCGCCCTGACGACGAGGAGGCCCTCGGCCCGCGCCAGGACGTCCTCGAGCTGCAGTAGGGTGGGGGCAAGGTCACGGCTTCCGCCCGTGGCCGCGAAGTCGAGGATATCTGCGATCAGGCTTGCTTGATAGCGAGCGGCGTCGCGGATCCGCTCGACGTAGATCCGCTGATCATCGGTGAGCGGCCCGCGGCGGCTGCGCAGCAGCAAGTCGGCGTATCCGGTGATGCCCGCGAGCGGCGACCGAAGCTCGTGCGAAACAATGGACAGGAAGCGATCCTTGGCCGCGGCCGCTTCCCGGGCTGCATTGCGGGCTGCGATGAGCTCGGACTCCATGGTGTTGCGCTGTCGCATCGGGACGACGGCGAGGTCGAAGGTGATGCCGTTCTCGTCGTCGCGGGCGCGGCCGTTGAAGAGCATCGGCACCTCGCTGCCGTCCGCGGCGACAATCGGCAGGTACACCTCCTCCGCCATTCGCTGGACACGGAGGAGCGGGAACAGATGGGTGCTGAAGAAGATGCGCGAGGGAGGCGGGAGCAGGCCGTCGATGTGCCGGCCCACGATCTCGTCGAGGCCCCGGCCGACCATGGAGGCCATCGTCGCGTTGGCGTACACCACGATGCCCGAGGCATCCACGGTCAGCACGCCGCACGCGAGGCTGTCGATCGGTGGTTCGCCCGAAGGTACGCCGGGCGAAGTCACGCTGCTGCCGGCGCCGCCAGGTAGTCGCGAATGGCGGCGATCGTCTCGTCCGGATGGCTCAGGTGCGGACAGTGGCCCGTCGCCCGCAGCTTCTGGAAGGTGCTCCGCGGCGTGGCGCGGGCGACGTACTCGCCCACGTCCTGTGGGGCGATGGCGTCGTCGCTGCACTGCAGCACCAGGGCGGGGACTGCGAGCCGCGCCAGGTCGCCTCGGTTGTCGCCCAGGAAGGTCGCGCGAGCGAACTGCCGAGCCACGATGGGATCAGTCGAGCAGAACGAGGTGTTGAGCTCGTCGCCGAGATCCGGCCGATCCGGGTTGCCCGCCACCATCGGCGCGAGCGCGCCGGCCCACCCGATGTAGTTCTTGTCCATCATGTCGAGCAGGCCCTCGATGTCCGCTCGCTCAAAACCACCCCGGTAGTCGGGCGGATCGTTGATATACCGTGGCGATGGCGCCACCATGATCAGCCGCTCGAAGCGATCGGGTGAGCGATTGATGGCGAGCACCCCCACGATGCTGCTCACCGAATGACCGACCAGGATGACGTCGTTCAGATCCAACGCGTCCACCACGTCCAGGATGTCCTGTGCGAAGCCCTCCAGCGTGGCGTAGCGGTCCGGGTCATACGCCCCGCGGTCGGAGCCCCCGTGCCCAACGTAGTCGAACAGCACGATTCGGTAGTCGGCCTCGAACGCAGGCGTGATGAAGCGCCACATTTTCTGGTCGCAACCGAAGCCGTGCACGAACACCATCGGCTGCGTGCCCTTGCCGACGACGGTCACATTGTTCCGAGCGAGAACGTTCGTGGACATGGCCCATGATCCTACGGCGTTCACGTCGGTCTCCGTCGCCCATCATCGCGTCCTCGACGTGGCGGCGGGGAACCGCAACGGAGCCAATTCGATCGCGTCGTGCTCGAGTTCGCCGTCAGCCCAAACCCACCCGGACGCCGCGAGCGAGACCGAGCACCACCCTACGATAATCTCCCGGTCGTGGGACGCGCGCGTACGGAACGGGTCAACGGTAGGTCGGCCGTGACGCCTGCGTCCACGACCGTCCTAGAGCGCGAGCGAGCTCGGATCTACGTCCGCGAGATCGGCAGCGGGCGGCCGATCGTCATCCTGCACGGCGGTCCCGACTTCAACCACGACTACTTGGTGCCCGAGCTGGACGGCTTGGCCGACATCGGGCGTCTCGTCTACTACGATCAGCGCGGCCGCGGCCGGTCGTACGCGGGCGAGGGACCCGACGACGTCAGCCTCGAGAGCGAGATGGACGACCTCGATCGGGTCCGCGAATGGACGGGTGCGGAGTCAGTCGTGCTCCTCGGGCACTCGTGGGGCGCGCTGCTGGCCCTCGAGTACGCAATCCGCTTCCCCGCCCACGTCTGGCGGCTCGTCCTCATCAACGCCGCACCCGCGTCGCACTCCGATCTGCTCGCCCTCCGACAGCACCTGGACGAGATCCGAGGCCCCGAGCTCGTCGGGCAGATGAGGGGGATCAGGGACGGTGCCGCGTACCGCGTCGGTGACCTTGGGGCCGATGCCGCGTTCTACCGCCTTCACTTTCGGGGTGCCGTGAGGCGGCCCGAGCACCTCGAACAGATCATCGCGCGACTGCGGCTCGGCTTCACGCCTGACGCCATCGTCGCGGCCAGGGCGATCGAGGAACGACTCTACGAGGAGACGTGGCTCCGCGAGTCCTACGACCTCCGACCCGCATTGAGCCGGCTTCGCATCCCGACGCTCGCGCTCCATGGCGACCACGATTTGATCCCGATCGAGATCGCGCGCCATATTGCCGACGCCATCCCGACCGGCGAGTTGCGGACGCTGCGCGACTGCGGCCACTTCGCCTACCTCGAGCAGCCCGAAGCCGTCCAGAGTGCCGTAGCCCAGCTCTTCGGCGACTGACACGGCCGTCGCGTGCCGCCTGCGCCCCATCGACTCATCGAAGATGGCGCCGACGAGGCGTCGGCTACTCCGCGCCGAGGTCGACGCGGCGGAGCGGCCTCGTGGTGGGTCCCTCGATCACCCCGCCGTCGATGTCGTATCGCGAGCCGTGGCAGGGGCAGTCCCATGTGCGCTCCGCGGCGTTGAAACCGACGATGCATCCCAGGTGCGTGCAGCGGGCCGACACGGCGGTGACGGTTCCATCCCCTGCGCGGTAGGCCGCCACGTCGCTGCCGTTCAGCCTTATCACGGCGCCCTCGCCCGGTCGCACATCGTCGAGTTTCGGCTTCTTTCGCAGGCGGTCGCCGACAAAGCGCTGCGCGACGTTGGCGTTGGCCTTCACGAAGCTCGATGCCCCGGCGATCGGACGGACACGCGTCGTGTCGAACGTTCGCGCCAGCGGATGTTCGCGCCCGAGCACTCGGTCGGCCAGCACGACGCCGGCGGCCGTCCCGTTCGTCATGCCCCACTTCCGAAACCCGGTGGCGCCGAGGATGCGATCGCTCCTTGGATCGAGGCGGCCGATGAAGGGAAGGCCGTCGGAGGACCGGTAGTCCTGCGCCGACCAGCGGTACTCCGGCTCCGCGCCGAGGCGATCGCGGGCGTACCCCATGAGCGCGTCGTAGTGGTGCATCGGAGCTGTGGCCTGTCCGGTCTTGTGCGCTTCGCCCGTGATGATGAGCCGCGTGCCGCTCGGGTCCGGGTGCGGACGCACGGACCGCGTCGGCTTGTCGATCGACAGGTACATCGCGCCAATCGTCGTGTCCGGCGCCAGCGCGCTGAGCGCATACGACCGACTCGGCTCCGTTCGGGCGAACAGGCCGATTCGATCCACCACGGGCAGCAATGTGGCCACGATCACGTGTCCAGCCACGACGGTCCCGCGTGCCGTCGTGACACGGCAGCCGTTGCCGTCGGTAACCGCGCCGAGGACACGGGTTTCCTCGTGAACGGTGCCGCCGGCGGCCTCGACGGCCCGTGCCAGGCCGAGCACGTATCGACGCGGGTGGAACAGCGCCTGACCGGTGAACCGGACCGCTCCGGCGACCGGATACGGCAACGACACGGCCTCCGTGTACGAGGCCGGAAAGCCGAGTGACGTCGCTATCTCGACTTCACGCTCGATCTCGCGCCGGCGCTCCGGCTGCTCGGTATACGTGACCGCGTCCATCTCGGCGAGGTCGCAGTCGATGGCGAGCTCCCCTGCAAGAGCACGGACCCGCTCCAAGCCCAGGCGGTTCAGGTCCGCGTAGGCACGGGCCACCTCCAGCCCCAGTCGCTGCTCGAGCTCCGAGTACACGAGGCCGTGGAGCGTCGTGACCTTGGCCGTCGTATTGCCCGTCGTTCCCATCGCCAGGCGCCGCGCCTCCAGCACCATGACGCGGGCACCGCCGCGAGCCGCCAGAACGGCTGCTGTCAGCCCGGTGATTCCCCCGCCGACGACGACGACGTCCGCCTGGGTGTCGCCGGAGAGCGGAGGCCGCTCCGGGACATCGCTCGTCGCGATCCAGTACGAGGTGTTGGCATTGGACGGCAGAGGCATGGTGAATCGCTAATGCAGCCCGCGTGCCCGGCGAGCGCCGCCTGCCGAAACTGCTCCGGGTCGTAGTGGGGCGCTATCGGAAGCGGCATCAGAACGATCCCGCGAGGGAGAACGGCTCTCGGTTCTCGAGGCCCGACGTGTCCCCGCGAATCAGCGTCGAGCCGCCCGGCGTCCTCGCGCCACTGCCGGCTCAGCTGAGCGGCCGACCGCCCGTGACCCCGATGACCTCGCCGGTGATGTAGCTGGACTCCTGCGAGGCGAGGAAGACGTAGATCGGCGCCAGCTCGGCGGGCTGTCCCGCGCGCCCCAGCGGCGTGTTCTCCCCGAAGCTGGCCGCCTTCTCCGGCGGCATCGTCGACGGGATGAGGGGCGTCCAGATCGGTCCGGGAGCGACACCGTTCACGCGCAGGCCGCGCTCGAGGACGCCGGGATCCTGGGCGAGAGCCTTCGTGAAGGTGAGGATTGCGCCCTTCGTGGACGCGTAGGGCAAGAGCTCGGGGGACGGTGTGTAGGCCTGGATCGACGTCGTGTTGAGGATCGATCCGCCCTGCCGCATCCGTGGAATGGCTGCCTTTGACAGGTGGAACATGGCCTCGATGTTCGTGGCGAAGATGCGCCGCCACTCCTCGGTCGTGACCTCCTCGATCCGGTCGCCGCACACCTGCCACGCGGCGTTGTTGACGAGAATGTCGAGGTTGCCGAGCTCATCGGCCGCCCGCTCCACGAGGGTGCGGCAGAACTTCTCGTCCCGGAGGTCGCCCGGGATCGAGAGCGCCGTTCGCCCGGCCTCCTCGACCCAGCGGACGGTGTCCTGCGCATCGGCCTCCTCGGCGCCGCCGAGGTGGTTCAGAACGACGTCGGCGCCCTCGCGAGCGAAGGCGATCGCCACCGCCTTGCCGATCCCGGAATCGCCGCCAGTGATCACCGCCACCCGATCGGTGAGCCGGCCCGCTCCGCGGTACGACTCCTCGCCGTGATCGGCGCGAGGCTCGAGCTGTGCTTCGGTGCCGGGCGGCTCCTGCTGCTGCTCCGGGAATGGTGGTTCGGGGTAGGCGCTCTTCGGATCCTGGGGCGGTTTCGTGGTCGTCATGGGCGGCTCTCAAGCATGGCGCGTGCCGGAGGAGACGTTTGGGCCGTTTCTCGCAACGTGACATGGCTGGCTCGCTCCAGAGCCGCTCGGGGCCCTACAGCTCTTCGACCAGTCGCACGACATCTCGGGTGTGACGCTGCTCCTCAACGATCTGTCCCGTGTCGAGATTGCGCTCGGCCGGCTGGAGCGTGGTGCGCGGCTGGCCGGAGCCGCCGCCGCGCTCCAGGCGATGACCGGAACGGACCTCGCGACGGCCATCAACGAGGTGCTCGGATCCGTCATGTCCGCGGATGTCGACCCGGCCAGCCTCCGAACCGAATGGGAGGCAGGTCAACAGCTGACGCTCGAGCGGGCCGTCGGCCTGGCACTCGAGGACGCCTCGTCCGGCGAAGACGCGGTGGTCGGCACCCGCTCCACAACCCCGACCTGACCGAGATCGGAGAGAGCCCACCGGCTGCGCCAGCTCCCATGCGGACATTGGCAGGCGCAGTCCAACGTCCGTCTTCCAAGCCCCTTGCGGGTGGCCTCTACGGTCGCACGCGGCTCGCAAAGTCGGCAGGCAGATCTTTGGGGGTGCCCGTTTCGGGCGTGGCGTCCATCCAGCTCGACAGGGTGCTCGCACCGAGGTTTTCCAGCGCCTCGAGCGCATCGGCGCGGTGAGCGGCTCCCTCCGCGTCGTCCGTCTCGAGGAAGACGGACCGCTCGAGGCGCGCGAGGGCGGCGTCAAGTCGGCCGCCGATCTCATCCAGGCCCGCGATGGCTTCCTGGTACTGCGCGCGCGACTCGGCGGTTCGATCTGCGAGTGCGTCGCGGCCCGCGTTCAGCGCCATCTCGGTGGCACTCGAGATGGTTGCGCGGAATGGAATCGATGCGAGCTCGTCGAGCGCCTCGGTCAATCGGGCGGTGTCGCGCAGCCAGAGCGCGGCGCGGGCTGCCAGAAGATGCCCCCGCAGCGGGGATTGGCTGAGGGCAATCTCCGCCTCCGCCCGAGCCTCGCGGTATGCATCCTCGAAGCGTCCCGTCGCGAACGCGACGTGGCCGGCGGTGTCGTGGAACAGGCTGCGATCCTGCGGCGATGGCGCATGGGCCATCTCGCTCAGCGAGGCCAGCCATCGTTCGGCGGTGTCCGCGTCGCCGCGGTAGGCGGTGATCATGATCACAGCGGCGTCGAAATTGAGGCGCGCATCCGGGTGCAGGTCCTCGCGGGCGTGGCTGTCGTGCACCGAAATCGCGGCATCCCAATCGCCGGTCAGGAATTGGTCATACGTCGCGTTCGCCGACAGGTAGGTCGCCCAGTCGTGGTAGCCGAAGCGCTCCGCCTTCTCCAGGGCGCGGAGAGCTGTCTCCGAGCCCTCGCGGGGATCGTCGAGCGAGCCGATGGCGGACAGGTTCATGGCGGCGCGGAAGTAGGCGTTCGGGAACCCGACCCGCTCCGCGAAGGGAAGGGCGCCGCGGATGAGGGCGATTCCCTCCCGCGCCCGGCCGAGCTCGGCCGCTGCCCAGCCCTTGCTCGCCAGGAGCTCTGCAATGGTGGGAAGGAGCTCCAGGCGCTCGGCCACGGGCAGGGCGCGGTCGATCGTCTCGTCCGCCCGGTGGAAGTCGCCTGCCATGAGGCACGCGCGAGCCAGATCGGCCTCGAGCGTCGCCAAGTCTCGCTCGTCGACTGACGACGCGAGCTCATCGCGGGCCGCCTCGAGGTACCGCACCGCCGCCGTCGGCCCCTCTGCCGACCAGATCTCGAGCGTGCCGTACCGGCGCATCGCACGCGTCTGATCAGCGCGGTTCCCGTTTAGACGGTGCCACTCGACGAGGTCCTTGTAGAGGCGGAGGGCGTCCGCGCGCATGTCACCGGCGAACGCGGCGTCGGCGGCGCGCTCCATGTGCTCGAGGCGGCGCGCGTCGTCTCCGAGGAAGCTGATGGCGTCATTGAGGAAGGCGAACGCCTGCCGATGGTTGTGGAGCGCCACGGCACGATCGGCGGCGGCTCCGAGTGCCCTGACTGCGTGCTCCGCGAGCTGGCCCGCCTCGCCGGTGCCACCTGCGGCCTGATGCGCCTGCATGTAGTGGCTGGCAACGACGCCGGCCAGCTCCGGATCGCCGAGATTCTCGAAATAGTGAGCAGCCAGCTGGTGCTGAGCGGCCCGATCCCTCCGCGAAAGGCGCCCGTAGGCCACCTCCCGGATGAGGCTCTGGACGAACAGGTACTGACCCCTTTCGGGGGAACGTGGGTCTGAGTCGAGCGTGAGCAGCTCCTTGCGAGTGAGTGCGCGGAGGGCGGCGTCCACGCGCTCGGGCGGTCGGTCGGCCAGGTGCGCGAGGGCGTCGACCGTGAAGCTCTGGCCCAGGACGGCCGCGCGCTGGAGAAGGGAGCGTTCGGAAGCGTCGAGCCCGTCGAGGCGTGCGCCGATGAGCGCGTGGAGCGAGTCAGGGAGGGTGGCCAGGTCATCCGCGGTGACCTCGCCCGCAAGGTGGTAGCGGCCATCGCGCTGCACGATGCGACCCTGGTCGAGGAGCATGCGGACGAGCTCGACCGCGAACAGCGGGACGCCCTCGGCCCGCTCGGCGACGAGCCGGATCAACCCAGGTGGGATACCCGGGACAAGCCCGACGAGCAACAACTCCATCGCCTCCGCGTCGAGTGGTTCCAGGTGGATGCTCGTGAACGAACGCTGCCCGGCGCCCCACGACGGCCGGCGGTCGAGAAGTTCGGGCCGGGCCAGCGTGAGGACATAGATCGGTCGCGTGCGGGACCATTCGAGGAGCGCCTCGATGAAATCCAGGAGGCCCTCGTCGGCCCACTGGAGCTCCTCGAAGACGAGGGCGACCGGGCCGCGTTCGGAGATCCGCTCGAAGAGTCGTCGCCAGGCGGCGAAGAGCTCGTCCCGTTCACCGGGCGGCGTCGGCTCGAGCCCCAGGAGCGCGGCCAGCCGTCCCTCCATCCAGGCGCGCTCCTCGCCGTCGTCGACGTAGTCCTCCAGGGTCGCGCGCAGCTTCCCGCGCGACTCGTCGGGGCCATCCGACTCCGCGATCCGCGCTCGCTGGCGGACCATCTCCCCCAGCGCCCAGAACGTCACGCCCTCGCCATACGCGGGGGACCGGCCCTGGTGCCAGTAGATCGTCTCGACCACCCCGTCGATGTACTTCTCCAGCTCCCAGGCGAGGCGCGACTTGCCGATGCCGGCTACCCCGGTGACGGAGATCAGCCGCGCCCGATGCTCGCGCGCCGTCGCATGCAGCAGATCCTTGAGCAATCGGAACTCGTCGTCGCGTCCGACGAAGGGCGGCTCCATCTGCGCCGAGCGCCCCACACCCCTGCGCCCCGCCACGACGCGGACCGCCTGCCAGGCCGGGACGGGCAAGGCCTTTCCTCGCAGCGCCTGGTCGGGAACCGGCTCGAACACGATCGCGGACGACGCCGCGCGCTCGGTCCCCTCGCCCACCAGCACCTGCCCGGGGGCGGCCGCGCCTTGGAGCCGCGAGGCGGTGTTCACGAGGTCGCCGGCTACCATGCCCTGCCCCACCGCACCAAGCGTGACGGCCGCCTCGCCCGTCACCACGGCGGCCCGCACCCGCAGGGGTGGCGCGCCATCGTCGACCTCCGGTCCGAGCGCGGCAACGGCGTCAATGAGCTCCAGGGCCGCGCGAACGGCACGTTCGGCGTCGTCCTCGTGCGCGACGGGCGTCCCCCACACCGCCATCACCGCATCGCCGATGAACTTCTCGACCGTGCCGCCGTACCGCTCGATCCGCTCACGGGACGTCTCGAAATAGCGGCCGAGGAGATCGCGGACCTGCTCGGGGTCTCGCTGGTCGGAGAGGCCCGTAAACCCGACCAGATCGGCGAACAGGACCGAGACCAGCCGCCGCTCGGCGACGGGCGCCGCCGCCGCGGTCGGCTCGCCCGCCGTCGCGTCCGCCGTCCCGCCGACGCCCTCCGTAGCGCCCAGCGGCGATCCGCAGCTGCCGCAGAAGCGATCGTCGGGCTCGTTGAGCACGCCGCATGTCGGGCACGGCACCGCGAGCTGTGCACCGCAGCTTCGGCAGAAGCGGCGGCCGCCGCGATTCTCCGTCTCGCAGCTCGGACAGTTGATCACGTATCGCAACCCTCGATGGCGGCCTGTAGCGTAGCGCGCGCGATCAACGGTGCGATCTCGAGAGGCGGCTGGACTACCAGTCGATGAGAACGCACTCCTCGTCGCCGACGACCCAGGCTCGGTGCCCGGGTGGGATGTCGACGTACGAGCCCGCCTCGGCGATCGTCTCGCCGCCGTCCTCCATCACGTATCGGATGCGGCCCGAGACGACGTACTCGCGGTGGCTCTCCAGGCAGCTGGTCCATCCGTCGGTCATCGGCTTCACCAGCTCGTCCCAGCTCCAGCCGGGCGCCAGCCGCGATCGAACGACCGTCTGGTCGCCGATCGTCAGGATGTCCGCGGCACTCCTGCCGTCGTCGTAGGTGTAGACCTCGTCCGGCTCGTCGAAGCGTCGTGCCTGGACGTGTGCGGAGTGGTGAGTCACATGCATCGGCCTCCTGGTTGCTCCAGTCCGGGCAGCGCAGCCCGAGGAACGATGACTGTACGTCCCCGCCCTTCGCGCGGGCAATGGGCGTCTCCATCTTGCGATCCGTGCCCATGCCGATCGACGCCCGGCCCGCCGCGTGGCGAGCCGGGCGTCTTCGGTTTGGCCGAGAGCCTCTAGCCCTCGCCGCCCCCGTCGTCCTTCATGGGGCGGGCGGCGCCGTGCCAGGTCTCGCGCTCGCCGGAGCCGGTCGTCTCATCGATGACGAACGTGCGCGTCACTCCGTCAATCGTGACCGTCGCCGTACCGGAGACGGCGAGCTCCTCCACCGTCACCTTGAGGCGCTTCCCGGGGTAAAGCTCGAAGTGCCAGCTGCTGCTGTTGGGAGCGACGGCCACCTCGATGCGAGCCGA
>JALZDF010000092.1 GCA_030862645.1 Chloroflexota bacterium
CCGCCGCTCCTCCGGCGCGCCGGCGGTTGCCGCCCGTCGCCCTGGCCGCAGGCGTCCTGCTCCTTGCCGCCGCGGCGCTCGCCGTGGCATTCGCCCTCGGCCGCGGGAATGGAGCCATCGGCGTGGAGCCGATCACGTCGGCGTCGGCCCCGCCGACCGTTGCGCCGACCCCGACAGCCACCCCGGCGCCGGAGTGGCTCGCCGGGCTGGTGGAGGAGGTGGCGAAGGACTGCGGAGGTGGCACGGAGGCGACGATCGCGGCCGAGGAGGCGATGGCGAGCATGACCGAGGAGGAGGCGAAGGTTTACGCGGAGGATCAGAAGAGGATCTGCAAGGAGGCGGCCGAGGGAGGGGGCGGTGGAGGCGGTGGCGGCGGTAACCGCGGTGGCGGCGGAAACGGCAACGGGAACGGTCGCGGCAACGACGACTGAGGCTCGGCGTCTCGCTAGTTCGGCTGCAGGAAGAGGGCGACGATCTCGCCGTTCTCGACGCGAAAGTTGGCCTCCACGTTCATCGGCGGCACGCCGGGGCGCATGACGGTCACCTCGGCGATGTAGCTGGCGCCCATGTTGCGACTGTCGTTCGTGAACATCCGGAACCCGTCGCCGGCACGCACGAACCAGCCGCCGACCTTGTCGCGACCGCGCAGGTTGGTGCGCTCGTCCGACCCCGGCACGCTGATGCCCAGGACCGCATGCTCGGCGAAGAGCTCGATTGCCTTGTCGCGGCGGTCGTCGTTGATGAGCTCGAGGAAGAGGTCGACGGTCTCGGTAGCTCCCATGTCGGATTCAGTCTAGCGCCCATCGGAGATCCGCTGAGAAGCGGCCACGGGGCACAGTCGGAGCCTCGTTGCCCGGACCCGATAGACTTCGGCCGCATGGATGGCCAACGGCTGCGTATCGGGCTGATCGGCTGGGGGACGGTCGGCTCCGCGTTCGGTGAGCTGGTGCGTACCGGCCCGCTCCCGCTGACCCTGGCATGCCTCGCCGTGCGCGACCGCGGGCGCCGGGACCTGCCCAAAGGCGTCGAGATCGTCGCGCCCGAAGCCACGCTCGAGGGTGATGTGGTCGTCGAGCTGGCCGGCGGTCTGGACGGCCCGCTGACCTGGGCGCGGCAGGCGCTCGACGCCGGCAAGCCGTATGTGACCGCCAACAAGGCGCTCCTCGCCACGCACGGCGGAGAGCTGGCCGAGCGTGCCGAGCGCAGGGTGGCGGCCCTGCTCGGCAGCGCCAGCGTCGGCGGTGGTGCGCCGATGATCGAGACGGTGACCCACCTGGCGGCGACGGCCACGATCGAACGCATCCGCGGCATCGTGAACGCCACCACGACGTACATCCTGTCCGCCATGGGCGAGGGTCGCAGCTACGTCGAGGCGCTGCGAGAGGCCCAGGGTGCCGGCTTTGCGGAGGCCGACCCGAGCTTCGACGTGGACGGCCGCGACGCCGCGCAGAAGCTCGCGATCCTGGCGTCCGTGGCATGGGGCAAGTGGCGTCCCGAGATGGCCGTGGACACGACCGGTATCGTCGGTCTGACCGTGGGCGCGGGCGAGACCGTCCGGCTCGTGGCCGAAGCAACGAAGGAAGCCATGTCCGTCACGCCGATGCCGATCGACCCCACCGACCCCCTGGCTCGAGCCGCGGGGATCGAGAACGTTCTCGAGATCACGCTCGCCGATGCCAGCGTCTTCCGCGTGTCCGGCCCTGGTGCCGGCGGGCGCGTGACCGCCGGTGCCGTGTACGCCGATCTCGCGCGGCTGGTGGCCGGGGAGCGCCCGATCCTGTTCGGGAGCGCATCGTGAGCGAGCAGGGCTGGCCGACCGTCGGCGTCGCCGGCGCCCGAGGCGTCGTGGGCGGCGTCTTCTGCTCCATCCTGGCCGATGCCGGTCTCCCCGCCGAATGCCTGCACCCCTTCGGCCACGAGGAGGGCAATACGGTCGAGTACCGCGGCGCGTCGGTCCCCGTCCATGTGCTCGACGACGCACGGGCGGCGGAGCTCGACGTCCTCTTCCTGGCGGTCGACGGGCCGCAGAGCCGCGAGATCATGGCCGGCCCGGGCGCATCGGTCCCGTTGGTCGTCGACAACTCGAGCGCATTCCGGCTTGCCGATGACGTCCCGCTCGTCGTGCCGGAAGCGAACGCGCATGCCGCCCGTGAGCGTCACGGCAACCTGATCGCGAATCCGAACTGCACGACCGCCGCTGCGGTCGTTGCCCTGGCACCGATCCGAGACCTGGCGGGTCTGGCCTCGGTCGACCTCGCCTCCTATCAGGCGGTGAGCGGCGCCGGCCGCAGGGGGCTCGACGCCTTCGAGGCGGAGCGGGGCACCGATCATCGGGACGCGGCGGACGGCTCGCCGTTCCATGGCCGCATCGCCGACAGCGTCGTGCCGCAGATCGACGTCCTCGACGAGACGGGGTGGACCGGCGAGGAGAAGAAGATCCACGCCGAGCTGCGCAAGATTCTCGAGATGCCCTCGCTGGATGTGGCCGCGACGACCGTCCGCGTGCCGGTCCACACCGGTCATTCGGTGGCGCTCCACATCCGCACCGAGCGCGACACGACCGTCGACGAGCTCGAGGCGGCGCTGCGAACGGCTCCGGGCCTCGAGTACCGCCCGGCAGATGGCTCCCAACGCCATCCGATGCCGCTCGACGTCGAGGGGCACGACCCGGTGCTCGCCGGCCGCCTGCGTGCCATCCCAGGGCGGGAGCGCGGCTTCGCCCTGTGGGTGAGCAGCGACAACCTGCGCAAGGGCGCGGCGCTGAACGCCATCCAGTCGGCTGCCGCCGCGGATTCCGAGCGCTACGGGCGCCTCCTCCCTCCCCCGCGGTGAGCGACGCCCTCGACCTGACGCCGCTGCTCGCGACGCTCGACGAGCATGGCGTCGCCTATGTGGTCGGCGGTTCGGTCGGCGCGCTCGCCCACGGTGCGCCGGACGTGCGCCCGGGCGATCTCGACGTGATTCCCGCGACGGACGCTGCCAACCTTTCTCGCCTGGCCGATGCGCTGGCGGCCATCGGGGCCGAGCCGGCCGTCGAGACCGGTGCGTGGCGCACCGATGAAGCGGGCGAGCACCACTGGGTCGAGGACGGCGTGCAGCGACCGCCTCGTGCGCTCGATCCCGGGGACGCATCCACGTTCGACCACTCGTTCGCGACGCCCCACGGGCGCCTCGACGTCGTGGCACGCATTGCCGGCGCCTATGGCGGGCTGCGGTCGCGGGCGGCGCGCCTGCCGATCGCCGGACGCGCGGCGTGGGTCGCGCACCCGATCGACATCCTGGCCGGCATGACGGGTCCGCGACGCGCCAAGGACGGTCCGAGGGTGCGACACCTGCGGTCCATGGCGGTTGCGCCGACGGGCTCGTCGGGCGTCGGCTTCATCGGGTTTCGGACCGATCGCTTCGAGGAGATGGTCGGGCTCTTCCGCGACCTCATCGGCCTGCCGGTGCTCCGCGAGGCGGCAGGCGCGACCTGGTTCCGGCTCGGCGCGGACGCCGCGCTGCACGTCTATGCCGATAGCGACCCCGATCATGCCTTCTTCACGACCGGCCCGATGGTGGGCCTGCGGGTCGACGACGTCGATGCGACCCGTGCCGCCGTGGAGGCCGCCGGATTGGAGATGCTCACCGAGATTGAGCGGACGGATACCGCTGCCTGGTGTCACTTCCGCGCACCCGATGGAACCGTGCTGGAGATCATCGGCGGGGCATGACAGCGCCCGCGAACATGAGCGCCCCCCTGCCGACGGAGCGGTCAGGGCGGCGCCCGGACTCGGTCCGCGTTACGAGGAGCGCTGGTAGGCGCGGAACGCTTGCGTCGAGACGACGACGCTGACGACCGCGACCGCCGTCAGCGCCCCGACGCGCGGCAGGATCAAGGCCCAGTCCGGGCTCGCCAGCAGCGCCTCGCGGCCGGCCTCGATCGCCCAGTTCACGGGATTGACGCGTGCCGCGCCGCGGATCCAGTCAGGTGCCAGCTCCAGCGGCATGAAGCCGGCCGACAGGAAGGTCAACGGCAGCGTCAGCATGGTGTTCAGGCCGATCACCGACTCGCGCTGCCGCAGCAGCAGCGCGAACGCATTCGACAGTGAGCCGAAGGTGGCCGCGATCAGCACGCCGCAGCTGACCAGGACGGCATAGCCGCCGACGCCGCCGGCGAACGTGGCGCCCATCACCCAGGCCAGACCACCGATGATCGAAGCCTGGATGACCAGGCTCAATGCCTCGTAGGCAATGCGGCCGATGATCATCGACGAGCGATGCAGTGGCGCGGCGAGGAAGCGGTCGAGCAGACCTCGATCGATGTCCTCGATGATTCCCATCCCGGACCAGCCGCTGCTCATCAGGGCCGTCATGACCACGACGCCGGGAACCAGGTAGTCCAGGTACGAGCCGCCAGCATCGAAACCTGGGATGTCGGTCACGCTGCGAAACAGCGCGCCGAACAGGAGCAGCCAGATGATCGGTTGCACGAGGGTGATGGCGACGAACCACGGCTGTCGCAGCAGGACGCGGGTGTGGCGCGCGGTCATGAGGGTGGAATGCGCGATGGCGGTCATGCGAAGGCCTCCTCTGTCTGCCGGAATGCCCGGCCGGTATGGCGGAGATAGACGTCGTCGAGGGATGGGCGGCTGACGCTGACCGAGGCGACGCCGATGCCGGCGCCTTCGAGCGCGGAGATCAGGGCCGGCATTGCCGAGGCGCCTCGCTCGGCGCGCGCGCGCAGCGAGCGACCCTCGACGAGTGCGTCGGCCACTCCCGGAACGCCTGCCACGGCGCGCACGGCGGCGCCGTCGATCGGCCCGTCCGCGAGGTCGACGACGATGGCGTCGCCGCGCAGCTCCGCCTTCAGCTCGTCGGGGGACCCGATCGCCGCCACGTGACCTCGATCGACGATGGCCAGTCGGCTCGCCAGTCGATCGGCCTCCTCCAGGTAGTGCGTGGTCAGCAGGATGGTCAACCCGTCCTCGCGGGTCAGGCGCTCGATCTCGGTCCACAGGTCCGCCCGCGATTCGGGATCGAGCCCGGTGGTCGGTTCGTCCAGGAACAGCACGCTGGGCCGATGGATGAGCCCCGTCGCCACGTGGAGCTTGCGCTGCATGCCGCCCGAGTAGGTGCGTGCCAGCCGGCCGGCCGCTCTCCGCAGCGAGAATCGCTCGAGCAGGTCGTCGATCCGCCCACGCAGGGCACGGCCGGCAACTCCGTGGATGCGGCCCGCCAGTTCCAGGTTCTCCCGCCCGGTCGCCTCCGGGTCGACCGCGATACGCTGCCCGACCGTTCCGATCACCCGGCGCACGCGTTGCGGTTCTCGCAGGATGTCGATGCCTGCCACCTGCGCTGCGCCCTTGTCCGGGCGGGTGAGGGTGGTGAGGATCTTGACGGTGGTCGACTTGCCCGCTCCGTTCGGCCCCAACAGCCCGAAGATGGTTCCCGTGCCAACGTCGAACGACACTCCGTCGAGCGCGGTCACGTGGCCGCGGTATCGCTTCGTCAGACCGCGGGCGACGATGGCGCTGCTATGATGGTCTCCCATAATGAATCTCCTAAGTCTCTTAGATACTAAGATATACGCATGATGAACCAGAACGCCGGATGATGTCAACCGCGCGTGACGTCCTGCGCCGCCTGATCGGACTGTCGATCGCCGTCCACGAGGCGGTCGCCGCCCGCGTCGGGCTCAACCCGACCGACCTGCGCAGCCTCGAGCTGGCCGCCTCCGAGCCGGAGATGACGCCGACACGGCTGGCCGAGCTGTCCGGCCTCACGACGGGTGCGGTCACCGGCATCCTCGATCGGCTCGAGCGCGCCGGCTTCGTGCGGCGCGAGGCGGATCCGGCGGATCGGCGGCGGACCATGGTGCGCGTCGATCCGCAGCGCCTGGCGGACGTGGCGCGCAGCTACGAGCCGATCCTGGCGCGCGCCGACGGGCTCGATGCGGCATCGATTCGGCGGCTGTCCGGGCTTGCCGACGCGTTCGGCGTGGAGGTCGAGCGGCTGCATGCCGCCACCCGCGGCGGCATGGTGGGGGAGACCTATCTCGCGCCGCGCGGACAGGCGCGACGCGCCCGGCTCGTCTTCGCCACCGGCGCGCCGCGACTGAACATCGGCGCAGCCCCCCTCGGCCAGCAGGTTCGGATGGTGGCGGAGACCGCCGCCACCCGGCTCACGCTCCGTGCCGGCGATCCGGGTGAGGAGCTGATCGTCGCCAGCTTCATCGGTCCTCCGCCGGACATGCGGAGCGTCGACGGCACGGTCAACATCCGTTACCGGCGTCGGATGATGGACACTCGCAGCCGCGAGATCGCGGCGCGCCTAGATCCTTCGCTTCCATGGTCGATCGAGGTCGACGGCGGCATCACCGATCTCGACGGGGATCTGCGATCGGTGTCGTTCGCCGGCCTCGACCTGCGCGGGGGGGTGAATCATCTGACGCTGCGCCTGCCACGACCCGATGGCACCGTCCGCATCGTCGTCGAAGGTGGCTCGAGCAGCATGCGCATCTCGCGACCCGCCGGCGTCCCGATCGCGCTCAGCGCGCGCGGCGGCGTCTCGCGCCTCCGATTCGACGCCCGGCGGATGGATGCCTCTGGCTCCCACCTGCGCCTCGAGTCATCCGGGTTCGCCACCGCTCCCGATCGATACGAGCTCGAGCTCGCCGGCGGCGTCTCGGAGATGCGGATTCGGGAAGAATGACCCCCGGTGCGAATCGCGGGGCCTCATCGGTCTAGACTGGGTCCTCCCCGGGCCGCACAGAGGTTGATGCATGCCGTCCTTCGCCGAGCTGTCCACCGAGTTCCTCGACGCCGAGTTTGCCGAGTCGCCCGTCCGCGCCAGCGGCCTGGGCCTGACCGAGTTCGACGAGCAGCTCGACGACCTCTCGGAGGGGGCGTTCGAGCGCCGCCGCCGGAGTGACACGGAATGGCTCGAGCGCTTCCGTGCCGTCGACGAGGCCGGCCTGCAATTCGACGACCTCATCGACCGGGACCTCGTCATCAGCATCCTGCGCGGCCGCCAGATCACCGAGGACTTCGAGGTCTGGCGCCGCCAGCCGGATACGTACCTCAACCCCGGCATGACCGGCATCTTCGGCCTCTTCCTGCACCGGCTGCGCCCGATGGAGGACCTGGTCGACGCCGCCGTGGCCCGAATGCGGCTCGTCCCCGACAACCTCGAGGACGGGAAGCGCAACCTCCGGCCCGAGATGGTGCCCGAGATCTTCCTGGATCGTGCCGCCAACCAGGCGCGTGCCGGCGCGCGCTACGTCCGCGAGATCCTGCCGGCGCAGATGGATGATGGCCGGCTGCAGGCCAAGTTGGCCGAGGCGGGGGAGGCGGCGGCATCGGCCTACGACGAGTACGTGGCGTTCCTCGAGCGGATGCGGCCGCATGCGACCGGCGAGTGGATGCTCGGCGAGGCCCGCTACTCGGCACTCCTGCGCGAGAAGGAGCTGCTCGGGTTCGGCGCCCGCGACCTGCGGGATCGCGGCCAGGCGGCCTACGACGAGCTGGCAGCCGAGCTGACGCGCTGCGCGCTCGAGCTGCGCGGCACCGATGACTGGAAGCAGGTCCTCGACGAGCTCAACGAGGACCATCCGCGCACGCCGGAGGCGATGCGCATCGGCTACGAGGACTGGACGGAGCGAGCTCGGGTCTTCCTGCGCGAGCACGCGCTCGTCTCCTTCCCGGAGGGGGAAGAGTGCGCGGTGGTCCCCTCGCCACCGTTCCAGCGGCCCGTGCTGGCCGTCGCGTCGTACATGCAGCCGCCGCCCTTCAGCGACCGCATGCTGGGCCACTTCTTCGTGCCGTACCCGCCCGACGGCGCATCCGAGGACGAGATCCAGAAGCGACTCGCCTCGAATTCGTCACCCGGCATCCCGACCACCGCCGTCCATGAAGCGTATCCCGGCCATCACTGGCACCTGGTGATGTCGAAGGCCAACCCGTCGCGACTTCGCCAGGCATTCCGCACGCCCTACTTCAGCGAGGGCTGGGCGCTGTACGCCGAGCGGATGATGCGCGAGGCGGGGTTCTTCACCGACTTGCGCCACGAGATGTTCCAGTACGAGGCCACCATCTTCCGGGCTGCCCGAATCGTGGTCGACACCTCCCTGCACATGGGGGAGATGACCTGGGACGAGGCCGTTCGGTTCATGACGGATCACACCGCCCTCACGGAGCCGACCGCCAGGGCCGAGGTGACCCGCTACTGCGCCTGGCCCACGCAGGCGTCGTCCTACCTGACCGGCTGCCTCGAGATCCTGCGCATCCGCGAGGCCTTCCTCGCGGCGCGAGGCGCGTCCGACACCGACGCGCTGCGCGCCTTCCACGATGGCATC
>JALZDF010000114.1 GCA_030862645.1 Chloroflexota bacterium
CCCCTTCTCGTGCATCATGACCACCCGATGACCGACCCAACCGCTCACCACCTGGCGCTGGCCGACTGGCGACGGCGGGTCGCCGAGCTGTACGCCTCCCTGCGTGAGGACACGCGTCCTGGACCGATGCGCGCGGTGGCCTATCGCTCGGCGCGCGATCGGCTCTTCGGGTCGCATCCGTCCTCGGCCATTCCCGAGGCCCAGCGTCGCGACTTCCACGGGCTGGCCTACTTCCGCCACGACGCGACCCTCGACCTGCGCGCCCGATTCGAACCCGACCCCGATGCGCCCGCCCTCGACGTGCCTCACTCCGGCGACGGCGTGCAGATCCCGTTCGAGCGCATCGGCTGGGTGCGCTTCACCGTCGATGGCACGCCATGCCGCCTCTCCGTCTTCTGGTTGAAGGAGTACACCGGCGGCATCTTCATCCCGTTCCGAGACGCGACGAGCGGCCGCGAGACGTACGGCGGCGGCCGCTACCTGTGGGACTCGGCCAAGGGCGCCGACCTCGGCCTCGACGGTAACGAGCTCGTGCTCGACTTCAACTTCGCCTACCACCCTTCGTGCGTGTACGACCCGATCTGGTCATGCCCGCTCGCGCCGCAGGAGAACTGGCTGCCCGTCCCGATCAATGCCGGGGAGCGCCTGCCGGAGTCGAAGCGCCGATGACGGCCGCCACCGGCGGCGGCGAGCCGAGCCACTGCATCAAGTGCGGCCGCGACATCGGTCCCGACGAGTCGATCTGCGAGATCTGCAACCGCGCCGGCATGGCAACGCCATCGGCCTCGCAGTACCACGGCACGGTGGTCGTCGCCATCGTGTTGGCGATCGCCGCGCTGGCGGTGGCTGCCAGCCTATCGATGCGCGGCGTCGGTCCGTACGAGGCCGAGATCGTCCGCGTCGAGGCCGCGCAGCCGCTCGGATACGCGATTACCTACGCGGTGACGAACGAGGGTTCACAACCCGGACGAGCGAAGTGCCAGCTGGTGGCCCTCGGTGCCAGCGGCGAGCAGCTCCGAACGCGCGGCACGGTCACGTCGCAGATCGCCGGCGGCGAGAGGGCGGAGCTCACCGAAACGGTCCCCGGACTCGAGAGCGAGCCGGCGTCGGTCACCATCAGCTGCAGCTGATAATCATCCCTCCCGCATGACCCGGACCTCGACGAGGCCCGTCTCGAGAGGTGCATCGCTGACGAGCGCCCACGCGGCGTGCGAGAGGTCCACCACGCGCTCGTCAGCCGTGCCCCAGTAGCACTGACACCAGTCGACGACCGGCAGCTCGGCGCACCGGTCGGCGCAGACGGTGACGTGGCCGTTCACCTCCCCGGTGTAGCGGCCGCCGAGGTCACCGGGGAGCGCCACCGTAGCCTGGCCGATCCAGCCGGCGGTGCCGGGGTAGTTGCTGGCGATGCCCTCAATCTCGGTGGCCGGCGACGGACTCGGCGTGCCCGACAAGACCGCGCCGCGTACCGGGCTCCGGCCGCGGAGGACGGTTCCCTCAGCGCGTGCACTCCAGCCGTCGACGACCGGATGGGGCTTCGCGGGCGTCTCCACCCTGGCCATGGCGGCGACGCCGGCGGTGGCCGCGACCGTGACGGCCGCGGCGATCAGCAGGGCGACAGGCGCCCCGACACGAGGATTCATATCGTTCTCCAGGGGGTTCGCGGACCGGCCCGCAATGGGGGCCGGCCAGGGCGGCGGCGCGAGACGCACCGGTCTCAACGGCCACCTGATGCGGCCGTCCGGCCGCAAGATGGATGCCACCCAGTATGCTGCAATTCATGAACGGATGGGCTCGCGCGCTCCCGAGCGCGCTCGCGCTCCTGGTCCTGACGGCCACCGCCACGTTGGCCGCGGGGCCTCCATTTCCCGACCCGCAAGGCGATCGCGCCGTCTACGACGACGCCGGCGTCCTGAGCGCGGACGTCATCGCCGACCTCGAGGCACGCATCGACGCGGTGGAGGCCGCCACCGGCGCGGAGATCGTGGTGTACACGCAGGTCGACCCGGGCATCAGCGAGGACGCCAACCTGGCCAAGGCGGCCGCCCTCATCGACCAGTGGGGCATCGGGCGGTCCGGGTTCGACGACGGACTCGTGCTGCTCATCGGCCTCGAGGAGGATCGCGTGCACGGCAAGGTCAGCCTGTACGGCGGGTCCGGGTTCATCAGCCAGCACATCGACGAGGCGGAGCTCACCGGCCTCGTCGACAGCGAGTTCGTGCCGCGCGCCGTGGAAGGCGACCTCGACACCGCGACGCTCGACACGATCGAGGCGGTCCAGGAGCGGATGGCCCCCGACACGATCCCGCTGACGGTGGCCCGCGTCGCGAATGCCGCGCTCGGCCTGGTCGGCGCGCCGCTGGCGCTGGCGGTCAGCCTCGGGGGGGCGTGGTGGACCTGGCGCCGGGAGGGTGACGATCCCGAGCTGACCGACTCGCCGTCGATCCTGATGGCCGGGCCGCCCGCCGGGATGACGCCTCCGCTTGCGACCGTCGTGCGCGCCGGCCGCGCCGACGGCCACAGCACGAACACGCTGCTGGCCGAGCTCGCGCAGAGCGGCCGCCTCGCGTTCCATAACCTCGATCAGGTGAGCGACGCGCGCAGCGACGACGATCCGGACCCGCTGACCGATCCGGCCATCGAGCTGCGTCCAGACGGCCACGACGATGATCGACTGCCGCGTCCGCAGCGAGAGGCGTGGGCCGCGCTCAAGGGCCTCGCACGAGGCTCGGATCGGCTCAGCCGCGAACGCCTCTGGCAGGTCAACGCCGAGATGAGCGAGGTGCGCGCCAGTCTCGAGAAGGAGGCCGTGCGTCTCGGCTGGTTCGGCGAGCTGCCCTCGAAGGCGATCGGCCGTATGGCCTGGCGCGGCATCGGCATCGCCGTCGTCGGGGCCGGGACGGTGGCGCTCGGCCTGAGCCTGCCGATGAGCGGCGCTGTCCTGTTCGGCGCAGCGCTCCTGCTCGGCGGCATCGGCACGATCGGCTTCGGGCAGGCGATGAGCAGGCGGACGTCCCAGGGTGCCTACGTCGACGCGATGCTGAAGGCGTACCGGCGAACGCTGGCGAAGACCATGGACCAGGCCCGCACGATGGGCGAAGTGGTCGAGCAGCCGGAGATCGCCAGGCTGGCAGACAGTCCCGACAAGGCTGTGGTGTGGGGACTGGCCCTCGGACTCCACGACGAGGTGGCCGGCGTACTCGCACGCGGCCTCGAGGAGCAGAGGCAGGCCACCGGCTCGCCGGTCGGCGCGTACTACCCGCTCTGGCTGGGCTCGAGCCCCGGATCGGCCTGGTCCGCGGCATCGGCAGCGGACATGCCCGGGGGCCTCAGCGAGGGGTCGGGCAGCATCTTCTCCGGGTCGGCCATCCCCGACATCGGCGGCATGTTCGACGCCCTCGGCAGCGTCGGATCGACGCCGCCCTCCTCGTCCTCATCGAGCAGCGGAGGGGGCGGATTCTCCGGCGGCGGGAGCTCGGGCGGCGGTGGTGGCTCCGGTTCGTTCTGACGGCGGCGCTGGCGCCGAAGGAGGCAAGGGTCTATCGTTCGCGCCGATGAGCTTCAACCGACGCGGTCCCGACCGCAGGCCCGATCGACCCGATCGAGACCGATCGGACCGCCCGCCGCAGAGGCGCGGAGACTGGCAGCCGCGCGAACGCGCCGGCGGTGGTGATCGGCCGTACCAGCCCCGCGGCGGCGGTGACCGGCCGTACCAGCCCCGCGGCGGTGATCGGCCCTACCAGCCCGGCGGCGGCGGTAACCGGCCGTACCAGCCCCGCGGGGGTGATCGGCCCTACACGCCACGCCCGAGGACCGAGGGCGGTGCCCCCGACGAAGGCGCGATGTCGATTCGCCTGGATCCGCGCCGCGTCAACGCGCTGAAGCACCTCGCCGGTGAGACCGGTGTCCGTCCCGGCGACCTCGTGCGCCGCTGGGTGGAGGAGCGCATCGACGCCGAGCGCAGCGGCGCGGAGGTCACGGCGGCCGGCGGAACGGAGGCGCTCCTCAGCCGGCTGGAGGCGCTCGCGGAACGTGTCGCCGCCCTCGAGCTGGCCAGTGCTGGGGCGGCCGGCGAGACCGAGCCCGCTTCGCCCGAAGCACCTGTGCGCGACCGGCCGCAGCGTGCGGGCCCTCCGAGCACGGTCAGCGCAGCCCCGTCGGGCGAACGGGTGGCGCTCCACGACGAGATGATCGCGGTCCTCCGCGAGCGGGGGTCGCTGCCCGCCGCCGATCTGGCCGCCGCGATCGTCGAGCGCGGCCGCTACGCCGTGCCGCGCAGCGGCAAGCCGCTCGACGCGAAGACCGTGAGCCAGCGCGTCAGCAACCCGACCTACCGCTCGCGCTTCGTGCGCCGGGAGGGGCGCATCGGCCTGGCCGAAGAGACGTAGAGGGGCTCAGTCCTCGAGGACGAAGGTCACCAGGATATTCGCCTGGAACTCGATCGCGCCGTCACCGCTCACGAGCACCCGCTGCTCCTTGATCCAGGCGCTGCGGACACCACGCAGCGTCTTGGTGGCGCGCTCGATTCCCTGGCGGATGGCGTCCTCGAAGCTCTCGCTCGACGTACAGGACAGCTCGGTCACCTTGGCGACGGACATCGGATCAACTCCTCCTGTGTGAGTGGGCAACAGGCTCCCCCACCCTGACCGAGTGCAGATCGTGCGCCAGCCGGGGCCATCGGGCCGTGGGCGGCTCAGACCGGTCCGGCCGCGGCATGCGAGGCGGTCCAACCGAGCAGCTCGTCGGGCGGCATGGCGTTGACCACCATCTGCGCGGTGACGCCGCACAGAAAGGCCCGCTCGCAGCCGTTTCCCAGCCAGAAGAGCTGGCCGGGAGCGTGCGCGTCGGAGTCGATCGCGACCCGGCATCCCGCCTCCACAGCCAGGCGCAGCAGGCGCTTCGGCGGGTCGAGTCGCTCCGGGCGCGAGTTGATCTCGATCGCCTTGTCGAAGCGGGCGGCGGCGGCGAACACGAGCTCCGCATCAAAGGCCGATGGGGGCCGGTTGCGCTTCCGCGTCCGCATGCGGCCGGTGCAGTGGCCGAGGATGTCGAGGTGGGGATTGGCCAGCGCGGTCACCATGCGCATCGTCATGGCGCGCTCCTCCGAGCGCAGCGCCGAATGGACGCTGCCCACCACGACGTCGAGCTGCGCGAGCAGGTCCGGGTCCTGGTCGAGCGATCCGTCCTCGTTGATGTCGACCTCGATGCCGGTGAGCAGCCGGAACGGGCCGAGCTCCGCGTTGAGGGCCGCGATCTCGGCGAGCTGCGCGCCAAGCCGCTCCGCGGAAAGCCCGTTCGCCACCGTGAGGCGCGGAGAGTGGTCGGTGATCACCAGGTAGGCATGGCCCAGCTCGATTGCGGACTCCGCCATCTCACGGATGCTGGCGCCACCGTCCGAGGCCTCCGTGTGGGCGTGGCAGTCGCCCCGCAGCGCGGCTCGAAGCTCGGCGGCGCCTTCTGCCAACGGCGTCGCACCCACGGCCTCGAGGCGACGCAGGTAGACCGGCTCCTCGCCCCGCAAGCTCTCGAGGATCGTGCGCTCGGTCACCTCGCCCACGCCGGGCAGCTCGCGCAGCGTGCCCTGGGCGGCGCGGGCGGCCAGCTCGTCGGCACCAATCCTGGTCAGCGTGGCCGCCGCGCTGCGGAAGGCACGCACGCGGTAGCCGGGCTCCTGGGCGGCCTCGAGCAGGAACCCGATCCTCTTCAGATCGACAACGGGGTCACGCGGCCCCGGCATGGCCGGACTCACGGAATGGTGAGGATCCGCGCCGGGTTGTCGATTGTCATCTGGCGGATCTCGCCCTCTCCCACCGCGGCGGTTCGCAGGGTCGGGAGGAAGTGCTGCTGCAGGTAGACGTAGCCGAAGCCACCGTTCGACTTGAGCTGCGCGTTGTGGCACACGTCCTGGCTGAGCAGCAGCTGCGGGGCGAAGCCGCGCTCCAGCAGGTCGACGATCGTCTCGACCAGGCGCGGCTCGAGCGCCTCCTCCACCCCGAACCGGTGCCCCAGGAAGTCGAACTGCAGGTTGGCCCCGATGGCCAGCACCTCGAGATAGAAGTCGAGGTCGTGGAACGAGTCGGCATGGCCGATCACGACGCGCGCCGGATCGACACCCTCCTCGACGAAGATCCCGAGCTGCGCGAGCCCCACGGGGGATTGCACGCCGTGGGTGGTGATGGCCATGCCGGTCTGCTTCGCCGCGCGGGCGGCGGCACGATGCACTCGCTCCTCGAGGGCGCTGACCCACGGCTTGTCGGTCCCGATCTCGCCGATGATGCCCGGCCGGATGCCGCTTCCCGCGACGCCGTGCTCGAGCTCCTGAACCAGCTCGGCCGCCAGGTCGTCGACGTCGCGCCGATCGATGAGCGCCTCGGCGGGGTAGTACGCCTGCCGATACCAGCCGGTACCCATCACGATGTTCACGCTCGAGGCGCTGGCCAGCCTCCGGAGCCGATCTGGATCGCGGCCCACGCCAGGCGGGGTGAGGTCGACGAGGGTCCCGCCGCCGCGCCTCCGGAAGTCACGCAGCTCGTCGATGATCAGGTCGTCGTCGGGCGTGAGCTCCCAGTAGTCCCAGCGGTTGGCGATGTGCCAGAGGCTGATGCCGGTGTGTTCGTGCGGGAGCGTGAAGCCGAGCTTCTCGGGCGGCATCGGTCCGGAGACGGTCATGACGCGAGGCGCCATCGGCGTCCTCCTCTCGAGTGCGGTGACGCGTCGGTCGGTGTCGGTGGCCCGCCGGCGCATCGGTTTGGCTGGACCGCGTCATCTTGCCACGGCCGTTGACCTGCGCCCTGTGCCGCCTGACGCGACATTGGACCCGGTCACCGCGAATGGCGGGCGGCAGTCGGACGCCGTGGTCGACGGGACACGGTATGCTCGGCCGGCGCCCGAGCCGCGGGGGAGCGCGGCGTCTCACCAGTGGAGCTGAACCGTGTTCACCATCGACCTCGCGAACACGATCTTCGTCGTC
>JALZDF010000167.1 GCA_030862645.1 Chloroflexota bacterium
GGCGGCGGCGCCGGCGTTGCCGGCCGAGGGGAGCGCCACGTGCTCGACGCCGAGCTCGGCAGCCCGCGCCACGGCTACCGACAGCCCACGAGCCTTGAACGAGCCGGTCGGATTGGCGCCCTCGTCCTTCAGGAGCACCTCGGCCGCGGGCAGGCCGGCCGCCATGAGTGCTCTTTGTGGCAGCGGAATCAGCGGCGTCGCGCCTTCGCCCAGGCTGACGGCATGTCGCTGCTCGCGGATCGGCAGCAGTTCGCGGTACCGCCATAGATCCCAAGGCCGACCGGAGAAGTCTGGCGTTGGCATCGCTCGACGCAACCCATGGAGGTCGTAACGCGCGAAGAGGACCTTGCCGCATGCCGGGCACACGCCAAGGGGCTCATCTGCGCCGAAGCGGGCAGTGCAGGCGGTGCACTCGAGGTCGGTCAGGAATGAGCCGATCGTGGATGCGACGGAGCCGCCCGGGTCAGGCGGCTCCTTCATCGCCTCGTCCGAGCGATCCGTCAAACGCCGACCTTCTCCCACGGGCCCCAGATCGCGAAGGTCATCCCGCGCGATGCCTGGATGTTGACGAAGAGCGTCTCGCCGTCCGGGCTGAAGGTGGATCCGGCGAACTCGTCATTGAACCGCGGCTGCCCGGTCAGCCGGCTGACCAGACGGTTGAGGGCGATGTCGAACAGGTCCCCGCCCCGCGAGAGGCCACGGAGGAAGTTGTCGTTGACGTTGTCCTCGCACAGGATCAGCGTCCCTCGCCGGCTGGTGGTCACGTTGTCCGGGAAGTCGAGCGTCTCGGCCCCTGGTGACTGGAACACCAGCTGCAGGGTCTGGCTGTTCGTGTGATAGGCCCAGATCTGGCCGGTGCCGTTGCCGTAGCCGGACGCCGAATCGCTCGGATATGGCTCACCTGGCTCCGCGACCTCGGCGGCCCCACCACCCTGCGTCGAGCAGAAATACACGACGCCATCGTCATAGGCGGAGCCTTCGAGCCTGGAGAAGTACGCCGCACCCAGCGAGCGGCCCTGGTCCCCCACGTAGACGAGGGCCTGGTCGTTGGCGGTCTGCGCCGTGGTGCCGGGCGTGTACGGGAAGATCGGGGCTGGATCGTCGATGTCGACCCACTCGACCTTGTACGTGGCCCGTTGCGGCTGCTCCGCCGCCAGGTCCAGGTTCGGCTGACCCTTGATGGCCAGCATCTGCAGTCGGCCCCCGTCCTCCAGGCGCCCGGTCTCCATCGGGTTGCTGGGAGGGATGTATCGGTAGAAGCCTGACGGGAACGCGAAGTTGTCCTCGGTCAGGTACAGGATCCCCTCCTTCGGATCGAACGAGACGGCCTCGTGGGCGTACCGGCCGGCGCTCCTGATCGGCTGACGGTCGGACTGTCCGGCGGCGGGGACTTCGAAAATGAACCCGTGCGGCCGTTCCAGCGGAATGTTGGACGCACCGGTGAAGTCTGGCCCGACGTCCGGCCCGTTGATCGTCTCCTCGCACGTGATCCAACTGCCCCACGGCATGATGCCGCCCGAGCAGTTCATCATCGTGCCGTTGAGGCTGGTGAAGGCCTCCACGACTTCGCCGGACGGGCTGGTCACCACGGTGGTCGTGCCACCCAGCGCCCTCGCGTCGTACGGCGTGCCCGGGCCGAACGCGGTTCCCGGCGGCTGCCCCGCAGGCGGATTGTTGAGCTCATGGTTCCGCACCAGCACGACGTTGCCGTGCGATCCCGCGAAGGCACCCATGCCGTCGTGTCGACCAGGCAGGATCGTGCCATCGGTCAGGACCACCGGATCTTCGGTGTCATGGAATGAGCGGTACTGGAATCCGTCGGGCAGCCAGAGCCGGACCTGCGCATCGCGGAGGTCCTCGACGGGCCGCAGACTCCGGAACGAGGGCTTGGCGCTCACCGCCCAGGCCCGGTTCGCGAAGCCCATGAACGGGCCGCCGATTACCGCCGTGGCCACCGCGCCCTTCAGGAAGGTCCGACGGTTGATGGTGCGCATGGCCAGCTCCTCCTCGATCATGCTCCGGCAGGCATGTCGATGATACGACCCGGGTCTCAAGGCGGCATCGGGCCGCCGCAGATGGAGCCCGCGCCTCCGCAACCGCGCCGGTTACGCGACTGTTAGTGCCGGCCTGACTCGAACTATCGAGCGCTTTAGGCGCAGCAGCCGCCTGATCCGCACCCGCAACCGGTGGCAGCGGACATCGGCAGTGCGGCCGCCGGCTCGGAAGTCGGGGCGCCCTCGCTACCCGGCTTGGTGGCCTTGACGATGACGCTGTGCATGCCATCGGTCACGAGGTGGGTCGGCGTCAGCGTGATATCCGCCAGCCCCGCCTCGCGCAGGCCCGACTCGAACTCGGCAAACGTCAGCGCGCCGGCGATGCAGCCCACGTAGGAGCCACGCTCGGCACGCTGATCCTCCGACAGCTCGTCCTCGGCGACGATGTCGCTGATTCCGATGCGACCGCCCGGCCGCAACACGCGCGCGATCTCGCGGAAGACGGCGGGCTTGTCGACGGCGAGATTCACGACACAGTTGCTGATGACCACGTCGATCGAGTCCGCCGGCAGCGGGATGGCCTCGATGTGCCCCTTCAGGAACTCGACGTTCGTGGCACGCGCTTCCGACGCGTTGCGCTGGGCCAGGGCCAGCATCTCGTCGGTCATGTCGAGGCCGAACGCGCGACCGGCCGGCCCGACCCGCTTCGCCGAGAGCAGGACATCGATGCCGCCTCCGGAACCGAGGTCGAGGACGCGCTCGCCCTCGCGCAGCTCGGCCACCGCGGTCGGGTTGCCGCAGCCCAGCGAGGCCAGGACGGCCTGGTCGGGAAGCTCCTCCTGCTCGAGCGCGCTGTACAGGCCCGCACCGATCTTCTTTTCCGGGCCGCAGCAGGCGCCGGAACCGGTGGCCGCGTGCAGCGCCGCAGCGGCATACCGCTCGCGCACCATCTCGTGGATACCTTCGGTCACGGGTGGACTCCTTCGATATCAGGCGACCTGGACGAGGCCGGCAAGGCTGGCGCCGATAGAGGCCCATCGGCGGCTGAAGTCGGGGGCGAGCGAGTACACGATGTTCGTCCCCTGGCGCTGGCTGACGACGACGCCGGCGTCACGCAGGACCTTGAGGTGATGGCTGATCGTTGGCTGGCTGACGGTGCAACACTCGGTGAAGTCGCAGGCGCAGACGCCGTCGCTGTCGGCGAGCTGCCGGACGAACGAGAGCCGCACCGGATCAGCCAGGGCGGACAACAGTTTCACGTCGGGGTCTGAGGATCGCATCGGCGGCATTATATCGGCCGTTATCAATATTGACAACCATCGATATCAGCGGTACCGTTCGATCATGAACGCGATGCTCGAAATGCTGGCCTCCGCTCACGAAGCCGAGCTCATCCGAGGTAGTGACAAGCGGCGGCTCCGCAGCCTCCTTGACCGGTGCTGCCGCCGGTTGCTCTGGGCCCTGCCTCGTGATCCGACATGCAACAAGACGGCGGCAACCTGCTGATCGATCGCCGCGCGTAGCGCGACACGACCGCCGCGCACCGCGGCGGCGCGAGTCGCGAGGATGCGCCGATGCGACGCGCGGATGGGACGCCGATGCGCCTGACCGGCTACTCT
>JALZDF010000001.1 GCA_030862645.1 Chloroflexota bacterium
ACCGATGCCTGCGCCTACTACGAGCTAGCGGCGCGCGGGAAGGCGCCGATGGCCCCAATTCCCAGGACCGCGGCCGATCCGGACGCGCCGCCGCGCTTCCACGACGAGCTGATCCACGGCTGGATGCCACCGGAGTAGGCCGGCGCCCGCCTGGGCCCTGGTCGTTTGCCTCGTCGTCGGGGCCCTCGCCACCGTGCTTCGGCCGCGCGGCGTACCACTCGTGAAACTCGGCGCAGCGGCCGTCGGGGCCGAAGCGCAGGACCCAGACGTTGTCGTAGGCGGTAAGCACTGCGGCGCTGTCGGCGTCGAAGAATCGCGTCCGCCCGTGGGTGACGATGATGTCGCCATCGATGGCGATCGGCTCGTAGTGGGCGTCGTAGGCGCTCACCGCGAAGGCGCCCTTCTCCGCCATCCATTCGGCGGTGATGGCGGAGCGGCCCTGCGCAGGGACTCCGAACGGGTACATCCAGGTCGCGTCATCGGTCCACAGGTCGGCGATCTAGGCCTCGTCGTACGACTGCCAGGCACGGACGTAGGCGTCGAGCCAGCGCTGGACCGTCGGACGATCGGGCCTCACGGCGCCCGGTCGCTGGGCGTGCCAGGCGGGCAGCGATGGACGGTTCGTCACCGCACCCCGCTCGGCAGCTCCCATGCGTCACCTCCTTCTTTCAGTACCAGGCGATAGTGATCGGAAGCGCCACAGCAGGCGTGCTTCGTCGGTCGGGGTCGGATCGGCACGCGGGATGCGGTATCCGACGGCATGGATGAGCAGCGAACCTGTCCGAGCTGCGGCGAGCCGGTCGGCGACACCGATACGGTCTGCCCGCACTGCGGCGAGACCCTCGTCGGCGGCTGACCGGCGGTCCGGTTTCGCCGGTCGGGGGATTGGGCTAGAATCGGCGCTCGCGCACGCGCCGAAGTAGCTCAGGGGTAGAGCATCGGTTTCGTAAACCGACGGTCGTGGGTTCGAATCCCACCTTCGGCTCCATCCTCCGCGCGCATCAGTCGGCCGTCTGGCCAATTCCGCTGGCCTCGCCGTCATGACGACGCCTCAGTCCCTGGTCGGGTGACGGCCACCCCAGCTGGCCCAGGGCAGCTTTGACCTCGTCCTCGTCCTCGTCCTTACCGTCATCGGGGAGTCGCTCGTCGCCAACGAGCTCGATCCCGAGGTCGCCTGGTAGTTCTGGCTCGTCGCCACGGCCGGGCCCTCCAGCCGGCCGTTGCATTCGCCGGAGCATGGCTCGGGCAGCGATACGCCTGGCTACGCGACGAGGTCCGGCGTCACGTCGGCGAGCGATCGGCATCCGGCGAGTGCCATGGCGAGCGAAAGCTCGTCGCGCAGGATGCGCAGGGCCTGCTCCACTCCACCCGCCCCGTCGGCAGCCAGGCCCCATAGCACCGGGCGGCCGACAGCGACGAGGTCCGCGCCGAGGGCGACGGCCTTGAGTACGTCGATGCCGCGGCGCACGCCGCCGTCGACCACGACCAGCGCGCGGTCGCCAACCGCGTCGACGATCCCAGGCAGCGCATCGGCGGTGGCGATCGAGGTGTCGAGCTGGCGCCCGCCGTGGTTGCTGACCCACACGCCGTCGCACCCGGCGTCGACGGCGCGGGTGGCGTCATCGGCTCGCAGGATGCCCTTGGCAAGCAGCGGAATCGGGCAGGCAGACCGGAGCCAGGCCAGGTCGTCCCAGTCCATCGTCGGCAGGACGACGATGCCGGTCTCCGGGTCGACCGGCTGATCTGGTGGGAGGTGGACGCCGAGCTGCACCTCGAAGTCGTTGCGACGGTCGCGGTCCCGGTTCCCGGGCAAGGGCAGGTCGACGGTGACGGCGACGGCCGAATAGCCGGCAGCGGCGGCGCGCAGGACGAGCGTGCGGGTGGCCTGGCGATCGTCCGGCGCGTAGAGCTGAAACCAGCGCGGCGCACCGGGGGCGGCCGCCGCCACGTCCTCCATGGAATGCGAGGATATGGTGGACAGCGTCATCAGCGCCCCCGCCGCCGCAGCGCCCCGCGCGCTGCCCAACTCCGCATCCGGATGGGCGAGGATGTGGGCTGCGGTCGGCGCCACAACGACCGGATGCGCCAGAGGCATGCCCAGGACGCTGGTGGAGAGGTCGACCCGCGACACGTCGACGAGCACCCGCGGGAGCAGGCGGATGCGGTTCCATCCTTCTCGGTTGCCGGCGATGGTGAGTTCGTCGCCGGAGCCGCCCGCATAGTAGTCCCAGGCCCCCGGATCCATCCGCGCCCGAGCCAGCGGTTCGAGATCGGTAAGGCTGATGGGTGCTGCCGGCTCCGTCATCGGCGCCGATGATGCCACTCGCGACAAGGCACAATGCCGCCATGCAACGCAATTCCGCCATCCTGATCGGCATCGCGGTCTTCGTGATCGCGATCGTGATCGGCTTCGTGATCTTCTCGTCTTCCCCGGAGCCCACGGAGCCCGGCCCGTCGGCAAGCGCATCCGCCAGCGTAGCCGCATCCGCCTCGGCCAGCCCGTCGCTGAACGCCGAGCTCCTCGATCGGCGCTGGACGGTCCTCTATATCGGGACCGATCTCAACGACCGGCGCGAGGAGGCCGGCGACGTGGCGAACACCGATGCGCTGATGATGGCCAGCCTGTCGGCCGACCAGTCCGAGCTTACGCTGGTGTCCCTGCCGCGCGACACGGTCGACGTGCCGCTGGCTGACGGCGAGACGTGGCCGCGCAAGATCAACGGGCTGTACACCGAACGCGGCGTGGAGGAGCTGGTCGGCGCCATGGAGACCCTGTACGGGGTGCCGATCGACGCGCACCTCGTGCTCGACATGGACGACTTCGCCGGCCTGGTGGAGGCGGTCGGCACTATCGAGGTCTCGCCCCCCGAGCCGATCGTCGACCCGATCGTCAGCCTCGACCTGCCGGCCGGCGACCAGGAGCTGGACGGCTCCGAGACCATCCGCTACGTCCGCACCCGAGTCGACCAGGACTACGGCCGGATGGCGCGCCAGCAGGAAGTTGTGGTGGCGCTGGTCGACAAGCTCGTCGATCGCGAGACGGACGTCGACCTGCAGGCGCTGCTCGACTCGTTCGACTCGCTCGAGACGGATCTGCCGCTCGAGGATCTGCCCACCCTGGCCGAGCTTGCCCGCCGAGCCCGTGACGCCGAGGTGCACAACCTTCTGATCGAGCCGCCGCTCATCACGTTCGAGGGCGACCGCGGCGACGGCCGCGGCTACATCCTGGAGCCGGACGTCGAGTCTATTCGGCAGCGGGTCCAGGAGCTGATCGGGGAGTGACCTCGGGAAGGTGACCACCCCTCAGGGCTGCGCGGACTCCTCCGACCCCTCGCCGCCTTCGGC